>SHVW01000088.1 GCA_009694085.1 Alphaproteobacteria bacterium
GATGGTGATCACGCTGGAGCGCGCCGGGCTCATCCGGCGACAACCAGGCGAGGCCCGCACCATCACCATCCTGGTTGATGCCGAGGACCTCCCAGCCCTACGATCCGCACACAACCAACCGGTCAAAACCTCCGTGCAGAGGTACTAGGGTCAAAACCACGGCCCAGAGGCCCATCGTGCCGGACAGGCCGAAGACGGCGATCAAGGCCGGCGCCGCCAGCATGCCGATCGCATCGGCCAGGCTGCGCAGGCCGACGATCTTGCCGACCACCTCGGCGCTGAAATCGCTGTACAGCAAGCCGAGCGAGGGCAGGTCGCCAAGCGGCCCGCCGATCGCGGCCACTACGCCTGCGGCCAGCATGACGCCGATATTGGGCGCCCAGGCGATACCGACGAAGCCGTGGCCCATGAGCAGCCGGCCAAGCGCCGTGGTCAGCCCGGGCGGCCGGCGCCGGAAGCGGACAGCGCAGGCGCTGCCGAGCAAATTGCCCGCGCCGAACACCGCGATTACCAGGCTGAATGCACCGACTCCGCCGGGCAGGTCGGTCAGTAGGCGCAGGGGCAGGCACAGATAGAAAACCGACACCCAACACGCCGTCCGCACCGCGATACCGACGATGGCATAGGACATCAGGGCATGGGCCCGGGCAGCGGCAATGGCGCCGCCAAGCTCGGTCCACATGCTGCGGCCCGCGATCGGGGCGATCACCGAGCGCGGCGTCGGCGCCAACGCTGCCCAAGCGCCGAACACGGCGACCGCCGAGACCGCATGGGCGCTGGCACTCAGCGTCATCAGATGATGAACCGGCAGCCCGGCCGCCATCGCCGCGACCAGACCGGGCACCAGGATGCGGGCCAACCGCTTGGCACCGTCCATCAGGCCGTTCAAAGTCTGCAACGCGTCGATCGACCCGGCCGCGCCGGTGACCGCAACCTGAAGCGCTGGGTCGTAGAGCGTGCTTAGGGTCGAAAGTAGGACGCTGACGGCAAAGAGATGCCAGGGTTGCAAGGCGCCGTCCAGAATCACGCCGATCAAGGCGAGAGCAACCAAACTGCGGCCGATATCGGCCGTAACCATGGCCCAGCGATGATCCCAGCGATCGACGATCGCGCCGCCCCATAGGCTTAGGACAAGCAAGGTCGCGGCCTGGAGGGCGGCGACATAGGCGGCGGACTCGCCGATCAACTCGACCGCGATCCAGACCAGAGCCAACCGGCGCACTTCATGGCCGACGGCGACCGCCGCATTGCTGAGCCAGAGTAGCCCGGTCGCGCGGCGCGCCAGAGGACGAAGGAACATCATCGCCGGCACTGCGCCATGACGGCACGCCGATCAGCTATAGTGCCCGCAATGTCGATCCCTCCCGCCACGCCACCGCTCCAACCTGCCCTGCCTCGCGCACCTGTTCTGGTTGCCGGGGCGACACGCGCGGCCTGGTTGTCGAGCGAAGGCGAGATCGAAATTATCGACTTGGCCGAGGCGGCGCGGCGGGTCGGCGGCGATTCGCTATTTCGCGCGGTGCCGCCGATTCTGTGCCATGGCCGGGCCGTGGCGAGCCGGCTGCGGCGCGATTTGTTTCCCGCCTTCGACCTGCTCGAACTCTTCGCCTTCGTGCGTCCTGCCCAATTCTGTCTGCCGACCCCGCGCGGGCTGGCCGCCGCGCTCGATCTGCCGCCGCCCCGGGGTATCGAGGGCGAGGCCGCGGCTCTGCTGACCGTCGCCGAACGGCTGCTTGCCGAGGCTGGCCGGCTCGGCCATGGCACCGATGCGCGCGCCGGCCTTGCCGTGCCGGTCGCGCGCGTCATGGCCAGGGGCGGCTGGCTGTGGGCGCCCCATGTGTTGGCAGCGGCCGGCGAACCGCCGGACGCGCCGGGATCGGGTGCCGGCGGGCTTGAGGTTTGGCGCCGGCTGTCCCCCTGGTCGGACCACGCGCCGGAGCCGCCACCGGGCAATCTGCCGGTCGATCCGGCCGAGGCGCGCGAACGCCTGAGCCAGTTAACCGGCGACGGCGCCGAGGACCGTCCCCAGCAAGCCGACTATGCCAGCGCGGTCACGCCCGCCTTCGCGCCGCGCCAGAAACCAGGCGAACCCAATGTGGTTCTGGCCGAGGCCGGCACCGGCGTCGGCAAGACCCTGGGCTATATCGCGCCGGCTAGCCTGTGGGCGGAGAAGAATTTGGGACCGGTGTGGATTTCGACCTTCACGCGCAACTTGCAGCACCAGATCGATGGCGAGCTCGACCGCCTCTATCCCGATCCCGTGGACAAGGCGCTCAAGGTCGTGCTGCGCAAGGGGCGGGAGAACTATCTCTGCCTGTTGAACTTGGAAGAGGCGGTCGGTGCGCTGCCCACGCGCCCGCGTGATGCGGTAGCGCTCGGCCTGATGGCGCGCTGGGCGGCGGCGACCCGCGATGGCGACATGGTGGGCGGCGATTTGCCGGGCTGGCTGCCCGATCTGATCGGCCGCAGGCGCAGCCTGGGCCTGGCCGACCGGCGCGGCGAATGCGTCTATTCCGCCTGCACGCACTACGACAAATGCTTCATCGAGCGCAGCCAGCGTCGCGCGCGCCGCGCCGATATCGTTGTCGCCAACCATGCCCTGGTCATGATTCAGGCCGCGCTCCAGGGCGGCGACGACGGTGCGGCCCAGGGCCTGCCCCAGCGCTACGTGTTCGACGAGGGCCACCATGTCTTCGACGCGGCCGATAGCGCCTTCTCAAGCCACCTTAGCGCCGCCGAGGGCGTCGAACTCCGGCGCTGGCTGCTCGGCGTGGAGAACAGGCGTACCGGCCGCGCGCGCGGGCTGAAGCGCCGGCTAGAGGATTTGGTCGCCGGAGACGAACCGGCCATGGCGGCGCTCGATGCCGCTCTATCTGCCGCTCATGCCTTGCCCGGCGAGGGTTGGGCGGCCCGGCTGGCCGAGAGCCGGCCCCAGGGCGCCGCCGAGGGCTTTCTCGTGCTGGTGCGCCAGCAGGTCTATGCCCGGGCATCCCAGGGCGAGAATGCCTATTCCCTGGAGACCGAGGCGAAACCGCCGGTCGATGGCCTGATCGCCGTGGCCGGCGCGCTCGAACGCGCGCTCGCCCGCCTGGGCGAACCGCTCAAGACGCTGCGCAAACGCCTGCTCGCCCGGCTCGATGACGAAGCGGAAGAGCTGGATACATCGACCCGGCTGCGCATCGAGGCGGTCGCGCGCGGCTTGCAGCGCCGGGGCGAACTGACCGTCGGCTCCTGGCGCGCCATGCTCCATTCCCTGACCGACGCGACGCCGCCGGAATTCGTCGACTGGTTCGCCATCGAGCGGATCGACGGCCGCGACGCCGATGTCGGCATGTTCCGCCACTGGGTCGATCCGATGGTGCCGTTCACCCGCGTGGTCGCCGAGCCGGCCCAGGGTCTGTTGATTACGTCCGCGACCTTGCGCGACGGGTCCGGCGACGTGGAGGCGGATTGGCAGGCGGCGGAAATTCGCACCGGCGCGCGCCATCTGGCCCGCCCCGCGCTGCGCGCTGCCGTGGCCTCGCCCTTCGACTATCCGCGCCAGACCCGGGTTTTCATCGTCAACGACCTCGCGCGCAACGATGTCGCCCAGCTCGCCGCCGCCTATCGCGCCCTGTTCCTGGCCTCGGGCGGCGGCGCGCTTGGCCTGTTCACCGCCGTCGCGCGTCTCAAGGCCGTGCATCAGCGCGTCGCCCCGGAGCTCGAGGCTGGCGGGCTCGCGCTCTACGCCCAGCATGTCGACGGCATGGACACCGCCACATTGATCGACATTTTCCGCGCCGAGGAAGATGCCTGCCTGCTCGGCACCGACGCCGTGCGCGACGGCGTCGATGTGCCCGGACGGTCGCTGCGGCTTATCGTGTTCGACCGCGTGCCCTGGCCGCGGCCCGACATCCTGCACAAGGCGCGACGTCTCGCCTTCGGTCCGCGCACCTATGACGACATGATCACGCGGCTGCGGCTCAAGCAAGCGTTCGGCCGCCTGGTGCGCCGGGCCGACGATCGCGGCGTGTTCGTGCTGCTCGACCGCCAACTCCCCTCGCGCCTGCTCGGCGCCTTTCCCGAGGGCGTCGAGGTCGCACGGGTTGGCTTGGCGGAGGCGGTGGCGGCGACCAAGGGGTTCTTTGCAAATGGCGAGCCCCCGACATAGAGTGCGCGCCGGTTTTGGCCGGGATTCATGGATATGGCCGCAAAGTCATCAGCACGCCGCGTCGCGCGCTCCACCGATGCCCTGATCGACGCCGGATTGGCGCGCGACGACCAACGCGCAGCGCTCGATGCGGTCGCCCTGCGCTTCACCGTCGCCGTCACGCCCGACATGATCGACCTGATCGATCCGGCCGATCCCGCCGATCCCATCGCACGGCAATTCGCGCCCGACCCGGCCGAGTTGACCCTGCGACCGGGCGAGTCGGGCGATCCCATCGGCGACGAGGCCCATTCGCCGGTCAAGGGCATCGTCCATCGCTATCCCGACCGCGTGCTGCTCAAGCCCTTGCATACCTGCCCGGTCTATTGCCGCTTCTGTTTCCGGCGCGAAATGGTCGGGCCCGGCGCCAAGGCGTTGAGTGCCGCCGAGCTGAACGCGGCACTCGATTATATCGGCACGCACAAGGAAATTTGGGAGGTGATCGTCACCGGCGGCGATCCCTTCATGCTATCGACCCGCCGGCTGAGCACCATCATGGCTGCGCTCGGCCGCATCCCCCATGTCGCGGTCATCCGCTTCCACACCCGCGTGCCTGTGGCCGAACCAGCCAGAGTAACGCCTGATCTGGTGGCGGCGCTCAAGAGCGACAAGGCCGTCTATGTCGCCATCCACTGCAACCACGCGCGCGAGTTAACGCCGGCAGCGCGCCAGGCCTGCCGCCGGCTCGGCCGCGCCGGCATTCCGCTGCTCGGCCAAAGCGTGCTGCTCAAGGGCGTCAACGACAACCCCGCGACGCTGGAGGCGCTCATGCGGGCGCTGGTCGCCGCGCGCATCAAGCCCTATTACCTGCATCATGGCGACCTGGCGCGCGGCACCGGCCATTTCCGCACCACGATCGAGGAAGGCCAGGCGCTGATGCGCGCGCTGCGCGGCCGGGTTTCCGGCCTATGTCAGCCAAGCTATGTGCTCGACCTACCCGGCGGCCATGGCAAGGTGCCGGTCGGCCCCGGCTATCTTAATCGCGCTGGCGATGGCGGCTACACGGTGGAAGACTATCGCGGTCGCCGCCACGCCTATCCGGAGAAGGCTTGAGATGAAGGCAGCCAATTCGATCCTGTCCAGCTATGGCACCTCGGTGTTCGAGGTGATGTCGCGGCTCGCCATTGAGCACAAATCGATCAATCTGGGCCAGGGATTTCCCGACGATCGCGGTCCCTCCGACGTGCTCCAGGCCGCTGCCGACGCGCTGTTGACCCAGCCCAACCAATACCCGCCCATGCTGGGCGTGCCCGAGCTACGCCAGGCCGTCGCACGCCATGCCAAGCGCTTCTACGGTATGGACGTGGATTGGCAGAGCGAGGTGATGGTGACCTCGGGCGCCACTGAAGCTTTGGCCTCGGCGCTGTTCGGCCTAATCGAGCCGGGCGACGAAGTAGTCCTCATCGAACCGCTCTATGACAGCTACATCCCGATCCTGCGCCGCGCCGGCGCCGTGCCCCGGCTGGTGCGGCTGACCCCGCCGGACTGGACATTGACGGCGGCCGCCCTCGACGCGGCCTTCGGCCCGAAGACCAAGCTGTTATTGCTCAACAATCCGCAGAACCCGGCGGCCAAGGTGTTCAGCCGCGCCGAGCTGGAATTGCTGGCCGACTACGTCAAGCGGTTCGACACGCTGGCGCTGTGCGACGAGGTCTATGAGCACATCGCCTTCGACGGCCGCACCCATATCCCGCTGATGGCCCTGCCCGGCATGCGCGAGCGCTGCTTGAAGATCGGTTCGGCGGGCAAGACCTTTTCGCTCACGGGCTGGAAGGTCGGCTACATCACCGCGCCCGCCGCCTTGCTAGCGCCGGTCAGCCGCTGCCATCAATTCCTGGTCTTCGCCACGCCGCCCAATCTGCAACGTGCCGTCGCCTTCGGCCTCGACCAGGACAATTCCTATTTCACGGGCTTAGCCCAGGACATGCGCCGACGGCGCGACCGGCTGGCCCAGGGGCTGGCGCGCATCGGCTTCGACCTGCTCGATTGCGCCGGCACCTATTTCATCAATGCCGGTTTCGAGCGGCTGGGCTTCAACGGCGACGACATGGCGTTCTGCCAGCACATCACGGTCGAGGCCGGCGTGACCGCGATCCCGGTCAGCGCCTTCTATGCCGGCCCCGACGCCCCCGCCACCATCGCGCGCTTCTGCTTCGCCAAGCAGGACCACGTGCTCGACGGCGCGGTCGAGCGGCTGGAGAAGCATTTCGGGCGGCGTTAGCCGAGCCCGAACCAGACCAGCAACACCGAAACCGTGACGAAGGACAGCACGGTCGTGATCAGGGTGACCGAGGTCGCCTCCTCGACATAAACGCCATAGCGCTGGGCGATCACGAAGGCGGTGGAACCGACAGGCAATGCCGACATGATGACGGCGCTCGCCGCCCAGAACGGCTCCAGCTTGAGCACCTCGAAGGCAAGCCACCAAGCGATCGCGGGCTGCACGATCATCTTGAGGAATGTCAGCCAGCCGATCTCCGCCCAAGCCCGCGTCAACCGGCGCCCGGCCAGGAACAGGCCCATGGCAAACAGCGCAGCAGGCCCGCTGGCATTGCCAAGGATAGTACAGAAATTGACGACCGACTGCGGCAACGGCACGGCAAACGCCGATGTTACAACGCCTGCCGTCGCGGCCATGAGCAGCGGATTCTTGACGATGGACAATCCGACATCGCCCAGGATTTTTAGCGGCTCGCCGCCCGAGCGCAGATCGAGTTCGATCAGCACGATGGTCAGACCGATGACCAGTGCGCCGTTGTAAACGGTCAGGATCAAGGCGGGCAGCACGCCCTGCTCGCCAAACGCGATCAAATAGAGCGGCACGCCCATATAGCCTGTGTTGGTGAAGATCGTGGTCATGCCCTGGAGCACGAGCGCCGCCGGGCGGTGGCGGAACACCATCACGCCGGCCAGCATGGCGATCGCGAAGGTGCCGAGCACGCCGCCGGAATAGGCGGCGAGGAAGGGACCGTTGAAGGCGTCGGCCGGCGGCACCCGCGCCAGGGCCTGAAACAGCAGGGGCGGCAGGGCGAAGTAATAGACGAAGGCGTTGATCGCCTCGGTCGCGGCCGTGCCCAACACGCCGAACCGCCCAGCCATGTATCCCAATAGGATGATGGCGAAGACGGGCAGGCCGACATTGAGCACCGGTTCCATCCGGCCACGATAGGAGAGGTTGTCGCGGCCTGTCGAGCGCGCTGTTGGCGGCGCCATCGGCGCCGTGCTAAAGGACGCGACTGCGAAATGGGAGTTCCCACGCCATGGCCGATAAACTCGACCTGCACACCGCCCTGATCCACGCCATGCTCATGATGTCGGCCGTCGATCGCGAGATGCACAACGCCGAACTCGCCAAGATCGGCGAACTCGTCCGCCACCTCCCCGTGTTCGCCGGCTACGATCCGCGCCGCCTGCCCAAGACGTCAGCCACCTGCGCCGACATGATGGCCGACAAGGATGGGCCGGAGCGCATGTTGCGCGCCATCGCCGCCGCCGTGCCGAAGGCGCTGCGCGAAACCGCCTATGCGCTGGCTTGCGACGTGCTGGCCGCCGACGGCCAGACTCGCCTGGAAGAGATCGGTCTGCTACGCGCCCTGCGCCAACGCCTCGCTATCGGCGAGTTGGCCGCCGCCGGGCTCCATCGCGCGGCACGCGCCCGCTACGCCAAAGCATAAACAGGAAGGCGCGGCCTAAGCTTCAGGTCTTGGGGTCGCCGCCCGGCGCTTGCGGCCGGCCATGATGTTCATGCTCTCCACGAAGATGGAGAAGGCGATGGCACCATAGATATAACCTTTCGGGATGTGCATCTCGAAACCGTCGGCGACGAGCACCGCGCCGACCAGCAGAATAAAGGCGAAGGCCAGCATCTGGACCGAGGGATGGCGCGAAATGAAATCGCCGATCGGATTGGCCGCTGCGATCATGACGGCCATGGCGAGCACCACGGCGGTCACCATGATCCAGATCTCTTGCGCCATGCCGACCGCGGTAATCACCGAGTCGAGCGAGAACACAATGTCGATCACCGCGATCTGAAGCACGATGCCGACCGGCGAAACCAGGCCGCCCGCTGGCGCGGCAGCGTTGCCATCCGCGCCCTTGAAGCCGCCGACCTCGACATGTTCGTGAATCTCGACCGTGCCCTTGTATATCAGATACAGTCCGCCCAGGATCAGGATCATATCGCGCCAGGAGAAAGATTGACCGAAGGCGTGGAACACCGGCGTGGTCAGCCCGGCGATCCAGGCGATCGAGCCGAGCAGTGCTAGACGCGTCAGCAGGGCCAAGGCTAGGCCGAAATGGCGCGCGCGGGCGCGCTGATGGGGCGGCAGGCGGCTGGCCAGCACGGCGATGAACACGAGATTGTCGATGCCGAGCACGATCTCCAGGATCGACAGCGTGATCAGGCTCGCCCAGACATGGGGATCGAGCATAAATTCTATTTTTGATTCCCTCCATTAACCCGGACCGTTGCGTCCGGGCCGATTTCCTGTTGCGTTAGGCTGCCCGCTCCAATTTTTCCATGACCGAGAGAGCACCATGACTATCGACCTCGCCCGCATTCGCGCCGACACGCCGGGCTGTGCCAATGTCGTCCATCTCAACAATTGTGGTGCCGCCCTGCCGCCACGGCCCGTGCTCGACCGCGTCATCGACCATCTCCGGTTGGAAAGCGAAATCGGCGGCTACGAAGCCGCCGACCGCGCGCATGACGAACTCGTCCGCCTCTACGCCAGCGCTGCTCGCCTGCTGAACTGCAAGCCGGACGAGATCGCCATTGTCGAGAACGCGACGCGCGCGTGGGACATGGCATTCTATGCTTTCAATTTCAAGCCCGGCGACCGCATCCTCACCGCCGAGGCCGAATATGCCAGCAACTACATAGCCTTCCTGCAAGTTTCCCGCCGCACCGGCGCGATTGTCGAGACCGTGCCGAGCGACGCCTCGGGTCAACTCGACGTGGCCCGCTTGGCGGCCATGATCGATAACAGGGTCAAGCTGATCGCGGTTACCCATGTGCCGACCAATGGTGGCCTGGTCAACCCGGCGGCCGCCATCGGCCGGGTGGCGCGGGCGGCCGGCGTGCCCTATCTGCTCGATGCCTGCCAATCCTTCGGCCAGATGCCGCTCGATGTCGAGGCCATCGGCTGCGACCTGCTGTCAGCAACGGGCCGAAAATTCATGCGCGGGCCACGCGGCACCGGCCTGCTCTATGTCCGCCGCGCCATGCTCGACCGGCTGGAACCGCCCTTCCTCGATTTGCATGCCGCGCGCTGGGTCGCCCGTGACCGCTACGAGATGGTGCCGGGTGCCCGCCGATTCGAGAATTGGGAAAGCAATATCGCGGCCAAGCTCGGCCTGGGCACGGCGATCGACTATGCGTTCGATCTCGGACTCGACGCGATCTATGGCCGCATCCGCATGCTGGCCGGCATGTTGCGCACGGGGCTGGCCGCCATCCCCGGCGTCGTCGTGCGCGACATCGGCCGAGAGCAATGCGGCATTGTCACCTTCACCAGAGAAGGCTTTATGCCCGAGGCGATCAAAGCGACGCTGGCGGCCCAGCGCATCAATGTCTCCATCTCCACCGCCGCATCCACGCGCCTCGACATGGAGCGGCGTGGCCTGGCGCGCGTCGTGCGCATGGGCGTGCATTACTACAACAGCGGGGACGAGATCGCGCGGGTGTGCGCGGCGATCGGCTAACCCGCGCTCGGCGCTGCCGCCGCGCTGACCGCGGCCTGATGGGCGCCGCCGGCCGCCGCCAGGGCCGCCGGATCGCCGAACCCTTGCACCGACACTGTCGACTGCGCGAATTCCAGTCCCTTGACCGGGAATTGCTCGTACATGCGCTTGATCGCCTGGCGCTGGATATAGGTCGGCTTGATCGGGCGGCATGTGAATTTGCAGCGCACGATCAGCGCGCTTTCCGTGATATCGGCGATGCCTTGCAACTTGAGCGGCTGGAGCAGCTCGTCCTTGAACTCAGGATCGGCCATCATGTCCTGGCCGATCCGCTTGATCGTCTTGCGCAGCAGTTCCAGGTCCGTACCGCGCGCCATGCGCAGGTTGAACTTCATCGTGGTTCAGTCCCGGCTGTAATTGGTGATCGAGCCGAGCTGCCCGAAGGGAATGGTGTGGACCTGGCCGTTCTGGTGGCGCATGCGCAGCGAGCGCAGGGTGAAACCCTCGACCGTGCCCTTGGCCTTGCCGGCGTCGATATACTCGCCGACCCGGAAGGCATCGTCGGCCAGGAAGAAGATGCCGGACACGATGTCCTTGACCAAGGACTGGCTGCCGAACGAGATGGCGAGCCCGACAATCGAGGCGCCGGCAATCAGCGGCGCCGTGCTGACGCCCAGCTCGGACAACACGATCAGAACGGTGAACACCAGGATCACCGCGGCAAACACGACACGCAGCAACGGCATCAGGGTGCGCAAGCGCGAGGCCGCCGTCGGCGGCTCGCCATCCTCGCTCTCGCCCTCTTGATCGCCGCCCGCCACCGGATTGTTCGCGATGTAGCAATCGATATGGAACTTGGCGATCTGCCAGAGCACATAGGCCAATAGAAGCGCGAGGCCGCTGGATGCGAGGGAGCGACCGAGAAGCTGCCACTCCTCGATGGTCATCAGGGCGAGCACGCCGATGGCCCAAGCGCGCGTGAGCACGAGCGCAATATAGAGTCGGACGCCCAGGCGCACACAGCTCAGCACGACATCGAGTGCGCGCGGCCGAGCGGGCGCGCCGGCTGGGCGGCATTCCGGTTGTCGTCCCCTAAGAACCCTCCCCCATGAGCTTGTCGATGGCGCGGCGGTCGGCCTTCGTCGGACGGCCGGCGCCGGGTTCGCGTTCGGTTATCGCCGGAATCGTCGGCGCCGGCGGCCGCGCCAACGGTGGATCGAGATCGCGATAGAGCGTTTGGGCTTCCATCGCCGGGCCGCGCCTGGTGCCCAGCGCGCCGATTTCGATCACGCGGACATGGGGACCGAGCGGAAAGGTCAGCACGTCGCCGGCGCGCACGGTCTGGCTGGCCTTGGCGACGACCCGGCCGGAGAGCCGGATGCGTCCGCCGGTGCATAGCGCGGCGGCGATCGAGCGGCTCTTGCAGAAGCATGCGAACCACAGCCACTTGTCCAGGCGAAGCCCGTCCTCGCTCATTGCCCCCCACTCACCGCGGCGGCGCGCGCTTACCGAAATGAGCTTGAAGCTGAGCGAAGGGCGAGTCCGGTTTGGCCGCAATCGCCGCCGGGCGGCGCGCCTTGCGCTGGGGCACGAAGGTGATGCCGGACTCCGCCGCCACCGCACGATAGCCGAGCGCGGCGAGGATCGGCGCGATCTCGCCGGGCTTGCAGCCGGCCAAAGCGAGCAATTCGCCCGATGCCGCGAACGGCCCCTGCGCCGCCAGCCGCCGGGCCTGGGCCACCAGCCGTTCCGCCATGTCGATGCGCAATGCCCGGCCGCCCAGCACCTCGAACCCGATGGCGGCATAGAAGCCCTGGGGCACGCCGGCATCGGCCGGCACGGAAATGCGGCACGGCGCCGGCAGCTCAGGGAATTTGATTTCCTGGCGCGCCGCCCAGAGCTGGGCGCGCAGAACCTGAGCCGCCGGCTTGAGCAAGGCCGGCATGAAGATCGCGCGATAACCCAGTTTGAGTCCGAGACGGGCGATCGTCTTGCGGTCATTGGCATCGAGCGCCGCCACCTGAGATGCGGCCGCCGCGCTCGGCATCGAGCCCAACCCTTCCGCGACCTGGAAAACGAGACCGCGCGCAGGCGCCGACAGCGCCGCCGCCTGGGCGGCCAGCAGCGGCCGAAAGACCACGCCGATGCGTCGGCCAAGCCAGGCGCCGAGCCTGGCCTGGATGCGCAGGCGCAAATGCCCGCCGATGAAATCGTTGGCAAGCGGTTCGATCTGCGGGCTAAAGACGTCGCGCCCCGGCGCTAGCCGCGCCACCGCCGCCGCGCGCCAGAGCAGCCTGCCGTCGTCACCGAGCGCAAAACCAGTGTCTTCATCGGCTTCGAGCCGGTCGACCCGCGAAGCGATCTCTGCCGGCAGCACGCGGCGCGCGGCGGCGAGCAAAGCGCGCATCTCCTCGCCCACGGCATTGGCGTCGGGGCGGAAGGCCAGGCCGTCGAGCTGGCCGACATAATGGCCTTCCACCAGCACCTCGCCCGGCCCATTGACCGCGGCAATCAGCCCGTCCGCGTCTTTGAGCCGCCGGGTCAGCACGGCGGAGCGCCGGTCGACGAAGCGCTGGGTCAGACGCTCGTGCAACTGGTCGGAGAGCTTGTCCTCGATGGCGCGCGCGCGCTCCTGCCAGTGTCCCGCATCCTCCAGCCAATCCGGCCGGTGGGAGATATAGGTCCAGGTACGGACATGGGCGATGCGTTGAACCAGCGTGTCGATGTCGCCCTCGACGCGGTCGAAGCGGTCGACCTGGGTGCCGACCCAATCGGTCGGTAATCTTTCCCTCGGTCCGGTCAGATGGCGATAGATTTGAGCGAGCAGGCGGGTGTGCGCGTCGGTCATGATCTTGCGAAAATCGGGGATCTGGCAAACCTCCCACAGCAAGCGCAACCGGTCGGGCCGGGCGGCCAGCGCCGCGATATCGGCCTCGCGCGCCAGTGCCTGAAGCGCCAGGTGATCGTCGGCATCGCGCTTGCGCAGCAGCACGGGATCGGCCGGCATGGCATCCAGGCTGCGCAGCAGATCGCCAAGCGAGCGGAAGGACAGATCGGTGTTGCGCCAGAACACAGCTTTCAGCGGATCGAAGCGATGGTTCTCCACCGCCTCGACCAGTTCGGGATCGAGGTCGTGGGCGAGATCGGTGGTGCCGAAACTGCCATCGGTCATGTGACGGCCGGCGCGGCCGGCGATCTGGCCGATTTCGGCGGCGGTCAGGCGGCGCGGTCCGCGCCCGTCGAACTTAACCAGCCGCGCGAAGGCGACGTGGTCGAGATCCATGTTGAGGCCCATGCCGATGGCATCGGTCGCCACCATGTAGTCGACCTCGCCGGCCTGATACATGCCGACCTGGGCGTTGCGTGCGCGCGGGCTGAGCGCGCCCAGCACCACCGCCGCCCCGCCGCGCTGGCGGCGCACGAGATCGGCGATTTCATAGACATCGTTGGCGGAGAACGCGACCACGGCGGAGCGCCGGGGCAACCGCGTCAGCTTCTTCGGCCCGGCATAACTCAGCGTAGAAAACCGCGGGCGCTGGATCACATCGACGCCGCGCACCAGCCGGCGCAGGATCGGCCGCGCCGTGTCGGCACCAAGTAACATGGTCTCCTCGCGCCCGCGCGCGTGCAGGATGCGGTCGGTGAAGACATGGCCGCGCTCGCCATCGCCGGCCAGCTGCACCTCGTCCACCGCCAGGAACGCGACGTCGCGGTCGAGCGGCATGGATTCCACCGTGCAAACCCACCAGCTCGGATTGGGCGGCACGATCTTTTCCTCGCCCGTGACCAGGGCGACGCGGTGCGGGCCCTTGAGCTGAGCGATGCGGTCGTAATTCTCGCGCGCCAGGAGGCGCAGGGGAAAGCCAATCATGCCGCTGGAATGACCCAGCATGCGTTCGATCGCCAGATAGGTCTTGCCGGTATTGGTCGGCCCGAGCACCGCCGTGACGCGCTCGCCGCCCCTGGGCATGCCGTTCGCGGACATGAGACCAGAATCGGGATTTGGGCGGTGGAATGCAAGGGGCATGCGGGCGCGCCTCTTGTTCCCTGGGCCCGGTGCCGCCATAGTCCCGCCCGACATGGGCCGCTCGGACCCGAATCGCGGAGTATGATCAGACCTATGACTCGTTTGTCGATCCTCGTAGCCGCGTTTTTGTTCGCCGCCGCCCCTGCCCAGGCCAGCCCGGCCGAGGCCGAACAGACCGCGCGCGAGGTCGAGGCGGCGCTGGACAATCTCGGCGGCGACAGCTTCAAGGTCGAGCGTCAGGGCGCCGTGCGCGTCACCCAGGAGCCCGATGGCCGTTACCTCGCCCGCCTGCCGCCGCTCAAGCTGCGCGATAATCAAGGCGGCCATACCCACATCGAAGGGGCGACGGTGCGGTTCAAGCGGATCGATAGCAAGCAGCGGCAGATCGAGTTAGCCCTGCCCGCACGCATCCCCCTGATCGACGCCAAGGGCGCGGAAACCCATCGCCTTGAACCCGGGCGCCAGCGATTCGCTGCCTTGTGGCTACCAGCGTTGAACAACCAGCTCGACCGGGTCGATGCGGCCTATGCCGGCCTGCGTTTTCTCCAGACCGGGATCGCCCCGCCTCTCATTGCCGGAGATGTCACGGTCAAGCCGGCCGAGGGTGGACGCTCCCAACTTGCTTTCAAGCTCGCCGTCGAACGCCGGCCGATGGCGCGGCTTCCATGCCGGCCCGGCTCGACGGCAAGGGCACGCTCGGCCCTGCCCTCGCCTCGCCCTTCGGCACGGCCGGCCGGCTCGACATGGTGGCGGAGGAGTTGGACGGGCTGGTCGGCCACCTCTCGCGCCAGCGCAAGGACCCGGCCGCGCTTAACGCCTTCGCCACCGTCACCATCCTGCGAACCCTGGGCAAGCCGCGCAAACTGGCCGAGGACCGCAAGGTGCACGATTACCGCCTCGATCTGGGGGCGGAAGGCCAGGTCCTGCTCAACGGCTTGGATCTATCGGCGCTTGGCCAGCTTATGAAGCGGCCGCAATAGCGCACCCCTTGCACTCCAGAGGATTTGTCCATATCTCCCTGGTCACACCGGGGACAATTCGACCGACCGCGAGGCAGTGAGACCCATGGAACCGCAGAAACATGTTTTCCAAGCCGAAGTCAGCCGGCTGCTCGATATCGTCGCCCACTCGCTCTATAGCGAGAAGCAGATCTTCCTGCGCGAGCTGATCTCCAACGCATCCGACGCCTGCGACCGGCTGCGCTACGCGGCGCTGACCCGGCCCGAACTGGTGGCGAGCGATCCCGGCTTCAAGATCGTGCTGGGCATCGACAAGTCAGGCCGCGCCATCACGGTCAGCGACAACGGCGTCGGCATGAACCGGGACGAGCTGGTGGAGAATCTGGGCACCATCGCGCGCTCCGGCACGTCCGCTTTCCTCAACCAACTCTCGGGCGATCAGCGCAAGGATGTCAGCCTGATCGGCCAGTTCGGTGTCGGCTTCTATTCCGCCTTCATGATCTCGG
Source organism: Alphaproteobacteria bacterium (assembly GCA_009694085.1). Taxonomy (GTDB): domain Bacteria; phylum Pseudomonadota; class Alphaproteobacteria; order SHVW01; family SHVW01; genus SHVW01. The sequence continues at coordinate 15,367 of SHVW01000088.1, forward strand.
ACAAGGTCGAAGTCTTGAGCCGCAAGGCCGGCGAGGATGCAGCCTGGCTGTGGACCAGCGACGGCAAGGGCGAATATACGGTGGCCCAGGCGGAAAAGGCCGGGCGCGGCACCCTGATCACGCTTCATCTGCGCAAGGACGAGGATGAGTTCCTGGAGCCCGA
>SHVW01000089.1 GCA_009694085.1 Alphaproteobacteria bacterium
TGCGGTGTCTCTTGGCCTGTTCGGAGAAATTCTGCGGCTGATAGCTCAACTCCGGGCGCCGCCAGCTCCAGCTTGAGACGGGTGGTGTCGGCGCGAAGGACAACGACGGGAGAGGTGTGCCTTGAGGACGCGAAACACCGCAATCAGCGGAAAAAAAGGTCGTTCAGGACGCTCGTGGCGGCAAGCGACGATGATCGCCGTTGATCAACGCACTCAAGATTGCCGCCGTGAGCGCAATCGCCTACTCTGACGCTCGGAACCAGGTTGTATCTGGAGAATCCCGGGTTATGAAGCGCATCCGTCAGTGCTCGTATGAATGCATAGAATCACATGGCACCTAGCACCGCCGCCGATCTAACGCGTCGTCGGAATATTCTGATATGCGCCCCCCGTGTTGCACACATGAACATCTTTCATTCTCTGGATCGATACGGAATCCAGAATTTCGAATTCTTCCACACCAATGACCACGCCGCCACAAATCGCGACCGGGCATTTCTCGCAAAGGTCGAAACTATGAGGCCCAGCCACATCATTCATGTGCCAACAATCATGGCTGTCCCGGGCAATATTTCCTTAGAGACAATGGGCGGAATTCGCCGGACTCTCGGCATTCCGATCATCAATTACCATCTCGACGCGATCAAACCGGTCTGGCGCGCCATGGTCATTCATTTGGCTCAAGAGGCTGATCTCGTCATCTTGCTCGATGGCGCCGCACCGGAACCTTATGCACAACGCTTTCCCAGACCCGAAACGAAATGCATCTCGCTGTGGTCGCCAACGCCAGCTCAGTATGCGAAGACTTCGGCTGACTCCCTGCAAGCGCTAGAGAAAGACATCAGCGTGTCTTTCCTTGGCACGCTGTCGGGCTATACCGATCGATCAGAGATCATCGATCACCTGCTTGCCAATAATATTAATGTAACCGTCAACGCGCCCGGCCAATATTTAGAGGCGGATTCTTATTACCAGATCCTGCGCCGATCTCAGATCGTCATCAATTTTTCAACGATCCAGAACTGGCAAAAATATGGTGCCAGGCCAATCTACCAATTGAAGGGGCGCGTCTTCGAGGCTGCTGCCTGCCACTCGTTTCTTCTGGAGCAGGACAATCCGCTGACGCCGCGCTACTTCACGCCGGGCGTCGAATACGACAGTTTCACCGACCCAGCCGATGCCCTGGCCAAGATACGCCGCTATCTTCTGGATACGGGGACACGCAAGGCCATGGCGGCGCGCATGCATCGATCGTTCATGGAAAAATACCACCCCCGCATCTTCTGGGAGCGCGTATTCGCGGCACTCTAAAATTCGGCGACGGTTCCAACGACTTCCTGCACCGAGGCGATGATGACGGGGCCCACCCGCGGTGCTAGTCTCCGCCGCCCCGGCAACAGGCAAGTCACCATGGCCACCATTCTTCAGATCGAGCAAATCCCCGTCCTCAACGACAACTACGTCTATCTCCTGCGCGAACCGGCCACCGGCAGCGTCGGCGTGGTCGACCCCTCGGTGGCCGCGCCGGTGCTGGCGCGGGCGCAGGCGCTGAGCTGGCGCATCACGCATATCCTCAATACCCACCATCACAACGACCACACCGGCGGCAATCTGGAGATCAAGCAGGCGACCGGCGGCATCATCGTCGGCCCGCGCGCCGATCGCGCGCGCATTCCGGGCATCGATGTCGAGGTCGGCGACGGCGACACCTATCTGTTCGGTCAGGCGCCGGCTCAAGTGTTCGACGTGCCCGGTCATACGCGCGGGCATATCGCCTTCTGGTTCGCCGAATCCAACGCGCTGTTCTCCGGCGATACTCTGTTCACGCTGGGCTGCGGCCGCCTATTCGAGGGCACGCCCCAGCAGATGTGGACGTCGCTCGGCAAATTGCGCCGCCTGCCCGACGCGACGCGCGTTTATTGCGGCCATGAATACACCCAATCCAATGCCCGTTTCGCGCTGACCGTGGAGCCCGACAATGCTGCGCTGCGCGCCTATTCCGCGCGCGTCGATGCCATGCGCGCGGAGGGGAAGTCGACCGTGCCGGGCTTGCTCGGCGAGGAGAAGGCGACAAATCCCTTCCTGCGCGCCGACCAGGCCAGCCTGGCCGCCCATGTCGGCTTGAGCGCCGACGATCCCGTCGCCGTGTTTGCCGCGGTGCGCAGGCGCAAGGATGTTTTCTAGAACCAGGAGTTCGATCGATGAAACTACGTTATTCCGCCGCTTCTCCCTATGTGCGCAAAGTCATGGTGACCGCCCATGAAGTCGGGCTGGTCGGTCAGATTCAGACCGTACCGACCGATGTGTGGGGGACCGCCGACGTTCAAGGCGACAACCCCCTGGGCAAGGTGCCGGCCCTGGTGCTCGACGGCGGCGAGGTCTTGTTCGATTCGCCCGTGATTTGCGAGTACCTCGACAGCCTGCACAGCGGGGCTAAGCTGTTCCCGGCGGCCGGCGGCGCCCGCTGGCGCGCGCTGCGTCAACAGGCCCAGGCCGACGGCATCATGGATGCCGGCATCCTCGCCCGTCTGGAAGGCAACCGGAAGGACGGCGAGAAATCGGCTGGCTGGATCCAGCGTCAGAAGGCTGCCGTGGCGCGCGGTCTCGACGTCTTCGAGCAGGCCGTCGCCGAGTTGGATGGCCCCATCACCATCGGCCAGATCACGCTGGGTTGCGCCATCGGCTGGGTCAATTTCCGCTTCGCCGACGACCGTGTGCTCGACAAGCGACCGGCGCTGGCAGCGTGGTACGCTAAGTTTTCGGCCCGTCCCTCCATGGTCGCGACCGTTCCCAAGGGGTGAGTGCGGACGACGTCACGGCCGCCCTCGGCCTGGTTCCCCATCCCGAGGGCGGCTATTTCCGCGAAACCTATCGGCACAAGCCTGGGGATGGCGGGCGCGGCGCCAAGACGGCGATCTACTATCTGCTTCGGGCCGGCGAGGTTTCGCGCTGGCATCGCGTACGCGATGCTGACGAGATCTGGCATTTCTACGCGGGTGCGGCGCTGAGATTGGAGATATCGCCGGAGGGCCGGACCGTAGCAGCCCATCTGCTTGGGCCCGACATTGCAGCGGGGCACCGGCCGCAAATCCTGGTGCCCAGGGGCCACTGGCAAAGCGCGCGCTGCCTGGGCGACTGGACGCTGGTGGGCTGCACCGTGGCGCCGGCCTTCGACTTCGCCGGATTCGAGATGGCGCCCGAGGGTTGGGCGCCGACGCTGCGTAAACCCTAAACCATATACTGCCCGCCATTGGCCGTGATGGTGGAGCCGGTGATGAAACCGCCCTGGTCGGAGGCGAGGAAAACCACGCAACGGGCGATTTCCTCAGCCTCGCCGAGCCGGCCGACCGGAATACCGGCGACGATCTTTTGCAGCACGTCCTCGCGCACGGCGCGCACCATTTCGGTGCCGATATATCCCGGCGCAATCGCGTTGGCGGTGATGCCTTTGGACGCGTTCTCCAACGCCACCGCCTTGGTGAAACCGATCACGCCGGCCTTGGCGGCGGAATAATTTGGCTGACCGAACTGGCCCTTCTGGCCGTTGATCGAAGAGATGCTAACGATCCGGCCGAAATTCTTTTCGCGCATGGATTCGATGACCGAGCGGGTCATGTAGAATAGCGAGTTCAAATTGGTGTCGATCACGGCGGCCCATTGCTCGGCCGACATTTTGTGCAGCGGCGCGTCGCGCGTGATGCCGGCGTTGTTGACCAGGATTTCTACCGGGCCCAAAGCGGCCGCGACCTTGGCCACGCCGTCCTGGCAGGATTTGAAATTGCCGACGTCCCATTTGAAGGCGGCGATGCCGGTGGCGGCGGTGAATTTCTGAGCGGCTTCGTCATTGCCGCCGTAATTGGCCGCGACCGTGCAACCCGCCGCCTTGAGCGCCTTGCTGATCGCTTCGCCGATACCGCGGGTACCGCCGGTCACCAATGCTACGCGCGCCACGGTCGCCTCCCCTGGATGTTAAGCGCGGCTAACGCACACGCCCTCTTGCGACTATGAAGGCCCTATCGACTCCCGGAGTCAAAGCCATTGGTGGGGCGCAAACGAAAACCTCCCGCGCCGGAGCACGGGGGGCATCGCAAAAACGACGCGAGGGAAGCAGATTTAGCGCTGAACGCACATGGCGATGCCCATGCCGCCACCGATGCAGAGCGTCGCCAGACCCTTCTTGGCATCGCGCTTCTGCATCTCGAATAGCAGCGTGGTCAGCACGCGGGCGCCGGAAGCGCCGATGGGGTGGCCGAGCGCGATAGCGCCGCCGTTCACGTTGACCTTGCTGGCATCCCAGGCCAGGTCCTTGTTGACTGCGCAGGCCTGAGCGGCGAAGGCCTCGTTGGCCTCGATCAGGTCGAGATCGCCGATCTTCCAGCCCGCTTTCTCCAACGCCGCCCGGCTCGCCGGGATCGGGCCGGAGCCCATGATGGCGGGATCGACGCCGCGCGTCGCCCAGGACACGATGCGGGCCAGCGGCGTGATGCCGCGCTTGGCCGCCTCGGCCGCCGTCATCAGCACAAGTGCTGCCGCACCGTCATTGATGCCGCTGGCATTGCCCGCCGTGACCGTGCCGTCCTTGCTGAAGGCGGGCCGCAGCTTGGCCATGCCGTCGAGCGTGGCGCCGTGGCGCGGATATTCGTCGGTGTCGACTACCGTGTCGCCCTTGCGGCCCTTGATGGTGACCGGCACGATCTCGTCCTTGAAACGGCCAGATTTCTGCGCCGCCTCGGCCTTGTTCTGGGAGGCGACCGCGAACTGATCCTGCTGTTCCCGGCTGATCTGCCATTTCTGGGCGACGTTCTCGGCCGTGTTGCCCATGTGGTAGCCGTTGAAGGCGTCCCACAACCCGTCCTTGATCATGGTGTCGAGCATTTCGGCCGTGCCCATCTTGACGCCATTGCGCAGATGCATGACGTGGGGCGCCTGGCTCATGCTCTCCTGGCCACCGGCGATCACGATCGAGCTGTCGCCGTTGCGAATGGCCTGATAGCCCAGCGCCACCGAGCGTAAGCCGGAACCGCAGAGCTGGTTGATGCCATAGGCGGTTGCCTCGACCGGGATGCCGGCATTGACCGCGGCTTGGCGCGCCGGGTTCTGGCCCTGACCGGCGGACAGGATCTGCCCCATGATCACCTCGGATACCTCGCCCGGCGCAACCTTGGCGCGCTTGAGCGCTTCCACGATGGCGATCTGGCCGAGATAGTGGGCGGACACGCTGGACAGCGCGCCGCTGAACGCGCCGATTGCGGTACGGCAGGCGCCGGCAATCACGATCTCTTGTGGCATGAAAATCCTCCGTGGACCGGGCCGGGGCGGCCCTGGGGCTAGGGCTGAGGGGATTGACTGCGATTACCATAGGACCGGGCTTGCCGCATTGCAACATAGGCACGGTCATTGGATTGCCCCGGGGCGGCACGCCCCCCTCCGAAGCCGAAGGTTTGAGCGTCAAGCCGCGCGCGGCCACATGCCCGGCGGTTTGAGGTTCAGTCGCCCCGCGATACTGGTTGCCGAAGCGTGTGCGGTGGCGATTACCGCGCCCTCGTCGACCAGGGTCGGGCGCCCGCCGCGCATGACGATCTGGCCGTTGACCACCACGGTGTCCGCCGTAGCGCCGTGACCGACCGAGATCAACTGGTGCGCCGGATCGACGCCCGGCCCGAGTTCGGCCAGGCGGGCCGAGCGCACGACAATGTCGGCGCGCTTGCCCGGCTCGATGCTGCCGATCATCGCATCCAGGCCGGCGGCGCGCGCGCCGCCCAGCGTCTGCATCTCCAAGACTTCCTCGGCGGCAAGCGTGTGACCGACCTCGGCCGACATCACGAAGGCAAGGAAGCCGGCATCGCCGGCCGAACTCTGGCGCGCCGAGTCGGTACCGAGCGCGACCGGCATGCCCTTGCGCTTCATCTCGGGCAAGCGGGTCGGCTGGCGCAGCACCGTGCCGCGCGAGGCGTACGCGAACGGGCACCACACGCTCGACACGCCGGTCTCCAAGACCGTTGCAACCTCGTCCTCCCGGATCAGGTTCATGTGGACAAAGGTAACGTTCCGCCCGAGCACGCCAAGCTCGGCCAAGTAGATGAAACGCGATTTGCCCCAGCGCTTTTCCATCGCCTGGGCAAGATCAAGGTCGTAGCCGATATGGCTGTTGAGGACGACGCCGTCGCGGTCGGCAAGCGCCTTGGCGGCGCGCAGCAACTCGTCGGATGCCGTGCCCTCGCCATAGAGCGCGACGTGACCGTGGGTGATGCCGTCCTTATCGCGATTGCGGTGGAGCTGGCTGCCGAGCAGTTTGAGGCAACGATCGCGGTCGAGCGGCACGCGCCGGGCGAGGCTCGGGCTAATGAGGCCGGGAATCGACTTCATCAACTCCATATCGTCCCACAAATAGGGATCGGCCAGCGAACAGCGCACACCGACGGCCTGGGTCGCCGCCGCCACCGCATCGGGCTCGAAGGCACTGCCCGGCTCGACGAAGGCGGTGATGCCGTGGCGCAACATCTCGACACAGGCGAGCGCCGTTGCGGCCTGCTCGTCCTCGGCGCTGAGCGCTGCCTTCCAGTCGGCATAGCTCGGCCCCCCGCTGCTGCCCTTGCTGGCATCGCCGCGAAAGAAGCCGCGGCAGGTCTGGGCGTTGACATGCAAATGGGCATCGATGAAGCCGGGATGGACGATGGCACCCTCGGCGTCGATCACGCGCGACGCGCGCCATGCACCGAGTATTTTAGCCTCGGACCCGACGGCAGCGATGGTGTGGCCACGCACCGCCACGGCACCGGACGGATAGATCGTCCGTTGACTATTCACGGTCAGCACGCAGGCATTGCGGATGATTAGATCGCAGGTCTCGGGCGCGGCCATCGTCTTACTCCGTGGTTAATCGTCGGCGTCGGTTGGCGCGCTGCGCTGCCAGCGCTCGAACACTTTCTGGTCGATCTCGACGCCGAGGCCGGGACCGTTGGGCGGATAGGAGAAACCGTCTTCGAAGCGCAGCGGGTTCGCCAGCAAGTCCTCCTCGTGGTAGAGCACGCCGCAAGTGTCGCTATCGGGACCAAGATTGGTCATCGCCACGCCCAGGTGGATCTGGGCCGCCGTGCCGATGCCGAATTCGGGCATACTGCCGATCATGCACGGCATGCCGGCCGCCTCGCACATGGCGAAAATGCGCCTGGCGTTGAGCAGGCCGCCCGCCTCGGTGACATAGACATTGGCGACATCGGCCGCGCCGCGACGGATCACTTCCATGGCACTGCGCGGACTGCGGATGCTTTCGTCGGCCATCAGGGGCACGCCGATATTGCGCCGGACCTCTGCCATGCCGTCGAGGTCATGGGCCGCAAGCGGCTGCTCCACAAGTTCGAGATTCCACGGCTCCATCTCCTGGATCATGCGGATAGCGTGCTTGGCGGTCGGCCAGCCCATGTTGCCATCGACGCGTAGCTTGACGTCCGGCCCAATCGCCGCACGGATTGCCTTGACTGCCGCGATATCGCGCGGCCCGTCTTCGCTGCCGACTTTGACCTTGATCGTCCGGTGTCCAAACTTGACGCGTTCGACGGCGAGGGCGGCCATCTGCTCCGGCGTGCCGAAGGGAATCGAGTAACTAAGCGGGATGCGCTCGCGCACCTTGCCGCCCAGCAGGTTGTAGACCGGCGTGTTCAGCGCTTTGCCGACGATGTCCCATAGCGCCATTTCGATTCCAGCCTTGGCCTCCTCGACGCCGTCGAGCGCCAGATCCATCTTCTGGACGAGATATGTGATGCGGAACGGGTCTTCGCCGATGACGGCCGGCGCCAGGACCATGTCGACGTCGGCGCGCAGCAGCGCACCGCGGCGCTTGAATACGCTGCATACCTCGCCGAGCCCCGTGATACCCGCATCGGTGTCGACGAATACGATGGTGTAGTCGGACACCGCAGCCGGTCCTAGCGCCGTGCGCGTCACCGCGCCATAGGGCCGGCGCCGCCGGCCCCATACCGGCACCGTGCGAACCTGCGTGATCTTCATGGCCTCCCCTCCCCCGTCGCGATGCAGCGCCGATTGACCAAGTGTTCCGAACTCTTTATGACTTTAGCACCGATCTGATTGGACTCAATGACCAAAGCTTGGCCCAACCCAACCGTCCAGACCCTGCCCGACCAAGTCGCGCGGACGATCTTGCAACGCATCGCCACGGGCGAACTGATGCCAGGCCACCGCCTGCCCTCGCAGCGCGACCTGGCGCAATCGATGGGCGTCGGCCTGGCCGTGATTCGCGAAGCGGTCCAGCGACTGGCCGCACTTAATGTGGTCGAGGCAAGCCATGGCAGCGGCACGGTGATCCGGCCGTTCCGCTGGATGCCCTTGATCTATGACCCAGCCCTGTTCCACCTGGCGATGCAGCGCATCGGCATCCGCGATTTGTGGGAGGCGCGCCGCTTGCTTGAAGGGCAGATCATCCGGCTTGCCGCCGAGCGTCGAACGCCTGCCGACCTCGCCGCCATGCGCGCGATCCTGAAACGCGCCGACCCGTTACCGACGGACTATGAGGCGAGCCAGGCGCTCAACCGGGAATTCCACCTGGCGCTCGCTCGCGCCGGGCAGAACGCCGTGCTCGAGGATTTGCTGGCGCCGCTGCTTGACGTGCGCACGGAAGGTGCAGCCCACCGCTTCAGTAGCACGACCTGCCGGCAGACCTGGGCGGCGCATCGGGTGATCTACGACGCCGTCGCCGCGCGCAGCCTGGCCGCCGCCGATCGCGCCATCCAGCGCCATTTCGAGATCGGCCCGATTGCACTCCAAGAGGTCGATGCCCGGGGCCGCGCGGCCGGGAATGTTTCCGCAGTCGCGCCGCCGCTCGTCCGGCGTCGGTAGGCGGCCTGGGGAGCGCCGCCATGCTTCGCTTCGACGCGGTCATCGGCGACTTCCCGGTCCTACTCCTGGGCGTGCCTCTGACTCTCGGGCTGACGCTGGTTGCCTTCGCGGTCGGCACGGTGGCGGCCCTCCCCATCGCGATCGTGCGGATCGCCAAGCTGCCCGGCATCTCCCAAACCGCGCTCGCCTGGATCGAGTTCTTCCGTACGACGCCGCCGCTGGTGCATATCGTCTGGGCCTACTACGCCCTGCCGGTGATTGCCGACATCAAGCTCGACGCCTTCACCGTGGTCGCGGGCGCGCTCGCCTGTAGCACCAGCGCGCAGATGGCAGAGATCTTCCGCGGCGGCATCCTGGCCGTGCCGCGCGGCCAATGGGACGCAAGCCAGGTGATCGGCCTGACGCCATGGCAGCGCCTATGGTGGATCGTGCTGCCGCAGACCCTGCGCCTAATTCTGGCGCCGGCATGCAACACGCTGGTCAGCCTGCTCAAGCAATCCTCCTTGGCCGCCGTGATCGCCATGCCCGAAATCATGAATCGCGGCTGGATCCTGGCGTCGGAAACCTTCCGCCCGATCGAGGTGCTGACTTTTGTGGCACTCATCTACTTCGTGTTGACCTGGCCGCTGGTGCTGCTGGCTGCCGCGCTTGAGCGGCAGAGCAGCCTGGCGTTTCGAACCGACTAGGCGGCACGGCCTCGCCAGGGGCCGCGACCGCCGATAACCGCGGACCCAACCGGGTTCGCATAACAGGGGAGATTGGCGATGCATAGGTTGATGATCCTTGGGGCAGCTACGGCCGCCCTCATCATGACGTCAGCGCCGGCGCCAAGCGCCGCCCAGAGCGTGCTCGACGAAATCAAGCAGCGCGGCGAACTGCGCGTTGCAGGCGTGCTCTATCGACCGCTGATCTCGCGCCGGCCCAATGGCGAGTATGTCGGTATGGACGTCGAGGTCATGAAGCGTATGGCCGCCGATCTGGGCGTCAAGCTCAATGTCGTCAACGCCGAGTGGGCAACAGTCGTTGCGGGCATCGAGACCAAGAAGTGGGATGTGGTACCGGCACTGTGCATTACCGACAAGCGCAAGGAAGCGGTCGATTTCAGCGAGAGCTACATCACCATCGGCGCGACCCTGACCGTTGCCGCCAACAACCCTAAGGGGTTGACCTCGATCGACGCCTTCAATCGGCCAGAGGTGGTGTTCGCCGTGCCCGGCGGTTCGTGGTCGGAGTCGGTGGCCAAGGAGGTCGCACCCAAGGCGACCCTCAAGGTGTTCGGCCAGTCGACCTCGGCCGATTTGATCCAGGAAGTCGTCGCCGGCCGTGCCGACGCCGTCGTGCTCGACACGCCGATCCAGACGACGGTGGCGCTTGCCGCCTTCGGCGACAAGATCCGCGTCTTCCCCGGGCACAACCAACCGCTCGACGTGCGCGCCTGTAAGGTCGGTTATGCCTACATGAAGGGCGATGCCAAGATGGCCGCCTATGTCGGCGACTTCACCAAGAAGCTGCGCGACTCCGGCCAGCTCGCTGACCTGGTCAAACAGTTCATGACCGCCGAACAGATCAAGGCGGCCGACTAGCCGTCGGGACCGACAGAACGGACGGGCGACTATGGGCGATCTACGCTTCGGCCAGGTGATCGGCTATCTACCCGACCTGCTCGACGGCGTCGTCGTCACGCTTTGCTTGAGCGGAGTCAGCGTGAGCTTGGGCCTCGTGCTCGGGCTCGCGCTGGCGCTCGCCCGCTACTCCGGCTTGCCCGTTCTGAACTGGCCGGCCTACGCTTTCATCGAATTCTTCCGCACGACCCCGCCGCTCGTCCAGATCGTCTGGCTCTATTACGGTCTGCCGGCGCTGGTCGGCCACGATCTCGATGCCTTCTGGTCGGCCGCCGTGGCGCTCGGGCTCAACATCGCGGCCTTCTTCGCCGAGATCTTCCGCGCCGGCATCGCCGGTATCGACCGCACCCAGTGGCAAGCCGCGCGCGTGCTCGGTCTTGGCCTCGGCGACACCCTCCGTTTCGTCATTCTGCCGCAGGCCTTGCGCGCCGTGCTGCCGCCGACCGGCACCACGGTTATCTATCTGGTCAAGGGCACCGCGCTCGCCACCGCGATCGGCACGCCCGAGCTGTTAAGAGTCGGCCAATTGATCGCGCTGGAGACCTTCCGTCCCGTCGAGACCCTGACCATCGTCGCGATCGCCTATTTCGTGCTGACCTATCCCATCGCTCTCGCCTTCCAGGCACTGGAGCGGCGCATGGCCGCAAGCAGGATCTGAGCCATGGCTGGCCCAGCGTCCCAGCCGCTCGTCGTCATCGACCGCATGGTCAAGCGCTATGGCGCGGAGACCGTGCTCGACGGCATCAGTTTGAGCGTAAGCGCCGGTCAAGTCATGGTGGTGATCGGTCCGTCCGGCTCGGGTAAGAGCACGCTGCTGCGCTGCCTTGCGCGGCTCGAACCGATCCAGCAGGGCCGCATCCTGATCGAGGGCGTGGCGGTGTCCACGGGCACCGAAGAGAGCAGCCCGGCGCCCGACGCCGCGGCGCTAGCCCGGCTGCGCCACGAAATCGGCATGGTGTTCCAAAGCTTCAACCTGTTTCCGCATCTGACCGTGCTGGAGAACGTCACGCTGGCACCGCGCCGCGTACGCGGCATGGCACCGGTAGAGGCGGAAGCGCTGGCGATCGAGCTGCTGCGCCGGGTCGGGCTGGAGGACAAGCGCGACGTCCATCCCGCAAGGCTGTCGGGCGGGCAGCAGCAGCGCGCCGCGATCGCGCGCGCGCTCGCCATGGAGCCGCGTATTATGTTGTTCGACGAGGTGACTTCTGCGCTCGATCCCGAACTGGTCGGCGAGGTGCTCAAGACCATGCGCGGGTTGGCCGAACAGGGCATGACCATGTTGGTCGTGACCCACGAGATGGGCTTCGCCCGCGACGTCGCCGACGACGTCGTGTTCATGGACCGTGGCGCGATCGTCGAGCGCGCACCGCCCGACCGGATATTCAGCGCACCGGCCGAGGCACGTACGCGCGCCTTTCTGGAACGCCTGCTCGAACGCGAAGGCGGCAGCCGAAGGGCGCGGTGAGTGGGTTCTTCTAGCCGCGCCGTCTTCCCCACCGCTCGCCTGATCGGCCCGCGCACCTGGTTTGACGCCCCGGCAACCAACTGTTATTGTATACCGTATTCGAATTTGGAGCCATCGCTTGGCCCTCACCCGTATGATCGACCGCCAGAGCCTGGTGGAACGCGCCCATGACGCGATCGTCGAGGCGATTTGCGCGGGCACGTTGGCGCCGGGCGAGCCGCTGCGCCAGGAGCGGTTGGCCGGCATGCTCGGCGTTTCGCGCCAACCGATCCATGAGGCGCTAGCACTGTTGGCCCGGCAAGGGCTGGTTGCCAATCATGGCCGCCGCGGCGTGTGCGTGGCGCCGCTCGACGCGGCTTTTGTCCGTCAACTCTACGGCGTGCGCGGCGCGCTCGATGGTCTCGCCGCGCGCGAGGCCGCGCTCCGCGCCAACCCGGCGCTTGGCCGGGCCGGCCGGGCGCTGATCGAGCGCGGCCGCCGTGCTGTCGCCGCCGGCGAGCGCGCCGCTCTGATCCAGGCCGACGTCGCGTTCCATGCCTTCATCTATGAGCGCTCGGGCAATTCGATGATCGCACGCACACTGGACATGCACTGGATTCACATCCGGCGCGTCATGGCGGAAGTGCTGCGCACGCCCGATGCGCGGCCCGCATCGGCGCTGGAACGCATCTGGGACGAACACGCCGCCATTCTGGACGCCATCGTATCCGGCGATGCCGCCCACGCCGAGCGCAGTGCGCGCGCCCATGGCGAACGGGCCGCCGCCGAGCTGATCGCTCGCCTATCAGATACCGACCGAAACGAAAAGCGGCCAACGGCCGCCTGACCGATTGCGTAGGAGGACGCCATGAAACTCAGCGAAGCTCAGCTCAAGCAATACCGCGACGAGGGCTATCTCCTCATCCCCGATCTGTTCAGCCCAGCCGAAGTCCAGATCATGAAGAATGAGGTGCCGAAAGTTTTCGCCAAGCGCCGGCCCGAGAACATCCGCGAGAAAACCGGCGACGTCGTGCGCACGGCCTTCGCCGTCCATACCTATAACGACGTGTTCCACCGCCTGGTGCGCCACCCCAAATTCCTCAACCCGGCGGAGCAAATGCTTGATGGCAAGGTTTACATCCATCAGTTCAAGATGAACGGCAAGGCCGCCTTCGACGGCGATGTCTGGCAATGGCACCAGGATTACGGCACTTGGGCCGCCGATGACGACATGCCCAACCCCTATGGCATGAACCTGGCGGTGTTCCTGGACGAGGTCACCGAGTTCAATGGCCCGCTCTTGTTCATCCCGCGCTCCCACAAACAGGGCAAGCTCGAAGCCGGTCACGACACGTCGACCACGAGCTATCCGCTCTGGACCATCGATCACCAGACCATCGAGCGGCTCGCCAATGAAGGTGGCATCGTCGCCCCCAAGGGCAAGCCGGGCTCCGCCCTGTTCTTCCACTGCAACCTGGTCCACGGCTCGGCGCCCAATATGTCGCCCTGGGGCCGCGTGATCGTCTATGTCAGCCTCAACCGCGTGGACAACGCGATCCGCCGGTTCAAGCGGCCGGAATGGATCGCCCACCGCGACTTCTCGCCGCTCCAGCCGATGTCAGAAGACTGCTTGTTGCAGCTTGCCCGCCAGGCAGCGGAATAAGGCCTTGAACCTTCATCGCATGTTGCTCAAACGCGCGACGGAAAACCGCCCCATGCGCGTCGGCGTGATCGGCTGCGGCAAATTCGCCGCCATGTATCTGGCCCAGGCACCGACCACGGCGGGATTGCACGTGATGGGTATAGCCGATCTGTCGCCCGCGCGCGCGCGCGCGCAGCTCGAACGGGTCGGCTGGGACAAGGCGCGCTTCGGCGCCGCCTCGCTCGGTGCGGCAATCGATCAGGGTACCACTTTCATCGGCGACGACGTTGGCGCGCTGCTGGCCCATCCCGCCGTCGACGTGATCGTGGAATCGACCGGCCATCCGCCCGCCGCCGTGCGTCACGCGCTGATGGCGTTCAAGGCAAAGAAGCATGTGGTGATGGTGACGGTGGAGGCCGACGCCATGGTCGGCCCGCTGCTGGCGCGGCGCGCGGCCGAGGCCGGCGTGATCTATTCCCTCGCCTATGGCGACCAGCCCGCCCTGATCTGCGATCTCGTCGATTGGGCGCGCGCGTCGGGCTTCGAGGTCACGGCCGCCGGCCGCGGCCATAAATGGCTGGCGAGTTACGCGCAATCCACGCCCGAAACGGTGTGGGATCATTACGGCCTGACCGCCGAGCAGGCGCGCATCGGCGGCATGAACCCGCAAATGTTCAATTCCTTCCTCGACGGCACCAAGCCCGCCATCGAATGCACGGCCGTCGCCAACGGTACCGGCCTGACCCCGGCGCCGGGCGGTCTCGACTTCCCGCCCTGCGGCATCGACGATCTGCCCCATGTCATGCGCCCGCGCGCGGAAGGCGGCATGCTCGATCATGTCGGCCAGGTCGAAGTCGTGTCGTCGCTGGAGCGCGACGGGCGCCCCGTGCCCCGCGACATCCGCTGGGGCGTGTGGGTGGTGATGAAAGCGCCGAACGACTACGTCAAACGCTGCTTCAAGGAATACGGCATGGTAACCGATGCCTCCGGCAGCTACGGCGTGATGTACAAGCGCTGGCACCTGATCGGCCTGGAGCTTGGCATCAGTGTCGCCTCCGTGGCCCTGCGCGGCGAATCCACGGGCTGCCCGACCGGCTTTCGCGCCGATGCGGTCGCTACCGCCAAACGCAATCTGAAAGCCGGCGAAACGCTCGACGGCGAAGGCGGCTACACGGTTTACGGCCGGCTCATGCCGGCAGCCACTTCGCTTGCCGCCAGCGCGCTGCCGATCGGGCTCGCCCATGGCGTTAAGCTGACCCGTGCGGTCAAGCAAGGCGCCACGGTGACCTGGGCCGACGTAGCGGTGGATGCGAGCGACGATGTCGCCGCCTTCCGCCGCGACATGGAACGCATCTTCGCCGCCGAGGCGCCGCGTGCGCGGGCGGCGGAATGAGGATCAGCCGGCAATTTCAGTGCGAGAAGACGTGATGAACTTTGTGAAGTAGAATAATTTCGTCGCCATCTCACGAGTTTTTCCCTGGGTGAGCTTGTGCCATGAAGTCAGTCGGCGCCCACGAGGTTAAGAATCATTTCTCCGCCTTTCTGGACCGAGTTGCCCGGGGTGAGAGCATCACGATCACATGTTACGGCACGCCGATCGCGCGCTTGGTTCTGTTTCCTAGTGCTCCGGATCAGGCCAAGAGAGTCGCAGCGATCGAACGGATTAATACCAATCTCCAGTGATCAGAACCCAATGGCCCAGTCGCGCAATCCGATGGACATGATGCGCCAGGGTTGATCGACGAGCTTGTTCCAGGCCTCGCAGCAGTGATCGACGATGTCGTCATAGGATTTG
>SHVW01000090.1 GCA_009694085.1 Alphaproteobacteria bacterium
ATAACAGAGAACCCGTTCCTCTCATTACGCGTCCTTATTCAAGATGCAGCGAGCGAAACGAGTTCACCCATCCCTCATGCAAACCTCACAGAGATAGACAACCGCCGCCCACGCATCCCTTCCAAACATATATACAGTGTCAATCAGCACGCACTACTACGACCGGTATGACCGTTCGAAAGCCAATCCATCGCATTGGAACCCCCGAGCAATCCGCCGCAGACGGCGTCGCTCGGGGAGCGGGAGTATAGTCAGCCCCCCCTAGCGATGCAAGGGCAAAAACCCCGCCGAAATGCTGGAGAATTGACGCGGCCGCCGCCGCCGTGAGACGGTCGAAACCGAACAACAAACTCATCCACAGGCCATGTCGTCAAAACATCCGAGCGCCGTAAATTTTGGCTTGATTGCCGTGCTGGCAACCCTGCCATTCGCCCCGCCCCTCGTCCTGGCCGGCTGTGCCGGACCGCCGCCGGTCAGCGCCACCCAACCCACGGCGGAGGGCGATACCGGTCAATCCACGCCCGGCTTTGCCCAACTGACCGATATCCCCATGCCGGCGCGCGCATCGATCGATTTGGGCCGCACACTCATCCTGGGTTCGGAGGATGGTTGGATCGGACGCGTCGCGCTATCGACCCGCGCCTCGCTCAACGATCTCTATGATTTCTACGAGCGCGAGATGACGCGTTTCGGCTGGCGCAAGCTGACCTCCGTGCGCTCCGCCACCAGCGTGCTGACCTACAGCCGCGACAAGCGCATCGCGACCATCGCCATCGCCGGCGCCACGCTTGGCGGCAGCACCGCCGACATCACGGTGTCGCCCGCCGGCTCAAACCAGGTCAAGCCGTAGCGAAATTATAGCAACCCAAGCGCACGCAACTCGTCGGCCAGCTTGTCCGGCAGCTTCGCGCCGGCATCGCGCGCGCTGCCCAGATCGGCCGGCGCGTTCTCCGCTTCCAGATAACGCCAGCCCTGCATGGGCCGGCACGGCCGAGGCACGGTGCGCACCAGCTCGGTCATCAGGATCAGGCGGCACTTGCGCTGCCCTTCGCGATTGCTGAACTGCTCGATCGCGCGGATGCGCTGCCGCACCCGAATCTGCCCTTTGACGATCCAATAGAGCGAACCGCCGTCGATGATTTCGTCGGCCCGCTTGGGGGTGTTGCGCGTGACATGGTAGGTGCGCGACTTTTCGCCGGATTTGTGCCGCTCGGCGCGCCGTTGCTTCTGCCACGCCGCGAGATGTTCCACGCTGTCGCAGCCGACGCACATCTTGAGCAAATGAACCGTCATCACCCCGCACCGATCCAACCGAGAAACCGCCACCAGACATACGCGATCGGCAACAGGATCGCCACTGTCAGCCCGCCCATGATTAAGCAGACGCGCGCGCCGTCGCGCCAGGCAACACCGCCCAGTTGCAACCCCACCACGAGCGGCGGCGATTGATAGGGCAGCAGCACGGAGGCGAAGCCGAGCACCTCCATCATCAGCACGGTCGCAACGGGGAGTCCGGCCGCCTCGGCAAGCCGTTCCGCCATGGGTGTCAACACGGCCGGCTGGGCCACCATGGTGGTGATCAGTCCGGTCAACACGAACGCGCCGGCATAGGCGGCGAAGTTCCAGAGATCGGCGCCGGGCGTCGGCCGCAACACTTCGATCAGAACCGTGCCCAACCGATTGCCCAGGCCGCTCTCGGAAATCAGCGCGCCCGCGCCGATGATGCCGGCGACATAGACGAGCACGGCCAGGTTCATGCGCTCGGAAAACGCCTTGGCCGAGACCAACCCGATTCCGGGCAGCAGACAAACCAAGCCTGCCGCCAGCGACACCCAGGCCGGCGAGACGCCGTGCCAGACATCGAGTGCGAAGAGAGCGAGCGCCGCTCCCAGAATCCAAGCAAGCTTGCGTTCCTCGTGCGACATCGGCACGGCCGGCGGCTGCGATGGCATCGCGCGCGGCCGGTCGGGCAATAGGTACGCAACCACAGGCACGAGCATGGCAAGATAGAGCACGCCGACAATCGGAAAGTGGAGCAAGAGGTAAGGGCCGTAAGTGAATTTGATACCGTAGAGCGCCTCCGCCGCACCGAGCAGCACCATATTCGGCACATTGGCGGGAAGAATGCCGGTCGAAGGCACGAAAGTCGCGAGCATCGCAGTCATCACAAGACCGGCGCGCCCCTTGCTGCCCTGGGCAAAGTCCAGCCGGTCGGCGAGTGCCAACACGATCGGCATCATCAGCACGACACGACCCATGGTGGACGGCATCAGGAAGGCTAGCGCCACAGCGACCAGTGCCAAGCCGGCGAGAATACCGAGATAGGATCGGGTCAAACGATTGTCGATGGCGCGCGCCAGACGGCGGCCAAGCCCGGTCATGTCGATGGCGATCCCGGCTACCAACCCGCCGAATACCAGCCACCACGCCGTCGAGGCGAAACCGGAAAAGACGGTCGATGCCGGCGCGATCTGGAATACCATCGCAACCAGAAAAAAGACGATGGCTGTAATGAATTCGGGCAGAGCCGCCAACGCCCAGGAGCCGATTGCAAACAACAAGACGCCGACGGCGCGCAGCACGACCGGATCGGCGCCCCCGACCGAACCGGACAGAACCGGCGCAAGAACAAGCAAGGCTGCCGCCACGGTCATGACGGCTGCGATCAAGGCGCGACGGATCATTGGGTCCGGGCGGCCAACGCGTTCGAGACCTTGGACATCGGCGTGCGCCCAAGGAAATCGGAAATGTAGCGGCCGGCCTGTGCCAATCGGCTCAAATCCACACCGGTCGCCACGCCCATGCCGTCCAGCATGAACAGCACATCCTCGGAGGCGACATTGCCGCTGGCGCCCTTGGCATAGGGGCAACCGCCGAGCCCGGCCACCGCGCTATCGACGACGGCAATCCCGCATTCGAGCGAGGCCAGAATGTTGGCGAGCGCTTGGCCATAGGTGTCGTGGAAATGGACCGCGAGCCGATCGAGCGGCACGGCCTGCGCGACCGCGCGGATCATGGCTTGGGCGCGACCGGGTGTGCCGATACCGATGGTGTCGCCGAGCGAGATTTCGTAGCACCCATCGGCAAACAGACGCTGGGCGACGACGGCGACCGCTTCCGGCTCGATGGCGCCTTCATAGGGGCAACCCAGCACGCAGGAGACATAGCCGCGCACCCGCAGGCCCCGGGCCAACGCCGCCTTGGTCACCGCGCCGAACCGCTCCAAGCTTTCGGCGATGGAGCAGTTGATATTGCGCTGGGAAAAGCTCTCGGAGGCCGCGCCGAACACCGCGATCTCCTCGACCCCGGCGGCCAGCGCGCCCTCCAGCCCTTTCAGGTTCGGGACCAGCACGGGATAGGACACGCCCGGCCGGCGTTGGATACCCGCCATGACCCGGTCGGTATCGGCCATCTGGGGCACCCATTTGGGCGACACGAAGCTGCCGGCCTCGACCACGGGCAGACCGGCCATGGACAACCGATCGATCAGGGCCACCTTGACCTCGACCGGCACGGTCTTAGCCTCGTTTTGGAGGCCGTCGCGAGGGCCGACCTCGACCATCTTGACTCGGGCGGGAATGGGCATGAACGATCCGGCAAAAAAATTTCGACTGCTCCGGCTCTATGATGACGCCTGCCGCCAATCGGCGCTAGTATCGCCGTGACGCGCACCGCCCACCACTCGTGCCAATAATTTTACCATGGATAGCTCGACCGACTGGGAAATCCCCGAACCGTTGCGCCCGAAACCGGCCATGCTCGGTTTCGATCTCGATGCCGCGATGGCCGCCATTGTATCGGTTCGCGCGGAGGTACCCGAAGACGGCTTCACCGCCGCCACGCTGGGCACCGAGCGGATCGGCAGCGGCGTGGTCATCCGCGCCGACGGTATCGTGCTGACCATCGGCTATCTCATTACCGAAGCCCAATCGATCTGGATGACGACGATCGACGGCCGCGCCATCCCCGGCCATGCGCTCGCCTATGACCAAACCACCGGCTTCGGATTGATCCAGGCCCTGGGCAAACTTGGCCTGCCCGCACTCGTCCGCGGCGCCTCGGCCGCGTGCAGCGTCGGCGATGCCGTTGTGATGGCGAGCCATGGCGGCGCGTCCCATGCACTCGCAACTAGGATCGCGGCCAAGCGAGAATTCGCCGGCTATTGGGAATACCTCTTGGATGAGGCGATCTTCACGGTACCTGCCCATCCCCGTTGGAGCGGCGGCGCTTTGATCGGCCCGGACGGTCACCTTCTCGGTATCGGCTCCCTGCTGGTTCAGGAAAAAACCGAGGGCAAACAGGTCGATGGCAACATGATCGTGCCGATCGATCTGCTCGACCCTGTCCTGAACGATTTGTTGACCCATGGTCAGGCTCGCCGGCCGCAACGTCCGTGGCTTGGTATCTATGCCGCGGAGTCGAGCCGTCATATCGTTGTCGGCGGCGTCGCGCCAGGCGGACCCGGCGAACGGGCCGGCGTCAAACGCGGCGACGTTATCATGGAAGTGGCGGGCGAGCCGGTGGCGCGCCTCGCCGACATGTATCGCCTGCTCTGGCGCTTGGGCGGCCCGAAGGTCGAGGTGCCCTTGTCGTTGGCGCGCGGCCGGCAAATCGTGCAGGCGACCGTCCAAGCCGCCGATCGCAACGATTTTATGAAGAAACCGGGCTTGCATTGATTTGAACGCGGCCGCCGAATTTGCATTCGCTGCGCCGTTCCGCTACCTAACCTGCCATGACCTATGTCTGGGACATGGCGAAGCTTTTCGACATCGGCCGCACCCATGCGCCCGCCTACCGTGCCGCCAGCCCCTTCCCGCACGCCTGTTTCGACGACTTCCTGCCCGCTCCGGCGATCGACGAAGTATTGGCTGAATTTCCGCCAGCCGATTCCCCCTATTGGTCGACCAAGGTGTACTCCGATACGATCAAGCAAGACACAACACCGGGCCTTGGTACGGAAACCAAGATGCCGTCGGCGATCCGGCGCTTGATGTGGCAACTCAACTCCGGTGCGTTCCTGATTTTCCTCCGCCATCTGACCGGCATTCGCGGCCTGGTACCCGACCCCTATCTGTTCGGCGGCGGCATTCATCAGATCCTTCCGGGTGGGTTGCTGAAAATCCACGCTGATTTCAATATCCACGAATTCCTCGGCCTCCACCGCCGGATCAATGTGCTGATCTATCTCAATCGGGACTGGCGGCCGGAATGGGGCGGCCAGATCGAGCTGTGGTCGCGCGACATGACCCGGCGCGAGGCCTCGTTCGATCCGATCGCCGGGCGCTGCGTGATCTTCAACACCAGCGACGATTCCTATCACGGCCATCCCAACCCGCTGGCTTGCCCGGAGGGCGTGACGCGCAAATCGATCGCCATGTATTATTATACGGCGGAAGCTCCCGCGGGTGCCGCCACGAAGCGTCACAACACGCTTTGGCAGCGCCGGCCGGGCGAAAACTACTGACATGGAAGGCCCACGCTTCATCTACAACCTTTGCCGCCGGCCGGACTGGCAAGCGGCGGAAAAGCTTGGCCGCTACGAAGGCACGGCGGACGATCGCCGCGACGGCTTTATCCATTTCTCCACCGCCGCCCAGGTTGCGGAAAGCGCCGCCCGACACCGTGCCGGAGTTACCGACTTGCTTCTGCTCGCCGTCGAAGTTTCGCGGCTCGGCCCGGCGCTGCGCTGGGAGCCCTCGCGCGGCGGCCAGCTTTTCCCCCATCTCTACGGCACGCTCCAGATCGCCGACGTGAAGGCAGTCCATGATCTGCCGCTGGACCCCGCTGGGCGGCATATTTTTCCACCTCTGACATGATCGATCTCTATCGCCTGGTCGGTCCGCTGTTGCGCTGCCTCGAGGCTGAAACCGCCCATGACCTGACTGTGACCGCACTCGAACGCGGCATCGCACCGCGAGCGCGAGGCACCGACGACGCGATCCTCTACCAACGTCTATGGGGTATCGATTTTCCCAACCCGATCGGACTTGCCGCCGGGTTCGACAAGGACGCCCGCGCCTTCCGCGCGATACTCAAGCTTGGCTTCGGTTTCACCGAGATCGGCACGGTCACGCCCCTGCCCCAGATCGGCAATCCGCGCCCTCGCCTGTTTCGGCTAACGCACGACGAGGCTGTCATTAACCGCATGGGCTTCAATAATCGTGGCCTGGAAGCCGCCGCTCGACGGCTGGAGGCGCGTGCGCGCCAGGCCGGTATCGTCGGCGCCAATGTGGGCAAGAACAAGGACCAGACCGATGCAATTGCCGATTACGTCGCCGGGGTCCGGCGTTTGGCACCGCTCGCCGACTATCTCGTGGTCAACGTCTCCTCTCCCAACACACCGGGGCTGCGCGCGCTGCAAATGCGCGGCCCCCTCGGCGACCTGATCGGCGCTGCCAAAAATGCGCGCGACGAGGCGGGAGCAATAGGTTCGCCCCCACTCCTGCTCAAGATCGCACCCGATTTGTCGCCGGAAGAGCGCGCCGATGTTGCCGAGGTAGCGCTGGCCTCGGGGATCGATGGACTGATCGTGGGCAACACGACAGTCAGCCGGCCCCCAGGCTTGCGGGAAGCAGCAAGTACCGAGCCCGGCGGCTTGAGCGGTCGGCCGCTCCTACCGCTTGCCACCGCCGTACTGGCAGACATGTACCGGCTGACCCGGGGCCGTTTGCCGATTATCGGCGTCGGTGGGATTGCCAGCGGCGCCGACGCCTACGCCAAAATTCGTGCGGGCGCCTCGCTGGTTCAACTCTATACCGCCCTGGTCTATCAGGGCCCCGAGCTGGTCAGTCGCATAAAAAATGAGCTTGTCCGCCTGCTCCAGGCCGATGGGTTTGCCACAATCGCGCAGGCGATCGGCGCCGATCATGGTAGAATGGGTTAATCGGTCACTGTTTTGGTATCGTGGGAGCCTTTGTCATTCGTACTCACGTATTGATCGCCGCCGGTTACACCGCCCTCAGCGCGGCGCTGGCGGTTTTGCTGCCTTATCTCGTCCCTATGTTGCAATTGACGGCGCCGATCGTGATTGGCGTTGTCCTGGTCATGTTGTTCGCCTTCCTCCACGCCATCGTGGCGCGCGGCCGGCGGTTGAGATGGATGGAGGCCGAACTCGAAGGCCAGCGCGAAAGGCTGACCTATCTGGAAACCGAAATACGCGCGCTCAGAACCGAGCAGGGTAAATCCGGCTCGGGCGCTATGCTGGCCGAAGTCAAAGTGCTGCAATCGTTGCTGAAGCAACTCAACCAGAAGCGCCCCGCCGCCGAAGCCACCGCACCTGCTGCCGGGACAAAAGCTGCGCCGCCGGCCGCCCGCTTGCCCGCGGCGCGCGTCGAGCTGGACGATGACGCCGTGCTCGACATCGTCGAAGAAGCGTTGCGCGACAGCCGGATCGACCTGTTCCTCCAGCCGATCGTCGACCTGCCCCAGCGCCGGCCGCGCTTTTACGAGTGCTTCACGCGCATCCGCTCCGGCGACGGCACCCTGATTACGCCGGAACGCTATATCTCGATCGCCGAGGAAGCGGGGCTGGTGTCTACGAACGACAACATGCTGCTATTCCGTGCCGTTCAAATCCTGCGCCAGCGCCGGCCGGGTAAGGCGGAGTTCGGCTTTCTCTGCAACATCTCGAACCATAGCCTGACCGATGTCGATTTCTTCAACCAGTTCATCGAATTTTTGAGCGAGCATCGTAGCCTCGCCCACAACTTGATCTTTGAATTCGCCCAGCCCGATATTCGGCGCGGCGACGCCAAGACCGAGCATGCCTTGGCCCAACTCGCCCATCTGGGCTTCCGCTTCTCGCTCGACCAGACTTACGATCTCGACCTCGATTTGGATGGACTATCGCGGCGCGGTTTCAAGTTCATCAAGGTCGAGGCGACTCTTCTGCTGGATGCTCTGAAGCGACGGGTCGGCAGCCTGGATATGGCGGATTTCAAGCGCCGGCTCAACCGCCACGCCATGGACCTGATCGTCGAGAAGATCGAAACCGAGGACGAGTTGCGCGAACTGCTCGACTACGGCGTCGATTTCGGCCAAGGCTACCTCTTCGGCGAACCCAAGCTGAGCGCCGACGCCGCATGAAGTTGGCACCACGCCCATGACAGTCCCCGTGATCTCCGGCCTCGGCGCGATCGCCGCCGACTATGACGGGTACATCATCGACATCTGGGGCGTGCTCTACGATGGCGGCGCGGCCTTTTCCGGCGCTGCCGATTGCCTGAAGCGCCTCAAATCCGCGGGCAAGCGCGTGGTCGTACTGTCGAACTCGCCGCGCCGCTGGCATGTGGTGGCGGAGCGGCTGGCCGAGATCGGCATCGACAGCGGGCAGTACGATCATGTTCTAACTTCGGGCGAAGAGGCCTATCGGCATCTGCATACCCGCGACGACCCCTGGTATGCGGCCCTCGGCCGGCGCTGCTACGAAACCGGCCGAGGCCGGTTCAGCAATGTACTGAACGGCCTCGATATCGATTCGGTTGCCGCACTCGAACGCGCCGATTTCCTGTTTAACGCAGGCACAGTCGGCGAGCACGATCGGGTCGCCGATTATGCCGATACGCTCGCAGAGGCCGCGCAACGCGGCCTGCCCATGATCTGCGCAAACCCCGACATCGTCGTCATGCATGGCGGCCAGCGCCTGATCTGCGCCGGCGCGCTGGCAGCCGAGTACCAACGCCTGGGTGGCCATGTGCGCTATCACGGCAAACCGCATGCGCCGATCTATCAAACGGTGTTCGGCCTACTCGGCCTGGCCGACCGGCGGCGCATCCTGGCGATCGGGGATGGCCTACCCACCGACATCGCCGGCGCAGCCGCGGTCGGCATCGACTCCCTGCTGATCGCCGGCGGCATTCATGCAGAGGCGCTGGGCATCGCACCAGGCGAGGTGCCGCGGCCGGATCTGGTCAATCGGTTGTGCGCCGACGTCAACCTCACCCCGCGCGCGGCCACGGCGGCGCTGGCGTGGTAGAGATTAATGTCACTTTTTAATTTATTGTCATACAGGCTACCGCCTGACATATTGGACTAATGTGGCATCTTGAGAGTCTGCTATGATGGTGGTGTTTCGCTCGAAACTTTCCGCTGGCGGCCGTTTGGTCATCCCGGCCGAGATGCGCCAAGCTCTTGCCTTGGAAATCGGCGATCCCGTGCTGCTCGAACTCGATGGTGCGAGCTTGCGCGTCCGCTCGGTGAAGGCAGCCGTGGCCGAAATTCAGGCCCTGGCGCGCCCTTACCGGCCGAAGAAGGGCAGCGCCGTTGCCGAACTGATTGCGGAGCGACGCGCCGAGGCGGCGCGTGAGTGAGTTCGTGCTCGACGCTTCGGCGATCCTGGCATTGATTTTCCGCGAGCCCGGGGCCGGCGATGTGGAGCGGGCATTGCCCGATGCCATGATGAGCACGGTCAACCTCACCGAAGTCGTCGCCCGCCTCTGCGATCGCGGCATGCCTATCGTCCAGGTCGAGCAGGTGATGGCGGGATTGCCGCTGACGCTGGTACCCTTCACGCGGTCGATCGCGCTGGCAGCCGGATTTCTGCGACGCGAAATCAAGCCGTTTGGCCTGTCGCTCGGCGATCGGGCTTGTTTGGCGACGGCGCGAACTGCGGGCCGCCCGGCCTTGACGGCGGATA
This sequence comes from Alphaproteobacteria bacterium, assembly GCA_009694085.1. Lineage (GTDB taxonomy): Bacteria > Pseudomonadota > Alphaproteobacteria > SHVW01 > SHVW01 > SHVW01. The sequence continues at coordinate 9,635 of SHVW01000090.1, forward strand.
GCGCCTGGCAACGGCTGAAGCTGACTGGGGTTGAGGTTCAAGTCATCCGCTAGCCCCCCCCGCCAACCCGCCGCATGGACGGAGCTACGCGCGCGCCGCTATAATTCGCATGTACTCTAGCGGAGTGGCACACATGGGCGGATTTCCCGAACGCACGCTCGACGACTGGACCAAGCTCGCGACCAAAGACCTCCAGGGCGAGGGCCTGGACGCCTTGACCTGGCGCACGCCCGAGGGCATCGCGGTCAAGGCGCTCTATACGGCGGCCGATCTGGAGACGCTCGACCATCTGGGCGGGTTGCCCGGCTTTCCGCCCTTCGTGCGCGGCCCCCGCGCCACCATGTTCGCCAATCGGCCCTGGACCATCCGGCAATATGCCGGCTTTTCCACGGCCGAGGAGTCCAACGCCTTCTATCGCAAGAACCTGGCGGGCGGGCAGATGGGCCTGTCCATCGCCTTCGACCTCGCCACCCATCGCGGTTACGACAGCGACCATGTCAGGGTGATCGGCGATGTCGGCAAGGCCGGCGTCGCCATCGATTCCGTCGAGGACATGAAAATCCTGTTCGACGGCATCCCGCTCGACCGCATGAGCGTGTCCATGACCATGAACGGCGCGGTGCTGCCCGTGCTGGCCGGCTACATCGTGGCGGCGGAGGAACAGGGCGTGCCCGCCGACAAGCTGAGCGGCACGATCCAGAACGACATCCTCAAGGAGTTCATGGTCCGCAACACCTATATTTACCCGCCCACGCCAAGCATGCGCATCGTGGCCGACATCATCGAATACACGGCCAAGCACATGCCGAAGTTCAACTCGATCTCGATCTCCGGCTATCACATCCAGGAGGCCGGGGCGACCTCGGTCCAGGAACTGGCGTTCACGCTGGCCGACGGCCTCGACTATGTGCGCGCCGCGCTCGGCCGCGGCCTCGCCATCGACGCGTTCGCGCCGCGCCTGTCGTTCTTTTTCAACATCGGCATGAATTTTTTCATGGAGATCGCCAAGCTGCGCGCGGCGCGGCTGCTGTGGGCGCGGCTGATCCAGAAGTTCGATCCGAAGAACCCGATGTCGCTGGCGCTCCGCATGCACTGCCAGACCTCGGGCGTCAGCCTGACCGAGCAGGACCCCTACAACAACGTGGTGCGCACCACCATCGAGGCCATGGCCGCCGTGCTCGGCGGCACCCAATCGCTGCACACCAATGCGCTGGACGAGGCAGTGGCGCTGCCCACGCCGTTCTCCGCCCGCATCGCGCGCAACACCCAGCTCATCATCGCCGAGGAGACCGGCATCCCCAAAGTCATCGACCCGCTCGGCGGCAGCTACTACGTGGAAAGCCTGACCGCCGCGATCGCGGCCGAGGCCATGCGCCTGATCGACGAGGTCGAGGCGCTGGGCGGCATGACGAAAGCGATCGAGGCCGGTATGCCCAAGCTGCGCATCGAGGAATCCGCCGCCCGCCGCCAGGCGCGCATCGACCGGGGCGAGGACACGATCGTCGGCGTCAACAAATACCGGCCCGATAGCGAGGAAAAGATTCCGATCCTCAATGTCGACAACGCCAAAGTCCGGGACTCCCAGATCGCGCGGCTTAAACAGGTGCGCGCAAGCCGCAACGAGGCCAAGTGCCAGGCCGCGCTGGCCGCGCTGACGGCCGCCGCATCCAGCGGCCAGGGCAATCTCTTGGACCTATCGGTCCAGGCTACCCGCGCCCGCGCCACCGTGGGCGAGATATCGGATGCGCTGGAGCGCGTCTTCACCCGCCACCACGCCACCATTCGCAGCGTCACCGGCATCTACGGCTCGGCCTATGCCAATGACGAGGGCTTCCAGAAAATCCGCCGCGACGTCGAACTGTTCGCCGCCGAGGAGGGCCGCCGGCCGCGCCTCCTCGTGGTCAAGCTCGGCCAGGACGGCCACGACCGCGGCGCCAAGGTGATCGCGACCGCGTTTGCCGATATCGGCTTCGACGTCGATATCGGTCCGCTGTTCCAGACGCCCGAGGAAGCCGCGCGCCAGGCGGTGGAGAACGACGTCCATGTGATCGGCGTGTCGAGCCAGGCGGCGGGCCACACGACCTTGGTCCCGGCTTTGATCGGTTCGTTGCGCGACCAGGGTGCCGGCGAAGTGCTGGTCGTGTGCGGCGGCGTGATTCCAACCCAGGATCATGACGCCCTAACCAAGGCCGGCGTGGCGGCAATCTATGGGCCGGGGACGAACATTCCCCAGGCGGCCGGAGAAATCCTGCGGCTGATCCGACGGCGGCGCAGCAAGGCGGCGTAAGTTTCAGATGACGGATATCAGATGACAGACGTCAACGAATTGCCGTCGCCAATCCCCACGCCCCGAACGCCATGATCACCATCCCGGCCGCGCGGTTCACCCACACCAGCCGTTCCGCCGTTGCATAGCGTCGCGCCCATCCCGCTGTCTTGCTCAGGATCAGCCACCAGAGCGCGGAGCCGAGCACGGTGCCTAGAGTCAGCAGCGTGGCCGCGCCATAGCCGCCTTCGCCTGCAGCCAGGCCGAAGCCGGCGAACAGGGCAATGAAACTCAGGATCGTCGCCGGGTTGGTCATGGTGACGGCGAAGGTGGAGGCGAAATCGGCGGTGAGCCCAGCGGTTTCCGTGGCGCCCCTGCCCTCGCCCGGCTGCGCGCGCGCGATCTGCCAGCCGAGCCACAGCAGCAGCGCGCCGCCGACCGGCGCGATCCAACCCTGGGACGCAACCAGCCAGGCCGTGATGGCGGTCAGGCCGAAGGCGGCGGCCCCGGCATAGAAGCCATCGGCCACGGCCGCGCCCAAGCCGCTGAGAAAACCGCTGAGCCAGCCGCGCGCGAGCGACCGACGGATGCACAACAACCCGACCGGCCCGACCGGGATCGCCACGGCCAGGCCGATGCCCACACCCTTCCACAGCGGCCACAAATCGACCGGGATCATTCCGCACCTTTCAATCCGATGCCAAACGCATTGCGGGAAAACGATACTGAAACTAATATACGGGCTCCTGCCGTCAAGGGAGGATGGAACCACGAAATGGCCTTCGATTCCGAAAGCGCCTTGGACGACACGGGTTGGCGCCTGTTGCGCGCGGTGCAGGAGGATTCCCGCTTGTCCTTCAGCGAGCTTGGTCGGCGCATCGGCCTGTCCGCCCCGGCCGTGGCCGAGCGCGTGCGCCGCATGGAGGAGGCCGGCATTCTCATGGGCTACCACGCCCGGATCGATACGACCCGGCTCGGCTTCCCGATCACCGCCTTCATTCAAATACGCGTGCCCGCCGAGCGCTATGGCCGCATCGCCACGCTGGTGCGCACGCTGAGCGAGGTGGTGGAATGCCATCACCTCACGGGCGAGGACAGTTTTCTGATCAAGGTGATCGCGGCCTCCATGGTGCATCTGGAGGCGGTGATCACCGAACTCCGCCAACACGGCGAGACCGATTCCAAGATTGTGATGTCCACCCTGGTCACGGGCAAGATGATCTATGGCGGCCCCAGCGTGCGCGTTGCCGGCGCCTAACCGTCCTTGCGCAGATCGGCAACGGTGCCGCCGGTCATGGCGATCAGATCGGCCGGCGTCAACTTGAAAACGGCGCGCGGCGTGCCTGCCGCCGCCCAGATGTCCGACAGTGCCAGCAGATCCCGGTCGATTAGCGTCTTGATCGGCCGGTCGTGGCCGATCGGCGGCACGCCGCCGATGGCGTAGCCGGTTTCCGCACGCACGAAATCGGCGTCGGGCCGCGCGATTTTTTCGCCCAGGCAGGCCGCCAGCTTTTTCTCGTCCACCCGGTTGACGCCGCTCGCCACCACCAGGACGGGGTGGCCGCTGCCTGCGGTCTTAAAGATCAGCGACTTCGCGATCTGGGCGACCTCGCAGCCCACGGCGGCGGCGGCCTCGGCCGAGGTGCGGGTCGAGTCCGGCATCTCCGTCACGGGATGGGGGTGGCCGCACTGGGTCAACACGTCCTGGACCCGCTGGGCGCTCGGCGGCAATGGCATGGATCTCGATCTCCTGCGACAGGCGGCGCAGCCTATCGCAACGACGACCGCCCGGTCGAGGTGCTTTGACGCTTACCGGACCCGCTGCTATGACGCATCGGCATCGCCTTTTTCGGACCACGATCTTGACCAACGCCGTCGATCCCCTCAGCGATCCCAACGCGCTCGCCGCCGCCGTGCTGACCGGCGACCGCCGGGCATTGGCGCGCGCGATCACGCTGGTCGAATCGACTCGATCGGATCATCAGAGCAGCGCGGGCCAATTGATCGACCGGCTGCTACCGCACACCGGCCGCGCCATCCGCCTGGGCATTACCGGCGTGCCCGGGGTCGGAAAATCTACCTTCATCGAGGCCTTCGGCCTGCACGCGATCGGCGCGGGCCATCGCGTTGCCGTGCTGGCGGTCGATCCGTCCTCCCAGGTCAGCGGCGGCTCGATCCTGGGCGACAAGACGCGCATGGAAAAGCTGGCGCGCGCGCCAGCGGCTTTCATCCGCCCCTCGCCCACGGCGGGCACGCTGGGCGGGGTGACGCGCCGCACACGCGAGGCGATGCTGATCTGCGAAGCGGCTGGGTTCGACGCGATCGTGGTCGAAACGGTCGGCGTCGGCCAGTCCGAAACCGCAGTGGCCGGCATGGTCGATATGTTCCTGCTGCTGTTGCCGCCGGCCGGCGGCGATGAGTTGCAAGGCATCAAAAAGGGTGTCGTCGAACTGGCCGACCTCATCGTGGTCAACAAGGCCGATGGCGATCTCGTCGCCGCGGCCGGGCGCGCTGCGGCAGATTATCAGGCCGCCCTCCATCTACTACGCCCGGCGACGCCGCTGTGGCGCCCGCCGGTGCTGCAATGCTCGGCCCTGGAAGGGCGCGGCATCGACCGGGTCTGGGAGACCGTGGGTGCGTTCCGCCGCGCCCTTGGCGACGCTGTGCAGGGCCGCCGTACCAACCAAGCCCGCGCCTGGCTGCGCCAGGAAATCGGCGACGGCTTGATGGCGGCACTTTTAGCTCAGGGCCCCGCGGCCAAGCGGCTTGCCGACCTGGAATCCGCAGTGGCAGCAGGCCAAATGGCCCCGCCCGCCGCCGCGCGCGATGTGCTCGAGGTTTTTCTCGCGCGTTAGAAAAATTCGAGGAAGCCCGAGCTGACGCTGGACGAGGAAACACCGATCAGCTTGACGGTTGCGCTGGAATTGCTGAACGAGATGACGGCGCCGTCGCTGGCGCTGGCAACGGAAATGGTGGTTCCCGACGCGACCCGGATGCGGTCGCCCAGGGAAAGGGCGAAGTCGCCGATCGTGTCGTTGCCGCTGTTGATCGCAAACTTGTTCGCGCCGGAACCGCCGACCAGATAATCGTTGCCCAGATTGCCGAACAGCGTGTCATTGCCCGATCCGCCCGATAGCGTGTCGTTGCCTTGGCCGCCATAGAGAACGTCGTTTCCTGCTTCGCCATAGACAACGTCGTTGGCCAGATTGCCGTAGACGGTATCGTTGCCGGTCCCGCCATAGACCAAATCCGCGTCGCGACCGCCGAACAGCACGTCGTTCCCGGAACCGCCCGACAACCGGTCGGCACCGACATTGCCGTAGATCGTGTCGTCTCCGGTCTGACCGTAGATGGTATCGCCGCCATCCCCGCCGGATAGCCGGTCGTTCAAATTGATGCCGATGAGCGTGTCGGCGGCGGACGAGCCGGTGGTGAGCAGCACA
>SHVW01000091.1 GCA_009694085.1 Alphaproteobacteria bacterium
AGATACCGCTATCCGAGAGCCGCCTACGCCGCCAAGTTCGCCATCGTCGCCAGCATCGTCAATCTCGTCACAGGCTTTTGAAGCGGCGGAGCTTCGCCCACCTTGCCGCCGCCCTACGCCAAAGCTACTTTTGCAACAGGTCTAATGTGCAGAGGTGCTAGGCTGATCGCCATGAAAGCCGCCACCATCGGCGAATGCATGATCGAGCTGTCGCGTCGGCCGGGCGGGCAATATGCCATGGCCCACGGCGGCGACAGCTTGAATACCGCCGTCTATCTCGCCCGCCTCGGCGTCGATGTCGATTACGTCACCGCGCTCGGCAACGATCCCTATAGCGCCGCCATGCTGGCGGCCTGGCAGGCCGAAGGGGTGGGCACGGGCCAAGTACGGCAGCTCGCCGGTCGACTGCCTGGCATCTATGTCATCGAGACCGACGACCGGGGCGAACGGCAATTCTTCTATTGGCGCGACCGGGCGCCGGCGCGCGATCTGTTCGCCCTGCCGGAGACGCCCGACATCTGCGCCGCGCTTGCCGGCTATGGCCTGATCTACCTTACCGGCGTCAGCCTGTCGCTCTATGGCGAGGCCGGCCGGGAAAAGCTGTTCGGAACGCTGAGCACCGCACGCCGCCGCGGTGGGTTGATCGCTTTCGACAGCAATTTCCGCCCGCGCAACTGGCCCGACCCGGAGGAGGCGCGCGCCGCGTTCCGCAGCGCCCTAGCGCTGGCCGATATCGCGCTGTGCGGCGCCGACGATTTTCGCGCGCTATTCGGTTCCGAACAGCCACCTCTGGATATCTGCCGCAAAGCCGGTGTGGCGGAGATCGTGGTCAAGGATGGGGCGGAACCGGCGCTGGTCGTGTTGGGCGGGCGCGAGACGGTCGTGCCCATCGAGAGCCCGCGGCAGCCCGTGGACACCACTGCGGCCGGCGATTCCTTCGCCGCTGCCTATCTGGCGGCGCGCCTCGCCGGTGCCGTGCCGGAAGCCGCCGCCCTCAATGGCCATCGCCTGGCCGGCGCTGTTATCATGCACCCCGGCGCGATCATGTCCGGCCGTGCCATGCCGGATGGGTTGATCCGACTGCGGATCGACGAAGGAAAGGATGCATCATGAGTATTCAAGCCGTTCGCACAGAGCCGCTCGACATGGAAGCGTTGCTGCGTCAGGTGCGCATTGTGCCGGTGCTGGTAATCGAGCGCGCGGCGGATGCGGTGCCGCTGGCCCGCGCATTGGTCGCCGCAGGCTTGCGCGTGTTGGAGATCACCCTGCGCACACTCGCGGCACTCGACGCCGTGCGCGCCATTCAGCGCGAGGTGCCGGATGCGGTGGTTGGCACGGGCACCGTGCTCGAACCGGCCGATCTGATCCGCAGCCGTGCGGCAGGCGCCCGCTTCGCCTTTAGCCCCGGTTTCACGCCGGAATTGTTGGCCGCCGCGCGCGGCGGCGATCTGCCCTTCATCCCCGGCGTCGCCACGCCGGCCGAAATCATGCACGCCAAGGCCCAGGGCTTCCGCCTGCTCAAATTCTTTCCCGCCGAACAGATGGGCGGCATCGCCGCGCTCAAGGCCCATTGGGGCCCGATCCCCGATGTGCGGTTCTGCCCGACCGGCGGATTGGGCGCCCACAACATGAGGGAGTACCTGGCCCAGCCCAACGTGGTCGCGGTGGGCGGCGGGTTCCCCGCGCCGGCCGCCGACATGGAAGCGGGCCGTTGGGATGCGATCCGGTCCCACGCCGCCGCGCTCCGGGCCCAGCTATGACCGCGTACCCGTCCCCCTTGGCAAAGGCTTTGTCGGTCGCGCATAATCGCGGCATGATGCGCTTTGCACTCGCCCTGTTCCTCGCCCTGGCGTTCGCGCCAATCGCCTGTGCCGATCAATCGGATTGGCGCCTGAACCGAATGTTCGAGCGCCTGAGTCAAACCACGCTGGAAGGCGAGGCCGCCCAGTTGGAATCGTCGATCTGGCAGCTCTGGATGCGTTCGGAGAACGAGGATTCCAACATTCTCATGCGGCTCGGCGTCAACGCCATGAACACCGGCGACTATCCCGCCGCCCTTCGCGCTTTCGACCGCATGGTCAAGGACGACCCCAATTTCGCCGAGGGCTGGAACAAGCGCGCCACCGTGCATTACCTGATGGACAATTACGACGCCTCCGTCGCCGACATCGAGCGCACGCTGGCGCTGGAGCCCCGCCATTTCGGCGCGCTCTCCGGGCTCGGCATGATCAATGTGGAGATTAACAATCATAAGGGCGCGCTCAGCGCCCTCGAAGCGGCGCTAAAGGTCCATCCCTATCTCCGCGGCGCGCGCCACAGCATCGAAGAACTGAAAAAGAAGCTGCTGGGATCGCCGACGTGAGCGCGGCGCGCTTCGACCTGCTCGTTCGCGACGGCATCGCCGTGACGCCGGCCGGCATTGCCGCCGCCGATATCGGCATTACCGGCGGCCGAATCGCCGGCATCGGCAACCTGGCCCGGGCCGAGGCGACTGAGACTATCGATGCCCGTGGCCTGCATGTGCTGCCCGGGTTGATCGACACCCAGGTCCATTTCCGCGAGCCCGGCAGCGAACACAAGGAAGATTTGGCGACGGGCACAAGGGGTGCCGTGCTTGGCGGCATCACGGCCGTGTTCGAAATGCCGAACACCAAACCCTCCACGCTCACCGCCGCCGATCTCGACGACAAATTTGCCCGCGCCGCCGGCCGTGCCTGGTGCGATCACGCCTTCTTCATCGGCGCCGCCGCCGAGAACGCGGCCAAGCTGGGCACGCTGGAAAGGCGGCCCGGCTGTTGCGGCGTCAAGGTGTTCATGGGCAGCTCGACCGGCGGGTTGCTGGTCGAGGACGACCAGACGCTGGCCCAAGTGTTCGCCCACGGCACGCGCCGCGTCGCCATCCATGCCGAGGACGAGCCGCGCCTGCGCCAACGCAAAGCGCTGGCCGAGGCGGAAAAACATCCGCGCGCCCACCCCGTCTGGCGCGACGAGGAAACCGCGCTCGCCGCGACCAGGCGGTTGCTCGCGCTCGCGCGCAAGGCCGGACGGCGCGTTCATGTGCTGCACATCACCACGGAAGAGGAAATGGCGCTGCTGGCCGAACACCGCGACATCGCCACGGTCGAGGTGACGCCGCAGCATCTGACGCTGTCCGCACCCGAATGTTACGAAAGGCTCGGCACGCTGGCCCAGATGAACCCGCCGATCCGTGCCGAGCGCCATCGCGCCGGCCTGTGGCGGGCGCTGGCATCGGGCGTGGTCGACGTGATCGGCTCCGACCACGCGCCCCACACGCGCGCGGAAAAAGCCAAGCCCTACCCCGCCTCGCCCTCCGGCATGCCCGGCGTGCAAACGACCCTGCCGCTCATGCTCGACCATGTGAATGCCGGACGGCTGACGCTGGAACGCCTGGTCGACCTCCTCGCCCACGGCCCCCAACGCATCTACCAGATCGCCGCCAAGGGAAGGCTGATGCTGGGCTATGACGGCGATCTCACCATCGTCGACCTCAAGGCCAAGCGCACGATCGAAGAGAAGTGGATCGCCAGCAAAAGCGGCTGGTCACCCTTCACGGGCATGAATGTGACGGGCTGGCCGGTCGCCACGGTCATTCGCGGACAGGTGGTGATGCGCGAGGACGAGGTGCTGGGCGCGCCCGTGGGCAAGCCGGTCAGGTTTGCGGAGTGTTTGTAAGAGGTTATCGGATTTGACCTCTAAGCATACATAATATAGTCTTACTATAGTCAGACTATATTATGGAGGCCCGACAATGAGGTCTGTCGGCGTTTATGAAGCAAAGGCGAACCTGCCCAAGCTCTTGACCCTGGTCGAGGCAGGCGAGCGCATCACCATTACCCGCCACGGCACGCCGGTGGCCGAACTTGTGCCCCCCCGCCGGTTCTAACAAGCCTTCGGCGAAGGAGGTGCTCGACGAGATTCGCCGCATCCGGGGTGATCTCCGCCGCAGGGGCGTCTCCATATCGTCCGAGGAAATCCGGGAATTCATCGCCGAGGGCCGCCGATGACCAGCGTTGTCCTCGACGCATCCATGGCGATCTCCTGGTTTCTTAACGACGAACATCCTCGGGAATTGCTGCCCGTGCAGAACCGGGTCGAAGCTTCCGGCGCCATTGTTCCCTGAGTCTGGCGGCTCGAAATGACGAATGCGGTGCTCGTGGCTGAAAACGCAATCGGATCGACCGCGCCAGCGCCGACCGTATCGTGCGCTCCATTAGCGTCATGCCTGTCGTCGAGGACGATGCTGACGTGCCCATCGAGCGCCTGGTCGAAATCTGCCGCACCCACGATCTCACCGCCTATGACGCGGTCTATCTCGAACTGGCGCGGCGGCGAATACTGCCATTGGCAAGCCTCGATGCGAAACTGGCCCGCGCCGCATGGAGCAGTGGAATTGAAGTTCTGTCCATCCAGGCATGACCGGGCTCCGCCTCGATTCCCGCTCTTTCAGTCGCTGCCCCGGTTTGCTACCCTCCCGATAGCTTCTTTTCCCACGGGAGACCCATCATGACTGCATGCATCGTCGGCTGGGCCCATACGCCGTTCGGCAAGCACGAAGACAAGGACGTCGAGGATTTGATCGTGCGCGTCGCCACCGACGCCATGAAAGATGCCGGTATCGGGCCCGGTGAGGTCGATTGCATCTATGTCGGCCATTTCAATGGCGGCTTCGTGCGCCAGGATTTTACATCGTCCCTGGTGTTCCAGGCGTCCGACGCCTTCCGCTTCAAGCCGGCGACGCGGGTGGAGAACGCCTGCGCCACGGGCACGGCGGCGATCCACCAGGGGCTGACGCGCATCGCGGCACGCCAGGCGCGCGTGGTGCTAGTGGTCGGCGTGGAGAAAATGTCGGAGGCCAAGGGGCCCCAGGTGGGCGAGTTGCTGCTGCGCGCCAGCTATGTCAAGACCGAGGCCGATATCGAAGGTGGTTTCGCCGGCGTGTTCGGCCGCATCGCGCAGGCCTATTTCCAGAGGCATGGCGACCAATCCGACGCGCTCGCGCGCATCGCCGCCAAGAACCACCGCAATGGTGCGGCCAATCCGCTGGCCCAAATCCGCAAGGATCTGGGCTACGAATTCTGCCGCACGCCGTCGGATAAGAACCCCTTCGTCGCCGGCCCGTTGAAGCGCACGGATTGCTCCCTGGTGTCCGATGGCGCGGCCGCCGTCGTGCTGGCCGATGTGGAAACCGCGCTGTCCATGAAAAAGGCGGTCGCCTTCCGCGCCACCGCGCAGGTCAACGATTTCCTGCCCATGGCCAAGCGCGACGTGACCCTGTTCGAGGGCTGCGAGGTCGCGTGGAAGCAAGCTTTGGGCAAGGCGCGGTTGAGCCTGGACGATCTCTCCCTGGTCGAGACCCATGACTGCTTCACCATCGCCGAGCTGCTGGAATACGAGGCCATGGGCCTGACCGCGCGCGGCCAGGGCGCGCGCGCCACGACCGAGGGCTGGACCGAAAAGGACGGCAAGCTGCCGGTCAATCCCTCGGGCGGCCTCAAATCCAAGGGCCATCCGATCGGTGCCACCGGCGTGTCCATGCATGTCATGGCCGCCATGCAGTTGACCGGCACGGCCGGCGACATGCAGGTGAAAAACGCACGTCTCGCCGGCATCTTCAATATGGGCGGTGCCGCCGTTGCCAATTATGTCAGCATCCTCGAACCTATTCGGTAGGACGCCGCCGCCGCAGTAGCGGGGATACCGCCCATGCCTGCTTCCGTTATGAATTTCAGCCGGCTGCTCTCGGATACCGCGCGCCGGCTGCCCGCGCGTCCCGGATTATGGCAGGCCGAGCAAAGCTGGACCTGGCGCGAGCTTGATGACGAGACCAACGCCATGGCCGCCGCGTTCCGCGCGCTCGACCTTGTGCCAGGCGACCGCGTGTTCGTGATTTCGCGCAACAACCGGCCCATGTTCGTCAACATGTGGGCCTGCTTTCGCGCCGGGCTGGTCTGGGTTCCCGCCAATTTTCGCCTGACCCCGCCGGAGATGGCCTGGTTGATGCGCCATTGCCGGGCGCGCGCGCTGGTTTACGACCCGGCCTTTCAGCCCCATGCCGACGCCATCATGGCCGAGATGAAGGACGCGCCGCCCGTGGTGTTGGCGCTCGGCGCACCGCGCGCGGGCGAACAAGGCTGGGATGCGCTCACTCTGGCCCATAAGGGCGTACCGGCCGACGAGGTCGAGGTGGATTACGATCATCCCCTCTGGTTCTTCTATACCTCCGGTACCACCGGCCGGCCCAAGGCCTCGATCCTGACCCACGGGCAGATGAATTTTGTGGTCAACAATCACCTGGCCGATCTGATGCCAGGCACCACCGAGGCCGACGTGTCTCTAGTCGTCGCCCCGCTTTCTCACGGTGCCGGCGCCCATGTGTTGAGCCAGGTCGCACGCGGCGCCATGAGCGTGCTGCTGCCCTCGGAGCGGCTCGACGTGGAAGAGGCCTGGCGGCTGGTCGAGCGGCACAGGATCAGCAACATGTTTACCGTGCCGACCATCGTGAAATTGCTGGTCGAGCACCCCGCCGTCGACCGCACCGATCACCGCTCGCTCCGCTTCGTCATCTATGCCGGCGCGCCCATGTACCGGGCCGACCAGAAGCTAGCCTTGCAAAAACTCGGCCCCGTGCTGGTGCAGTATTTCGGCCTGGGCGAGGTGACCGGCAACATCACGGTACTGCCGCCCCATCTGCACCGGCCCGACGACGATGCGCCAGACGCGCGCATCGGTACCTGCGGCTATCCGCGCACGGGCATGGAGATCAAGATCGTCGATGGCGAGAATCGGCGCCTCGCGCCCGGCGAGCGCGGCGAAATCTGCGTGCGAGGCTTGGCCGTGTTCGCCGGCTATTTCGAAAACTCGGAGGCGACCGCTAAGGCGCTCAGGGGCGGCTGGTTTCATACCGGCGATCTCGGCTATCTCGATGCCGAAGGTTTTCTCTACATCACCGGCCGCGCCTCCGACATGTATATATCCGGCGGCTCCAACGTCTATCCCCGCGATGCCGAGGAGGTGTTGCTGACCCACCCTGCGGTGTCCGAGGTGGCCGTGCTCGGCGTGCCCGACCCGAAATGGGGCGAGGCGGGTGTGGCCGTCGTGGTGCGCCAATCCGGTGCCGCCGCCGGAGAAGCCGAATTGATCGGTTTCCTCGAGGGCAAACTGGCCAAATACAAATGGCCGCGCCGCGTCTTTTTCTGGGATGAATTGCCGAAATCGGGCTACGGTAAGATTCCGAAACACCTGATCCGGCAGCAATTGTTCGCACGCGGCGAACTCCGGGAAGGCCAGGGGATATGAGAGTTCTGAAACAGCCGGGACCGCCCACGCCGGCGCGCCGCGAGGCGATCGCGGCGCGTGCGTCCGGTCATTTCCGCGTCGTTCTGCCCGAAGGCGTCGATCTGCTCCATGGCTTGCGCGACGTGCTGCTGGCGCGCGGCTTCGCGGATGCGGCGATTCAACTGGTCGGCGGGGAATGCGCCGGCCTGTCCTATATGACCGGCATGGCAGACGCCACGGGCGCGCGGGTCGCAACCTATGGCGCACCGACCGTACTAGCCGGGCCGGTCACGGTGATCGCCGGTAACGCCTTTCTCGGGCGCGACCGTTCGGGCCAACTGGGTGGCGGGCCGGTCGTTCATTGCCATGCCGTCCTGGTCGATCGGGACGGACGCATTCATGGCGGCCATGTCGTGCCCGGCGCCTGCCCGGTCGGCGCGGCCGGCGTTACCCTGCGCGCGACCGCGCTCGACGGTGCCGGCTTCGCCGCCGAATACGATGCCGAAACCAATTACCCCATTTTCCGCCCTATGCTCACCGCGGCACTCGCCAAGGCGGCGGAATGACGGCGGCAGCGGCCCTCCAATCCGGCCGTTTCGGCCGCGTGCTGGTGGCGCGGCTGCGGCCCAATCAGGACATGGTCGGCGGTATCGAGGCGCTGTGTGCGGAACACAGCCTGCACCATGCCGTCGTGCGCTCCGGCGTGGGCAGCCTGGTGGATGCAGCGCTCGCCTATGGCGCAGCCGCCACACCCAAACGACTTGATATCACCGGCCCCGGTATCGAAATCCTGTCGCTTCAGGGCGAAGTGGCGCCCGACAAAGCAGGCAACCCGCGCGCCGATCTGCGCGGCACTATTTCCGATTCCGAAGCGCGCGTCTATGGCGGCACATTCGTTGCCGGCGCCAATCCCATCTGCATTACCCTGGAGTTGGTGCTCCAGGAATGGCTTCCCACCGACGAGGACAAGATGAGCAAAACATTCCGGGCTCTCATGCTCGAAGAGACGGGCGGCAAAGTATCGGCTTCGATCCAGGATGTGGACGAGGCTCGCCTACCCGCCGGCGATGTGACCGTGCGAGTCAGCCACTCCACCCTGAACTACAAGGATGGCTTGATTTTGAACGGGCTGGGCCGGCTCGTGCGCAACTATCCCCATGTCCCCGGCGTCGATTTTGCCGGCACGGTGGAGGCAAGCGAACACAAGGATTTCAAACCGGGCGATGCCGTCGTGCTGACGGGCTGGCGGGTCGGCGAGGCGCAGTGGGGCGGCTATGCGACCCGCGCACGGGTCAAAGGCGACTGGCTGGTCAAGCTGCCGGCGAATATCAATCCCGCCCGCGCCATGGCGATCGGCACGGCGGGTTTCACCTCCATGATGTCGATCATTGCGTTAGAACAACACGGGTTGACGCCAGCAGGCGGCGATGTCGCCGTGACCGGTGCGGCCGGCGGTGTCGGATCCGTGGCGCTCGCCATCCTGGCCAAGCTCGGTTATCGCGCCGTCGCTTCGACGGGTCGCGCGGATACCCATGACTACCTCAAATCGCTCGGTGCGGCGGAGATCGTCGACCGTTCCCTGCTCGCCAACCCCTCGGGCAAACCGCTGGAGAGCGAGCGCTGGGCCGGCGCCATCGACTCCGTCGGCGGCACCACGCTTGCCTCCCTGCTGACCCAAATGAAATATCGCGGTACCGTCGCGGCCTGCGGGCTCGCCGGCGGCAACGAGCTGAAGACGACGGTGATCCCCTTCTTGTTGCGCGGAATCAAATTGATCGGCATCGACAGCGTCATGTGCCCGCAAGTCGAGCGGCACGAAATCTGGCGCCGCCTGGCCCAAGACCTGCCGCTCGACAAGCTCGACGCCATGACCGAAACCGTCGGGCTCGGCGACCTGACTGCGCTCGCCGGCCGCATCCTTAAGGGCGGCGTGCGCGGGCGGATCGTGGTTGAGGTTGAGCGCTGAGGGTAGCTTCGCGCCAGTATTCGACCAGCGCCTCGTCCGTGGCTTCAATGGTATAGCCGGAAGCGGTCCGGCGTCCGGCGGCGATCATGGCGTCTGCTGCGGAATCCCGGCTTTCAACCCAGCGCACCGCCTGGCCGAGCTTGAGCGCGGCGCCAGCGAGATCGTCGTCCTCGCACCAGAGACCATTGGCATCCGTCGCGAACTCCCGACCGCCAACACCGAGGAAGCCAGCGACCAGACAGCCGCTGGCCATCGCCTCCACCGGCGGCAGTCCGAAGCCCTCGCGCCGGCTGAGCGACAGGAATAGGGCCGATTTCCGGAGGATTTCGGCGGCCCGCTCCTCGCTCTGATTGTGAATTTCAATCCAGGCCACATGGGCGAGGTCGGGGAAGGCGCCGGCGAAACAGCGCCGAATGAACTCAATGTCGTCCGGACGCTTGCGCGGCATGAAGGCGATCTGCAAGCTCTTCGGTTCGGGACGAAAGCGCGCATGGTCGATTGCATAGGGCACGACGGGCACCGTCGGGAATCCCAGGCAAGCCTCGGCGGCTCGCGCGATGATTCCGGCGCTGGCGAAGCAGCGCTCGACATCGAGCGCCTGCCAGTTTGCCGCACCGAGATCATGGAGCGCATCGAACATCAAAAAGTGATTCTGGCAAAACAGATGACGCGTGGCGCCTTTGTATTGACTGAAAAAGCGAATGGAGTTTGACGCCGATTCATAGAACACGACATGGTCGTCGGGCTCCAGGCGTAGCCGGTTGGGTGCGCGGAGATCGGCAGTGTAGAGCATTGCCACGTCTTCATGGAACCAATCGGGCCGATAACCCTGGTCAACATGATAGAGATAGGCATCGAACCCATGGTGGCGAAGCCGCGCCACGTGGCGGTACATGGTGCGAATGCCGCCGACCGGCGCTTTAGTGCGCGGCGACACGTAGATAATGCGACCCATCTTTAGGCTTTGGCTCGGGACTGATTGTCGAAGAAGCGTCCGATAGCACGCACCAAGGTCGCGGCGAGTCGGGCCTGGTGCGCTGGCGCATTGAGCAAGCGCTCGTCCTCGCGGTTGGACAGATATCCCATCTCGACCAGGACAGAAGGAATGTCCGGCGCCTTGAGCACGGCAAAGCCCGCGAAACGGTGACCGCGATCAAGCAGGCGCACATCGCGCCCCATTTCCGGAAGCAGGATATTGGCGAAGGTCGCCGACTGATTTTTCGTCTCGCGCTGAACCAGATCGACCAGAATGGCGGCAATATCCGGCTTCTGATGCGACAAATCGAGCCCCGCGATGGCGTCGGCACGATTCTCCTTGGCGGCCAGCGCGGCAGCCCGCGCATCCGACGCCTTCTCCGAGAGCGTGTAGACGGAGGCGCCGCGCACATCGGGCCGGTGGATTGCATCGGCATGGAGCGACAGGAACAATTCGCCCTTCGAGGCCCGCGCGCGCTGCACGCGATCGGCCAGACTGACGAATTCGTCGTGCTCGCGAGTCAAGGCGACGTCGTAGCGCTGGCTCGCCAGCAATTGCCGGCGCAGCTCGCGCGCAACCGTCAGCGTTACCTCTTTCTCATGGCTGCCGCGCGCGCCGATTGTGCCGGGATCGTTGCCGCCATGACCGGGGTCGATGACGACCCTGCGACGCTGAACCGGCTGGCGCGGATGGTCGCTCCGGGCCGGCGGCTTCTTGGCCGCCGCCGCCATGGCGGGCAGCGTACCTACCAGGTTCAAAGCCTCGATGAGCGCGCCCGCCCCAATCAGACCACACAGCCGCCGGCGCCCTGGATCGCTCGGCGAGACGACCGCCGGCGATGCGATGCGCCAGATTCGCTTCACAGCACGCCCATGGGAGTGGTTGGCCGCGTCGTCGCCGTCGTGTACCCTGTTGCTTGCTGAGCCACTCGGATGTGGGGGCCATGAGCTTCAAGGTCAAGTTTTGGGGCGTCTGCGGCAGCATCGCCTGCCCGAGCCCGATGCATCTGGGCTATGGCGGCAATACGAGTTGCGTGGAAATGTCGCTGGGCGGCTACCGCGTGCTGTTCGACGCCGGCTCCGGTATCCGCATGTGCGGTCATTGGCTGAAGCGCAACAATATCGACCACGCCACCCTGTTGTTCAGCCACGGCCATTGGGACCACATCAACGGGCTGCCCTTCTTCAGCCCGATCTACCATCCCCACCGCTCGTTCCTGATCATGACCGGCCATTCCGAACACACCGGCGGCATCCGTCGCGTGGTCTCGGGCCAGATGACGACACCCAATTTTCCCGTGCCGATCGAAGCCATGAAAGCCAAGGTCACCTACGAGGATTTCAACGTCGGCGACAGCTTCATATTGGATCAAGGCATCGCCATTCGCACGGCGGCGCTCAACCATCCCAATGGAGCGACCGGGTACCGCGTCGACTACGCCGGCAAATCCGCGTGCTACGTCACCGATACCGAGCACGTGCCGGGAAAGCCCGATCAGAACATTCTCGGCCTGATCGAGGGTGCCGATCTCGTCATCTACGATTCGACCTACACCGACACCGAATTCATGAGCAAGATCGGTCGGGGCCACTCGACCTGGCAGGAAGGCGTGCGCCTGTGCCAAGCGGCGAACGTCAAGACGTTGGCCATTTTCCATCACGATCCCGACCATGACGATTCCTTGATGATCGATGTCGAAGCCCAGGCGCGCGCCATGTGGTCCGGCGCCATCGCGGCGCGCGACGGCATGCGCATCAATCTCGCCTGATCTTTCCGGATGCGCCACGGGTCACACCGGGCGCGGCGAACCCGCCAGCCGGCGCGCGACATAGCGGTTGAGCACGGTGAAGGCGTGCGACGTCAATTCCAGGAATGTCCCAGCCAATTCCTTCTTGGCATGATCCTGCCGCACCACACGCGCTTCCAGGTCGAGTTCGACGTCGCCGGAGCCCTCCGGCACCAGCAGCTTGACCGGAACGGGGCACTGCCACTCCAACCATAACTTGTCGTAGGGTATGACAAATCCGCCCAGGCTCCAGTTCAGGACCGGGCGCGTCTCCCCTTCCAGCACGACGCTGACAGGCGCGGTAGCGCGCCGATTGGTTCGCCGTTCGCTTCGCTTGAATCCAACAACCCGCGCCATCGTTTGGCAAGCCCAAGAATTTAATTGAAGAAATAAGTACAGCCTATTGATTCTACGAGAAAAGGAGGGATTTGCAAGGAGAAAGATGCGGAAAACCTCTCGCCAGGCCCACCCTCCGCCTCCTAGAGTGCCGCCCCCAGGGGTGGAGGAGGCGGCATGAATAAGATCGATCTGAGCGGGCGGGTTGGCGTCGTCACCGGCGGCGCCCAGGGGATTGGGCGGGCGGTCGCCGAGCGCTTCCTCGCCTCAGGCGCCGCCGTCGCCATCTGGGACATTGACGCCAAACTGTTGGCGCGCGCGACGGATGAATTGAAGGATCGGGGCCGGGTCTTGCCGATACCGGTCGATATCACCGACTCCGACGCGGTCGAACGGGCAGTGGCGGCCACCGTGTCCGCCCTGGGTCGGCTCGATCTACTGGTCAACAACGCCGGCATCACGGGTCCGGTGAAAAAAGTTTGGGAGTATCCGGTCGACGCATGGCGCCAGGTGATGGCGCTCGACCTCGACGCCGTCTTCTATTGCTGCCGCGCCGCCGTGCCGGCCATGTTGAAGAACGGCTATGGCCGCATCGTCAATGTCGCCTCGATCGCGGGCAAGGAAGGCAACCCGAATGCGGCGGCCTATAGCACGGCCAAGGCCGGTGTGATCGGCCTGACCAAGTCACTGGGCAAGGAGCTTGCCGACACCAACATCCGGGTCAATTGCGTAACGCCGGCAGCGGCCAAGACCGCCATCTTCGACCAGATGACCGAGCAGCACATCAACTACATGTTGTCGAAAATTCCGGTCGGCAGGTTCTGTCAGGTCGAAGAAATCGCGGCGCTGATCGCTTGGCTCTCTTCGGAGGATTGTTCGTTTTCCACCGGCGCCGTGTTCGACATTTCCGGCGGGCGCGCGACGTATTGAGCGCGGCGCCGGCTCAGCGTCCCGCCTGGTTCTTGATCCGGCGACCGACGAACGCCCGGTCGATGCCGCTGAGGAGAGTTTCGGGCGTGAAGGGCTTGATGATGAAGTAATCGGCGCCGAGTTTCCGAGCCATCGCGATATCCGCGGGCATCTTGTTTCCGGTCAGAAACACGAACAGGGTGTCGCGATCCGGGTAGGATACCTTGATGTGATGGCAGAGATCGTATCCCGATTCCTCGCCGAGATTGACATCGAGCAAGATAATCGACGGATGGACCTGCGCCAGCGCCTTCATCGCGCCTTGGCTTGTCGATTCCGTGAATACCGTATGGCCGTCGGCTTCGAGAATCGCCCGGATCAGCCGGCTCGCATGCGGATCGTCCTCGACCGACAAGATACTCCGCTTGCGTTTTTCCGCCGTGGCCATCGTGCTCTGCCTCATTCCTCTTCGGCCCAACTCGATTCACCAAGTTGAGCCGGCCAATCAAGCCAACAAAGCATATCCGCCGCTATTCCAGCCCAATCGTAAAGATACATCGAAACGGGCCGCGATTTGCGCCGGCCACCGGCCGGCGAAACAGCTTCGCCTTGCACCCGAACCTAACTTCCGCCCGTCGCGCGGCTCCAGATATCGCTGAGTTGTTGCGCCAAGCTCATGGGGTCGAACGGTTTAACGATAACATCGACAGCTCCCAGGTCTTTCAGTGCCGCGATCTCCGACGGTTGGGCCTTCGCCGTCATGAATACGGCGGGGACATTCTTGAGGATGATAATTTCGCGCAGTGCCCGCAAGGTCGCGGGGCCATCCATGCCGGGCATCATGACGTCCAGCAAGAGTAAATCCGGGGCGAAGCCTGGCCCCTTTTGAACGGCCTCCGACCCCGACGCGCAGCTCTCGACCATGAAACCGCCGACGGCTTCAAGCGCGAGTTTACCGATCTCGCGAATGTCGGCCTCGTCGTCGACATGCAATATTCGCTTCAGTTCCTTCATGGCGTGACACCCAACGCCGTTCGAATTGCATCGCGCAGCTGGTCGTTGCTGGTGTGCGATTTGGTCAAGGCGATATCGATATGGCCGCTCATCTCTCGGGTCGCATCCCTAGCAGAAAAAACGATTACCGGCATGACCTTCTCCGCCGCATTGGCCAGCAACAGCAGCTCCTCGCCCGAGCCGTCGGGCAGCACCAGATCCAGGATCATCAAATCGAAGGGTTCGCCTTGCATGCGCTGCCTCGCCTCGGCGAGAGTTTTGACGGAAACGACGACGCCGAGATCGCCGACAATCGATGTCACAATGTTGGCAACATCGGGATCGTCCTCGACATGGATGATGCGCGGCTTTGCCGAAGACGACGCCGCAATGCCCTGCCGCACGCTGGCGAGCAAACGGCCGTGATCGATCGGCTTTTCCAACCAATCCACGATCCGAACGGCCCCGACGTGGAGATCGGCGGAATTCGGCGATTTTCGCGCCGACACGACCACGATGGGCATGCTCATGGGTTTCTGGCAATGCCGCAGCTCCTCGATCAGCGACTGACCGTCTTGGTCGGGCAATCCGATATCCAACGTCATCGCATCGTAGTGCCGATGGGCCAGGCGATGCTTGGCCTCGGCGGCGCTCCCGACGGTTTCGACGATATAGCCGTCCTGCACGAGCATTAACTCGATCAACTTCGCGACGTCCGGGTCATCCTCGCAGACAAGAATGCGGCGCCCGTTCGCCACACGATCCTGAGCGGCGACAACCGTCTTGGCTCTTTCCTCGGCACGTTCTGCAAGATCGACATAGAAGGTCGTCCCCTTCCCGACCTCGCTATCGAAGAAAACCGAACCGCCATGTTTCTCGACAATGGCTTTGGTGATGCTGAGCATAGTACTCGACGCAGTTTGATAAGGCGTTGAGTTGATTCATAGGGGCGATTCCTTGCCTGGCAGCGAAGGATCGCGCTCATGCAATCGATATTCTCGCACGCCTTATCCGAGGCGGTAGCAAAACACATCGGCCTGTCGCTCACAAG
>SHVW01000092.1 GCA_009694085.1 Alphaproteobacteria bacterium
TTCAGGACGCTCGTGGCGGCAAGCGACGATGATCGCCGTTGATCAACGCACTCAAGATTGCCGCCGTGAGCGCAATCGCCTACTCTGACGCTCGGGACCGGGTTGTATCTGGAGAATCCCGGTTAAGGGCATCGTAGACTTCAACCAAGATCGTCGACATGACCGCATCTTAGTCGCTCCGCCGGAATAATCCAAGCTGGCGCGATCGGCGTTTTATAGGAGGCAGAGTCACCACCATGCCGCGCGAACCTCGTTTCGATCTTCTGTTTCAGCCCGTCGCCATCGGTCCGGTCACCGCGCGCAATCGCTTCTATCAGGTGCCGCACTGCACGGGCATGGGTTTCGCGCTACCGCAAACGCTGGCCGCGATGCGTGAGGTGAAGGCCGAGGGCGGTTGGGGCGTGGTGTGCACCGAGTATTGCTCGATCGATCCCTCGGCCGACGATCTGCCCTCGCCCTATGCCAGCCTGTGGGACCAGGGCGATGTGCGCAACATGGCCTTGACCGCCGAACGGGTCCACGCCCACGGCGCGCTCGCCGGTGTCGAGCTGTGGCATGGCGGCGTGCGCTCGGCCAATCTCTTGTCGCGCGCCACGCCCATGGGGCCGGAAAGCCTGCCGGCGGACAAGGCGCCGATCCAGTCGCGCCGCATGGACCTGGCCGATATCCGCGATTACCGGCGCGCACACAAGGCGGCGGCGCGGCGCGCGCGCGAGGCGGGCTTCGACATCGTCTACATCTATGCCGCCCACGGCTTCCTCGTGTCGCAATTCTTGGACGGGCGGATCAACCGACGGCTCGGCGACTACAGCGGCAGCTTGGAAAATCGGGTCCGGATCGTGCGCGAATTGATGGAAGAGACCCGTGAGGCCATCGGCGACAAATGCGCGCTCGCGATCCGCATTGAAGTTGACGACGAAGCGGCACCGGGCCATGACCCCACGGGGGAGCGTCGGGCGATCTTCGAGTTGCTGCGCGACGAGGCCGACTTGTTCGACGTCACCGTCACCGACTACTACCAGGAAATGGGCGTGTCGCGGTTCCACAGGGAAGGATCGCTGGCGCCCTTGGTCGGCCATGTCAGGAAAATCGTCGGTAAACCGGTGGTCAGTGTCGGGCGCTTCACGTCGCCGGACACCATGCTCGCCCAGGTACGCGACGGCGTCATCGATCTGATCGGGGCAGCCCGACCCTCGATCGCCGATCCCTTCCTGCCGCGCAAGATCTGGGAAGGACGGCTGGACGACATCCGGGAGTGCATCGGCTGCAACATCTGTTACGCCAGCGACATCCAGGGCGTGCCGCTGCGTTGCACCCAGAATCCGACCATGGGCGAGGAATGGCGGCGCGGCTGGCACCCCGAGCGCGTGCCGCGAGCGGCGGCGGCGCAATCCGTGCTGGTTGTCGGCGCGGGTCCTGCTGGGTTGGAAGCGGCCTTGACCCTCGGGCGCGCAGGCCACCGCGTCATGCTGGCGGAAGCCTCGCGCGAGTTGGGCGGGCGCGTATCGCTTGAGAGTAAATTGCCCGGGCTTCAGGAATGGGCGCGGGTGCGCGACTACCGAGTCCATCAGCTCAGCAAGCTCGCCAATGTAGAGGTTTTTCGCGAGAGCTGCATGACGGCGCAAGACGTGCGCGACGCTGGCGCGCAGTGGGTTTTGGCGGCAACCGGCAGCCATTGGCGGGCCGATGGCACCAGTCGCACTCACCCGATGGGTGTGCCCAGCTTCCGCGATCCCCGCACCATGACGCCCGACCGGATCATGGGTGGCGCCCGCCCGACCGGCCCGATTGTTGTGTTCGACGACGATTTCTACGTCATTGCCGCTGCCATTGCCGAGCTGCTGGCGCAAGAGGGGCAAGACGTTACCTATGTGACGACGGCGGGAATGGTGTCTGCGTGGACTCGCTACACCGCCGAGCAAGCTGCCATCCAAAAGCGACTTTTGGAACGCGGCGTTCGGATCGTGGTCGGGCAGTCCGTAGCCGGGTTGGAGCCGCGCAGTGCACGGCTCGCCTGCGCATACACGTCGCGCACCAGTGAGATCCCGTGCGGCGGCTTCGTTCCCGTGACCTCTCGCGAGCCAGAGGACCAACTCTGGCGATCGCTGATGGCGGACGAGGCCGCCAATGCGGCCGCAGGAATTGAAGCGGTTCTGCGCATCGGCGACTGCAAGGCGCCCGGTCTAATTGCGACAGCCGTCTATGACGGCCATCGAGCCGCGCGCGAACTGGGCGTGCCGGAGATGGAGCGCATGATACGCCGTGAGCGCGCGATCGTGTCGTCTTAGAGAGCGCTTTCGCCGAATGCCATGGCCGATGTCACGCGGTTCGGCAGGCTGCCGTGATTGCCGCCGCTTCCGGTCGCGCGGCGTTGATGATGTCGGCGAGGTTATCGGGATCGCGCATATGCCGGCGACCTTTGCCGCGCAGCAGGTAGTAGGCTTTGTCGCATTGGTGATCGCGGGCGCCAATGGTCTCCGGGCCGGTTGGTCCGTCATAGGCGAGACCTTCCAACGCTGCGATAACTGGACCGGGGTCGCTGCTGCCTGAGGCCGTGATCGCGTCGATCAACAGTTTTGTGCCGATGAACTCCGCGGCGAGCGGCGCATTCGGATTGATGCCGTACCGCGCGCGTGTGTGGGCGACCAGGAAGCGGTTGGCCGGCGTGCTGGCCTCGTGCCAATACTGGCCGCCGAAATAGAGGCCCTCGATCGCATCGGGCCCAAGCGATTGCAGTTGGTGCAGCCCACCCGACCAGACCGTGACCAAGCCGGTCTTGCAATGGGCGCCGATATTGACGGCGTGACGCAGCAGGGCGGAACTCTGCCCGCCCGCAGCCAACAGCACGACCATGTCGGGACGGGCTGCCAGGATGCGTTGGAACAGGCCGGAAAATTCGCGATCACCGGCGGAAATACGCGCGCTACCGACTTGTTCGACGGCCAGAGCACGCATCCGGTCCTCTGCGGCACCCAGCAAGGCGAGACCAAGCGTCGTCTCCGGCGCGACGACGAACCAGCGCCCCGCGTTCGGGAGCAAGGCGACCAAAGGATCAATCGTGGCGGCGACCGCGGCCTGCGGCGAGGACGACCAGCGGAACATCGAACGGTGGCAGGGCGCGTCGGCGAGCTCGTCGACGCCGAGACCGCAGGCATAAACGCAACCGGCCTGGACCAGTTGATCGGCGATCAGCGGTCCGGTTTCCGGCGACGCCGCGCCGGTAAAGAACCGCACGGCCGACTGCTCGATCGCCGCGCGTACTTTGTCGAGTACCTGTACGGTCGGGCCGCCGGTGTCGATGAGCCAGTAGTCAAGCGCGTGGCCAGCGATCAGCCCGGCGGTGCGCAGCGCCAGATCCGACCCGAGTTCGCCTTACTGGCCGATCACGGCGTGCTCGCCAGCAACCGATTTAGTGCCGGCAATCACGATATTGGCGGCGCGCGCCGGCTTGCGGCCCAAGCCGGCCATGGCCGGCAGGGCCGCGAGTGCGGCGGCTGTTCTCAGAAGTTTTCTGCGCTTTATGCCCATATGGGTCGCTCCGCGAGCGGAGACTTGAATACACGGCTGCAAGGAATTGATTCTATTATATAATCAATTCAACCCCAAGGGAAGATCATAACAAATTGAAAGTAATGAAAATTCTGAATCAGGCCCGGGATGTCAAAATTACGGGATGGGTCGACTCGAAGGCCCGAGCGGCACGCAATACGAGATCGTCGCGGTGGCGCGGGCCGACAATCTGCAACCCAATGGGTAGGCCAGCACGGGTCAAGCCGCAGGGGAGCGATATTGCTGGTTGGCCTGTCAAGTTGAAGGGATAGGAGAACGGGGTCCACCCAGTCCACCGGTCCGATTGGCTGCCCGGCGGCACCTCGACACCGGCTGCGAAAGCCGGGATCGGTATGGTCGGAGTGACCAGGAGGTTATGGCGGCGGTGAAAGGAGATCAAACGCTCGCCCAGAGCCTCGCGTTGACGGATGGCACGGGTAAATTCCAGCGCCGTGGTGCTGGCGCCCATCTCTGCGACCGCAAGCAGGCCGGGATCGACCAACCCAAGCTTCGCGGTCGGGAAACTCCGCAGCATGTTGGCAGCGCCGGTGAACCACAGCGTGCGAAAGGCGTCCTCGGCATCGCTGACGTCGGGATCGGCCTCTTCGATGATGGCGCCCTGGTCGGCCAGACCGGCGACCGCGCGCTTGACCGCGTTGGCTACCTCGCGATCGACGCGAGCATTCCCCAGGCGCGGACTGAAGGCAATGCGTAGTCCTCTGATCCCATCGTCAAGGCCGATGCGCCAGTCCCTAGGCTCGTGAGGCAAGGCATACCAGTCGCGGTCATCGGGCTCGGCGAGCACCGTCAGCATTAGCGCCGCGTCGGCAACGGAACGGGTCATCGGGCCGGCGTGGGACAGCATGAGGAAGGCACTGGCCGGCGCCACGGGCACGCGGCCATAGCTTGGCTTCATGCCGACAATGCCGGAAAAACTTGCGGGGATGCGGATCGACCCGCCGCCATCCGTTCCCAGATGGAGCGCGCCCATGCCAAGCGCGGCGGCGACGGCGGCACCGCCGCTCGATCCGCCCGAGGTCATCTTAAGATCCCATGGGTTGCGCGTAACACCCGTAAGTGGGCTGTCGGTTACGCCTTTCCACCCAAGTTCGGGCGTCGTTGTTTTGCCAAGAAAAACCGCGCCATGGGCGCGCAGCCGAGCGACCGAAGGGGCATCCTCGCGCCAACGTTGTTTCCGCGCGGTCGTGCGCGAACCTCTCAAGGTCGGCCAGCCCGCAGTCAAGAATAGATCCTTGATCGTCGTGGGCACGCCGTCAACGAGCCCGGTTGGCGCATCGCGCATCCAGCGCTTCTCGGAGTCCCGTGCCGCCGATAGAGCGGCCCGCTCATCGACCAGGCAGAACGCATTGACGCGCGGATCCAGGCGAGCGATCCGATCGAGCGCTGCGCGCGTTGCTTCTACGGGCGAGGCCGTGCGGGCGCGATAAAGGCGCACCAACTCAGTCGCTGTCATTAGAGCCAGATCGCCGATCATGGCGTATCTCCAGTTTGGGGAAGTTGGCGCAAGGGCAACCGAACGATGGCTCGCGTTCCCATGCCTAGGGAGCTTTCCAGAACGAGCGACCCATGATGCAGCAAGACCAAAGATCGCGCGAGAGGTAAGCCCAACCCGGTGCCTTCGACGCTGCGCGACAGTTGGCTTTCGACTTGCCGAAACGGCTCCAGGGCGATCTTGATGTCCGCCTCGGACATGCCGATACCCGAATCGGCGACCTCGATCACGACGCCCTGACCTTCGCGTTGTGCCGCAATCGTTACGCGGCCGCCGCGCGGCGTAAACTTGACCGCATTTGTTATCAGGTTAAGGAAAACCTGCTTCAGCCGGCGTTGGTCGCCTTCGATCCGGGGTAGGTCGGTCGACACATCGATCTTCACATCGAGTTCGGAATCGGCAGCCCGCTGACTCACCAACCGTAGGGCTTGCGCGACCGTGTCGCCAATATCGACCGGCGCGACATGGAGAGAAACTGTGCCGGCCTCGATTTTCGCGATGTCGAGAATATCGTTGATGATGTTCAGCAAGTAAGTGCCGCTCTCATGAATGTCGCCGGCATAGCCACGGTAGCGCTCGTTCGCCTGTAGACCGAATGCCTGGTCGCGAATAATTTCAGAAAACCCGATGATGGCATTCAGCGGCGTGCGCAACTCATGGCTGATTGTGGCCAGAAACTCGGTCTTGGCCCGATTGGCTAATTCGGCCGCCTCCTTGGCGTGCAGGATGGCGGCTTCGGCCGCCTTCAGATGAGAGATGTCGATGTAGGATGTGACAAGTTCGCCGGTCGGCAGACGTCGGCCGCGAACTTCGATCACGCCGCCTTGAGGGGTCGTACGTTCGAATGAATGACTCTCGCCGGCCCGCATGGTGGCAAGGCGGCCCTCGACTAGTGCATCGATTGCCCGCTCGCTGCCATCATGCGGTCCATAGTCGCCGCGCTGCGCGATAAAGCGAAGGATGTCTCGGGCAAAGATGCCTGGTTTGCGCAATTCAACAGGAAGGTCCAGCAGGCGACCGAGCGCATCGTCAGCAACGACCAGGCAGTCATCGCGGTCAATGATGGAAATGCCTTCGGCCATGTTGGCAACCGCAGCATTGAGTAGAGTTGTCTTGCGCGTCGCTTCCGCGATTGCTTGCTGCTCCTTGGTCACGTCACGTCCGGTGCCTCGGTAGCCGAGGAAGTTCCCGGCACCGTCAAAGTGGGGTTTTCCGCTAATCGAGAGGTGGCGTGGCGGCCCGTACGCAGGCGTGCTCAGATAGCGGAAATCTTGAAACATACGATGGTGTTTCAGGTCTTCGAGATGAGCTTGGAGCGTCGCCGGATCGGCATCGCCGAACATGTCGGCGCGTGTCAAACCGATCAACTCGGCTGGATCGATGCCGGTTGCCTCGCGCATGCGTGCGGAAATATAGGTGAAGCGGAGATCGGGGCCCATCTCCCAAAACCATTCCGAGGCGGCCTCGGCAAAATCGCGCACCCGCTGTTCGCTGTTACGGAGAGCGGTCTCGGCCTCGCGGCGGCCGAGTTCGGTCGCAATCCACTCGGCCAGCACCGACACGAAAGCTCGATGGTCGGCGCCTTCTTGGTCGGGCTTGTCGTCGAGTGCGAAAATATGGCCAAAGGGCTGCCCGGCTGCGTTGCGCAGCACGGCGCCGCAATAGGCGCGCGCGCGCATTTGAGACAGTGTCGAGTCGCGCGGATAACGCTCGGCGACGCGATCGGGAACAAAACAATATCCGGCTGCTAACACGTCAGCGCAAGGCGTGTCTGTAAGTTTGTAGTTCTGCGGAACGACCAAGTGATCCTTGTTCCATGCTGCGATGACTTCGACCTGATCGGAAGTGCCGAGCCGACGTCCCACTTGAGCCCAGCGATAGCCGAGCCCGAGCGCCAAAGCCTTGACGGCGATCTTGAGGAAGTCCTCGGCTGTTCTGCGACTGCCGATAACCAGTGCTAAGGCCTCCTCGCGGCGCTTCACTTCGGTGATGTCCGTCCACACTCCAGCCGTTCCACCGTCGGCCATGCGGTGTTCGACAACCTGGATGAAGCGGCCGTCTGCCAGGCTTTGAACAAGCGGGCCGCTCGGATTGCGATGCTGAGCTATTCGCTGCACGATCGCATCATTGCGAGCTTCCGGATCGCCAACGAAGAAGCCATCGGCACTCAATTGACGTAAGACATCCTCGAATCGTGCACCCAGCGCAGGTCGTTTGGTAGCCCCGCAGTAAATCCCAAAATAGTAACGATTGGCAAAGGCGAGACGGTCATCGCGATCGAAGAGCGCCAGACCGACCGGCGCCCGATCGATGGTGGATTGCAGGGGCTGGGCTATTTTGCTCGACTGGCCAGCCGCCAGCGCAATCGCAGCTAGCCCCGCCGCCACCAACGCGACCGCAACGGGGGCAAGGATCGCGGGCCACGTCATGCGCCAGCCGATGCCGGGTTCAGTCACGGCAAGGGCGTCGAGTACGCCCATCAGTGCGAACCCTGCCACAATGGAAAATCGCACTAGGCCCAGGCGCTTGAGCCCGAATAACCAAGCGGCGATGCCGAGATTTACGGCGGCGCCGGCCGCGAATCCGGCTAAACCCTCACTATATACGGCCGCGCCCAGCAGGGCGGCGGCAAGCGCCAGCGGGATGGAGAGACGCGGCCCGAACCACCGATGGGCGCCGATAACGGCTGTGGCGACCTGCACGATATGAAGTGCGTGATTGACATCGATCCCGGCCATGTCCGCACTGGGCATGCTGAGCTCGCCAAATGCTTGGGCTTCGTAAGCGAGCAGTGCCGCCGCCCACCATCCCGATGCTGGCGGACCGATGCCGCGGAACGCCATGATTGCAAGAGCGCCGGAAAGCACCGTTGCCAGCACCATTGAACCGATGACCTCAGGAGGCAGCGCAGCCAGCGTGAGCATGTCCCTAAACCATACTATTCGATCGTCGATCGGGTTATCCGGTCGAGCTATCCGATCCGTCGCCACTGCTGCGGCTGCGCCGGCTGATCGTCATCAAGGCGATGCCCGCAATGGCTGCCATCATGGGCTCGAAAGCGATGGCCCAGGGAACGGCATCGGGAGCGGCGGGGTAGAATCCCTCGGCCATACGAATGGAACCCCAAGTCAGGAAAGTAGCGATCGTTAGGCTGAAAGGCAGCGAAGTGCGGCGGCGATGGAGAATGTAGACGATGCCGGTTGCGATCAGGGCTAGGCCGCCCGCCAAGAACAGCGCTGCGTTAAGCGCGCGTTGCATGGTTTCCGAAGCCATGCCTTGGCTCATGCTGCCGGCTGCGATGACGATACCAGCCAGCGCCAACCGACAGCATTATGCGCACGGGGTCGGCGATTTGGAGCGCGATGGGCACGACCAGGACCATGGCGTTAAGCACATAGGCAAACGCCCACCATAGGCTGGCGCGCAAAATGTTGGCGCGATTGCCCATGTGGAGCAGGGCTATCGCCAGCACCAGAGAGATTGCCGCACCGGGCAGTACAATTGCTGCTAATGGGAAGGTCTGGATCATGGCCGGCCGCGCGCGCGTTCGATGCGCCCCATCGTCATTGGTCGTACCCGACGAGGCGCGAGAACGGCACATCCAGGTGCTTGCGGCCGTTGAGGAAGTTCAGTTCGATGATGCAGGCGCAGGCGGGCACGGTGCCGCCGACCTTGCGGACCAGTTCGATCGCCGCGCGCATCGTGCCGCCGGTGGCTAGCAGGTCGTCAAGCACAACGACGCGTTGCCCCTTCGCGACGGCATCGGCTTGAACTTCGATGGTGTCGCTGCCGTATTCGAGGTCGTAGGTGTAGCGGATCGTCTGCCCCGGAAGCTTACCCTTCTTGCGTAGCATGATGAAGCCGCAGCCAAGCTTTAGCGCCAACGGCGCCGCGGTCAGGAACCCGCGCGACTCGATGCCGGCCAGCAGGTCGGGCTTGTGCGGCTTGATCTGTTCGGCCAACTGATCCACCGTTGCTGCCCACGCCTTGGGGTGAGCGAGCAGCGTAGAGATGTCGTAGAAAAGAATGCCCGGTTTAGGAAAATTGGGAATCTGTCGAATGTGGTCCTGAATGTTCATGGTCCCTGATCCAATGGTCCTTGGGTGGGGTCGCGACGGCATATGGGGCGCCGATCCTATCCGGGGCGCCCGACGCTGGCAAACCGATTGGATCCGCGCGACGCTACTGTCCAAGCGACCGCAGCATCGTTAGGATGAGCGCGGCCATGGCGAGGCAAACAAGCATACCGGAACGTTCCGTCGGCTGGCATCGCGAATCGCGCGAAGGTGAGCGACTGGTGCTCAGTCTGGGCGGGCGATGGACGTTGGAGGCGGTGGCCGCCGCCGATGCGGCCTTGCGTGCGGCCGTTTCCGCGGGCGCTAACCGGGCCCGGATCGACGCCAGCGCGATCGAAGCGCTCGATAGTGCCGGCGCATGGGCGATCTGCCGTACGATCGACCAATGGTCGCGCCAGGGCATTGCCGCCGACATTGTAGGCGCGCAACCCGCCCACATGGCGTTGATCGAGCGCGTGCGTGCCTGCGAAGCGCGTCCCGATATGGAACGTGTGCGACCTCATCCCGTGCTGGCCATTCTCGATCGGGTGGGTCGGCAAACCGAGGCAGCATTTCTTGAGGCGCGCGCTCTTGTCGGATTCTTCGGCTTGACCTGCGTAGTAGCGGCGCGAAGCCTGGTACGGCCAAGCCGGATCCGGATGACTCCGCTGATCAGCCATCTCGAACAGGTCGGGCTGAATGCGTTGCCGATCGTCGGCTTGCTTGCCTTCTTGATTGGCGTGGTGCTGGCCTACCAAGGGGCCGACCAACTCCGCCGCTTCGGCGCCGACGTCTTTACGGTCAATCTGCTCGGCGTTTCGATGTTGCGCGAGATCGGCATCCTGATCACCGCCATCATCGTTGCCGGTCGATCGGGCAGTGCGTTCACCGCTCAGATCGGCACGATGAAGGTCAACCAAGAAGTCGACGCCATGCGCACCCTGGGCATCGACCCGGTCGAGGTGTTGGTATTGCCGTGCTTGTTCGCACTGGTCGTTGCCATGCCGCTCCTAGCATTTTTCGCCGACATCATGGGGTTGCTCGGCGGCGGGGTGATCTGCTACGTCATGCTTGATATCTCGGTGACCCAGTTTCTGCGCCAGCTCAACGGTGCCGTCTCCATGTGGTCGTTCTGGATCGGCATCATCAAGGCGCCGATCTTCGGCTTCATCATTGCGCTGGTCGGTTGCTATGAGGGGCTGAAGGTGTCGGGTTCGGCCGAGAGCGTCGGCCGGCTGACCACCCAGGCCGTGGTCGAATCCATTTTTATCGTCATGGTGGCCGATGCCATGTTCTCGATCTTATTTTCCTACCTCAAGATCTGAGCATGACTGGCGAACCCGTCATCCGCATTCGCGGCCTGGTCAACCGCTTTGGCCGGCAGGTGCTTCATGACGGTCTCGATCTCGACGTGCTCGGCGGCGAGGTTATGGGCGTGGTCGGCGGATCGGGGACGGGCAAATCGGTCCTGCTCAAAACCATTATCGGTCTCAACCGTCCGGCGGCTGGCACCATCGATGTGTTGGGTCAGGATCCTTTCGCCGACGACGAGGCGGCGGTCAGACGCTTGCAAGCTCGCTGGGGCGTCCTATTTCAAGACGGCGCCTTGTTCAGCTCGCTGACGGTGGCGGAGAATATCGCCGTGCCGCTTAAGGAGCATGGGCCGGGCGGCGGCATGAGCGCGGGGCTGCTTGCAGAACTGGCGACACTTAAGATACGAATGGTAGGCCTGCCGATCTAGGCGGGAAACAAGTATCCCTCCGAGCTGTCCGGTGGCATGCGCAAGCGCGCGGGATTGGCCCGCGCCCTGGCGCTCGACCCCGAAATCTTGTTCTTGGACGAACCGACCGCCGGCCTCGACCCAATCGGAGCGGCGGCGTTCGATGCGCTGATCGGCGAACTGCAACGCAGCCTAGGCTTAACCGTGGTCATGGTGACCCACGATCTCGACAGCCTGGTGGCCATCTGCGACCGCATCGCCGTGCTGGTGGACAAAAAGATCAGGGTCGGCACAATGGCTTCCCTGCTAGGCGACCCGCACCCCTGGATTCACGATTATTTCCATGGGCCGCGCGGGCGGGCTGCCATGGTCAAGAGCGCGTAGGACAAGGTATGGAAACCTAGGCTAACTACGTCGTTGTCGGGTCGTTCGTGCTGGCGCTGGTTGCCAGACTGTTCGGCTTCGTCGTCTGGCTCGGGCGGTTTGAGGTCAATCGCGAGTTGGCTTTCTTCTATGTCTATCTCCAAGGCTCGGCGACCGGCTTGCAGGATGGCAGCCAGGTGCGTTATCGTGGGGTACCCGTTGGCCGCGTGATCGATGTGCGCATCAACCCCGCCAATGTGGAACAAGTGCGCTTGATGCTGGAAATCCCGCGGGACGTGCCGATCAAGATCGATACCGTCGCCTCGGTCGAGTTTCAGGGTATCACCGGGGTCGCCTACGTCCAGCTCGTCGGCGGAACCCAAGCCGCGGCACCGATGGAACCCAAAGAGGGAGAGCGCTACGCCACCATCCCAGCCCGCGCGTCAAGACTGGAACAGGTATTCGAGCAGGCGCCCGAGTTGCTCGGCACCGTCACCACCATGATGATGCAGGCGAACGAATTGCTCGGGCCCGATAACCGGCGCCAGCTCGGCGAGATGCTGGTCAATCTCAATCGGATTAGCGGCGCGATCGCCAACCGGGCCGACGACATCGATCGCTTGATCGGCGATACCGGGCGTATGGCGCGCGATTTGTCGAGCACCGCTCAGACGCTTGATCGGCAGATCGGCGTTTTGACAGAGGAGACGGCGTCCACGCTCGTGGTCGTGCGCGGCACGGCGTCGGCGCTCGACGACCAGGTCACGCAGCTCGGCCGCGAGGTGACCCGCTCGCTTCGCGAGTTGGTGCGCACCGTCGAGTCCTTTGGCAAGGCCGCCGACAATGTCGGCGCCATCGCTGGCGACAATCGCGACGCCTTTCGGGAGTTTGCCAACAACGGGCTCTACCAATTCACCCAGTTCGTCACCGAGGCACGCGAGCTGATCTCAGGCCTATCGCGCGTATCGACCGAGCTTGAGCGCGATCCGCGCCGTTTCCTGCTCGGCGATCACACCCGGGGCGTGGAGGCCCGATGAATCACACTCGCCGCATCATCGCGCTTGGGTTGATCCCGGCGCTTGCCGGTTGCGCCGCCCTGATACCGGGCGATTCGCCTCAACTCTATGTGCTCTCGCCGAAAAGCTCCTTCGACGAGAGTTTGCCCAGAGTCGATTGGCAGCTCATCGTTGAGCTGCCCATTGCGGCGGCTGGGCTGATCACCACGCGTATCGCGGTCAGCCGTACGCCGCTGACGATGGAATACTATGCCCGCGCGAATTGGACCGATCGTGCGCCGGTGTTGGTGCAGACCTTGCTGATCGAATCATTCGAGAATTCGGGCAAAATTATCTCGGTTGGCCGAGAGTCCGTGGGGCTCCGCTCCGACTATGTGCTTAAGACCGAGCTGCGCGAGTTCGAGGCGGTCGAGGAGAGCGGCCGCACGCTCACCCATGTCCGCATCAATGCCAAGCTCATCAAGATGCCGGAACGCAATATCATTGCCACCACGACGATCGAGCGGAAAATACCGGTCGAAAGCCGCGGTATCGATGGCGTGATCGCCGCGTTCGACGATGCGCTGGGTAAGGTCATGAAGCGCGTTGTCGAATGGACGCTGACCACGCCGCCGGCAAAACTCGCGCGTTCGTCCTGAACGCCGGACATTAGGAACATGCCATGAGCCACGTTTTTCACCGCAACGCCCGCGCGGTCCCGCCTACAGCCGCTCGCGGCGACGGCGTCTATATCGTCGATACCGCGGGCAAGCGTTATCTGGACGCCTGCGGCGGTGCCGCCGTGTCCTGCCTCGGCCATAGCCATCCCAAGGTGGTGGAAGCGATTCGCGATCAACTCGATCGTTTGGCTTGGACCCACTCGTCATTCTTCACGAGCGAGGCGGCGGAGCGGCTCGCCGATATGCTCATCGCCGACGCGCCGGGCGAATTGGACAAAGTCTATTTCGTCACTGGCGGCTCCGAGGCTATCGAGGCCGGTATCAAGCTGGCGCGCCAGTACTATGTCGAAATCGGGCAACCTCAGCGCCGGCACGTCATCGCGCGCCGTCAGAGCTATCATGGCAACACACTGGGTGCGCTCGCAGTCGGCGGTAACGCCATGCGCCGCCAGTTGTTTCAGCCGATCCTGATCGACGCGACTCACATCGCGCCCTGTTACGAGTACCGCGATCGCCGGCCCGACGAGAGTGCCGAGGCCTATGGCCGCCGCGTGGCGGACGAGTTGGAGGCGGCCATTCTTAAGATCGGCGCCGATACGGTGGCGCTGTTCATCGCCGAACCCGTGGTCGGCGCCACCCTGGGCGCTGCGCCGGCAGTGCCGGGCTACCTCAAGCGCATCCGGGAGATCTGTGACAAATATGGCGTGCTGCTCATGTTCGATGAGATCATGTGCGGTATGGGGCGGACCGGCACGCTGCATGCCTGCGAGCAAGATGGCACCGCTCCCGATTTGATGACAATCGCCAAGGGACTTGGCGCTGGCTATCAGCCGCTCGCCGCGCTGCTGGCTTCGAAATCCGTGTTCCAAGCGATCGCCGATGGCTCTGGCGCGTTTATGCACGGCCACACTTATATGGCCCATCCCGTCGCTTGTGCGGCTGGCATCGCCGTGCAGACCGCGATCAAGGAGGAAGGGTTGCTTGATCGCGTGCGCGTCATGGGGGCGAAACTGAGGCAGCGCTTGGAGTCGCGCTTTGGCAACCATCATCACGTCGGGGATATTCGCGGTCGTGGTCTATTTCTGGCCTTGGAACTCGTGCGCGACCGCGCCAGCAAGGAGCCGTTCGATCCCGCGCGAAAAATCCACGCTGCCGTCAAGCGCGAAGGACTAGCGCGCGGCCTGATGTGCTATCCCATGCCCGGAACGATCGATGGTGTGCGCGGCGATCATGTCGTCCTAGCGCCGCCTTTCATCATCGACGATGGCCATGTGGACGAGATCGTCGACAAGCTGGGCCAGGCGGTGGATGCGGCGGTAGCGGGCGCATGAGAGGCCGCAGCGGGTACGGTTGGCAGATCGGGACGTTCCATCAATGCTGCTGATGACGATAGCCGATTTCGTAACCGCTGAAGAAATTGCTACCCTGCGTGGCGCCCTCGCTCGCCACCCAAGCGTGGACGGCCGCCTGACTGCCCAGGGCGATGCGCGGCGCGCCAAGCGCAATATGGAACTCTCGCGTGAGGGCGAAGCGGTTAAAGCGCTTGACGAGGTCGTCGCCGGCGCCATCCGCCGGAGCGCGCGATTTGCCGTGGTGGCGTTGCCCAAGGCGACGACACGACCGATCTACAGTCGCTATGCGCCGGGCATGGCCTATGGACCCCATGTGGACGATGCCATCATGAGTCCGCATGCAACACCGCTTCGCACCGACCTGGCCGTTACGATCTTCCTGTCCGAATCATCGGATTATGACGGCGGCCAGTTGGTTATCGAGTTCAGCCCCGTCCACGGTCAGCGTGTGAAGCTGCCGGCCGGTGCGGCCGTGATCTATCCGGCCAACACCGTGCACCGGGCGAGGCCGTCACGCGCGGCGAGCGGCTAGCTGTCGTATTTTGGGTTCAGAGCCTTGTGCGCGAGGCGGACCGGCGGCAGTTGCTCTACGATCTCCATCGCCTGCGCCACAATCGCGGCCAGCCCGATGCAATCGAGGATGACAAGCTGCTGTTAGCTAAAGCTTACAACAACCTATTGCGCCTCTGGGCCGAACCGTAACAATCCGAACTGCCAAGAAAAATAAGGGCCCCCGGGAGGGGGAGGGACCGAATTGGGGAAACGGCCGATCCCGGGGGCCCTCAATCGGAAACGCCCTGGGGTAGAGGTGCGTTTCCGTGCCGTCAATCTAAGCCGGTACCGCTCGAATGAGAAAACACATCGTTTCACGGGCGCGTGATGGCGCGACTTGGCATTGGGTTGACGCTTAATACCAATCTCCAGTGATCAGAACCCAATGGCCCAGTCGCGCAATCCGATGGACATGATGCGCCAGGGTTGATCGACGAGCTTGTTCCAGGCCTCGCAGCAGTGATCGACGATGTCGTCATAGGATTTGAAGATGCGGTTGGAGAGC
>SHVW01000093.1 GCA_009694085.1 Alphaproteobacteria bacterium
CTCTTCGACGGGATCGCATAGCCCTTTTCGATTTTCATGCGGCTGGTCGTGATGTCGTCGAGTTGGGGGATGTATTCGACCCAGGCGGCGTTGGGCACGGCGGCGCATAGCGCCACATGCAGCTCCATCAGGAAATGGGGGCAGATCTGCACGTTGAAGCTCTCGGCCAGGTGCGCAACCTTGAGCCAGGGCGTGATGCCGCCGATGCGGGCTACGTCGGCCTGGACGATGCCGCAGGCGCGGCGCTGGAGATATTCGCGGAAATGGGAAGGGTGGTAGAGCGATTCGCCTGTTGCGATCGGCAGCGAGGTCGCCGCCGATAGCTTGACATGGCCGTCGATGTCCTCGGCGGGCAGGGGTTCCTCGAACCAGGCGAGGTCGAGCGCCTCGAACTGGCGCGCGCGCCGGATGGCCTCGGCGGCGGTGAAGCACTGGTTAGCGTCGGTCATAATCTCGAAGGCGGGGCCGACCGCGTTGCGCACGGCTTCCAGCCGCGCCATGTCCTCGGACACATGGGGCCGGCCGACCTTGATTTTGGCGCCGTGGAAGCGGGCTTGTTTGGCCTGGAGCGTCTGGTCCACCAGGGCCTTGGGCTCGATATGCAGCCAACCGCCCTCGGTGGTGTAGAGCTTCACGCGCGATTGCGCGCCGCCGGCCATGATGTGGAGCGGCAGGCCGGCACGGCGGCAGCGCATGTCCCACAGCGCCGTATCGATGGCAGCGAGGGCCAGGGAGGTGATCGCGCCGACGGCGGTGGCATGGGTGTGGAAAAACAACTCCTTCCACAGCATCTCGACCATGGCGGGATCGCGCCCGATCAGGCGCGGGCAAAGATGGTCGCGCAGCAGCGCCACCACCGAGGAGCCGCCGGTGCCGATGGTGTAGGTGTAGCCGGCACCCTCCGCGCCGTCGTCCGAGTAGAGCCGCACCATCGGCGTTTCTTGCTTCACGAAGGACTGGATGGCGTCCGTGCGCTTGACCTTGGGCACGAGATCGACCTGGAACACTTCGGCGCGCACGATCTTGGCCATGGCGGCATTTCCCCCGATTTCCCCGAAACCACGCGCATTTTCTCTTGCAATGGGTCCCGGGGTCACGCGAAATGTCCAAGCTCGTGAGCGCGGACGCTGAAGGGGAGTCAGGCGTGCAAGACAAGGACGTAAAAATGGCCGCTCCGGTCTTCGACGTCGATCCCGACGAGGAAGGCCCGCCGCTCGGCTCCTATGCGCCGGAGGACTGGGCCACCTTCGTGTTCTTTTGGGCTCTCGCGGCTGTCGTTTTTGCCCAGTTTTTTACCCGCTACGTGCTCAACGATTCGCTCGCCTGGACCGAGGAGATCGCCCGCTATCTGCTGATCTGCGTCGCCTTCGTCGGCGCGGTGACGGCGGTGCGCAAGAACAGCCATATTCATGTGGAATTCTTCTATCTCTATTTCGGCCCGCGCTTTGGCCTGGTTCTATCAACTCTGGTCGACACCACCCGCATCGCCTTCTTCGCCGCGTCGGTCTGGCTGACCTGGAAGGTGACCGAGATCATGCAGACCCAGATGATGGTGGTCATCGAATGGCCGCTGAGCATCGTCTATGCCGTCGTATTCGTCGGTTTCGTCGGCATGACCGCGCGTGCCGTCGTGGTGGCGCGCGACCATTGGCGCGCGGGATCGAGCGCTTTGACCAGGGTTGCCAGGGAAGGGCGCCATCAATGATGGGTTTCCTGTTCGCGAGCTTCCTTGGGCTGCTCACCATCGGCGTGCCCGTGGCGATCGCGCTGGGCGGATCTTCCCTGCTCTATGTCTGGAACGACGGGACCGTGCCCGATTTGGTCGTCATTCACCGCATGGTCAGCGGCGTCGACAGCTTTCCCCTGCTCGCCATCCCCTTCTTCATCATGGCGGGCAGCCTGATGAATTCGTCCGGCATCACCCACCGCATCTACGATTTCGCCTTGGCGCTGGTCGGCTGGCTCAAGGGCGGCCTCGGCCATGTCAACGTGGTCGGCTCCGTTATTTTCGCTGGCATGTCGGGCACGGCGGTGGCCGATGCCGGCGGCCTCGGCAATATCGAGATCAAGGCCATGCGCGACCATGGCTACGATGTCGATTTCGCGGTCGGCATCACCGGCGCGTCCTCGACCATCGGGCCGATTATCCCGCCCTCGCTGCCCATGGTGATCTATGGCGTCATGGCCAATGCCTCGATCGGCCAACTCTTCGCGGCGGGCTTCATCCCCGGCCTAGTGATGGCGGCGACCCTGATGGCCATGGTCACCTATTATGCCCGCACCAGGGGCTTTCAACGCGACGCGACCTTTTCCTGGGGCGTGCTCGGGCGCACGTCGAAACGCGCCTTCCTGCCGCTGATGACGCCGGTGCTGCTGATCGGCGGCATGGTGACCGGCGCCTTCACACCGACCGAAGCGGCGATCGCGGCGACCTTCTATGCGTTGATCCTGGGCCTGTTCGTCTATCGCAGTCTGTCCTTGCGCGGCCTGGTCAAAGTCAG
Organism: Alphaproteobacteria bacterium; assembly: GCA_009694085.1. GTDB lineage: Bacteria > Pseudomonadota > Alphaproteobacteria > SHVW01 > SHVW01 > SHVW01. The sequence goes on from SHVW01000093.1 coordinate 2,502, forward strand.
CATGGAGACGGCGGAAACGACGGCCATCGTACTTCTGATCGTGGCCGGGGCCTCCATCTTCGGCTGGCTGATCACCTCCACGCGCGTCACCGACGACATCGCCGACATGGTGCTTTCCGTCACCGAGCGGCCCTGGCTGATCCTGCTCCTGGTCAACCTGTTCCTCCTGGTGGTCGGCTGCTTCATGGAGACGATCGCGGCGATCACCATCCTGGTGCCGGTGCTGTTGCCGCTGATGGAGAAGATCGGCGTCGATCCCGTCCATTTCGGCCTGATCATGGTGCTCAACCTGATGATCGGCCTGCTGACGCCGCCGGTCGGCATGGTGCTCTACATCCTGGCCAGGGTCGCGAACATCTCGTTTGAGCGGACGACCCGTGCCTGCGCGCCTTTCCTGATCCCGCTCCTGATCACACTCGGGATTATCACCTATGTGCCCGCGATTTCGCTCTGGCTGCCGACGATCTTTTATCGATCCTAGCGGACGAGGGCGACGAATCGACCGCAGCGCTTGAGCGCCTTGACCGCGCCCGCCTCGGCGACCACGCGGGCCGCTTCGTCCGCCCTGTCGACAACCATCCCGGCCAGGATCGCGATGCCTAGGTCGTGGAGCTGGGGCGCCAACGGCGTGCTCGGACCGATCAGAGCAATACGGGCACCTCGCGCGAGAGCGATCAGACGCTCGGCGCTGCCGTTGAACAAGGCGGAGGCGGTGATACCAACGCGGGAGGCGCCGGGCAGCAGCTCGGCCGCCGCCGATTCCGGATACTCGCCCTCCCGCGGTTCGCGTTCAATAACGAGAGCGCCGGGCAGGCTGCGTTCCAAATCGGGGAAGCGGCCCACCACCACCGAACGTCCGGGTCCGTCCGTTTGAGCCAGGAGGTCCAGGCCGTTGGTAGCGGGTCCAGTCAGATCGCGGTGGTTGAAATGGGCGTTGATGGCGGCCCAGCCGATCGCCGCCTCGAACCGATTGTGAGACTCGACCAATTCCGCCAGCGCCTTTAGGCCGCGCCCGGCATAGCTACCGGCTTCACCGAGGGGGTGGCAGCCCGCGCCGTCGCGCGCCGGTGTTTGGGCGAGGCCGCAACCATCCGGCCCCTCCACCAACGTCCAATTGACGCCGACCAGAACGCGCCGGGCTAGCCTGTCGGCGACTTGCACCGCCAAGGTCCGGCCCAAACCTGGGGATGGCGCCTGCTCGGTTGACATGACCGCTTCATTGCCGGTTTGATCGCCTCAGCGCAAGGGGAAGCATGAACTGATGAAATTTCACCTGGTTGCCCTGGCTATCGCGGCCGCCGCATTGCCGGCGCGGGCCGACATGGTCGGACACGGCGCCATCGTCAACTCGATCGCCGTATCGCGCGACGGCACCCGGGTCATCTCGGGCAGTTGGGACTATACCGTCCGCCTCTGGGACTTGGCGCAGCGCCGGGAGCTGGCGGTGCTCAACGAACATTTCGCCAGCGTCAACGCCGTCGCCTTCCTGCCCGATGGGCGGAATGCATTGTCCGGCAGCCGGGATGCCACGCTGAAGTTGTGGGATCTGGCGGGCGGCACGGTCATTCGCACCTTCGAAGGCCATGTTAACAACATAGCGGCGGTGGCGGTGTCGCCCGATGGCCGGCTCGCCGCTTCGGCAAGCTGGGATCCCAGTGTGAAGATCTGGGAGATCGCCACGGGCCGGCTGATCCATACATTGACGGACCACCGCGCCAATGTGAATGCGGTCGCCTTTCTGCCCGACGGTCGCACCCTGGTTTCCGCCGGCTATGATTGGACGATTCGCCTGTGGGATGTAGCCGATGGCGCACCCCTCGCCGTGCTCAAGGGCCATGAGAACAGCGTCAACGGCCTCGCCGTGTCGGCCGATGGGCGGCGCTTGGCATCCGCCAGCACGGATGAGACCGTGCGACTGTGGGATCTGGAAACGCGTGCGGAGATACGCAGATTCGCCGGTCATAGCGGCTTCGTCACTGCGATCGCGCTTTCGCCCGATGGGCGGACCCTGCTATCGGGTGGGCGCGATCGGGTGATACGGCTGTGGGATGCGGAAACCGGGCGCAGGTTGCGCGAGATGGCCGGCCATCAGAAGCCGGTCTGGACCGTCGCCTATACGCCGGACGGTAAGCGCGGCCTATCGGCCGGATATGACGAAGTGATCAAGGTGTGGGATTTGGAGACCGGCGCTCCGGCCATTCCTTAAAGCGGACGCCAACTCTAAAGCCGAACGTTGGCCGTCGCGTTTTTCTGCGTCGTGGACATGCCCACAGTGTCGAGAATCGCGGCGGCGCCAACCGAGATCGCAATAGCCGCGATGACGCTGAACCAAAATGCTTTCATGGCCGCTTTCCTTCCGCAGTGACTCCTATCTTGGACCCAATTCTAGCCAATTCACGGGGTAGGGGCAATGGTTTCGCTATCCTACGGGTTTCCGCCGGTGGCTTGACGCATATAGGCGATCAGATCTGCCCGATCCTGTCGGTTCGAAAGGGTCTGGAGTGGCATTTTGCTGCCCGGCGTGACCTTGTCTGGCCCTTCGGCGAACAAGGCGTCGATCGTTTCCGCAGTCCAGACCATGGAACTGCTGGTAAGGGCGGGCGAGTATTTGTAATCGGCGACCCCGCCGGCCCGCCGGCCGAACACACCGTGAAGCCGGGGGCCGACCTTGTTGCGACCGCCGGCTTCCACCGTGTGGCAAGCGATGCATTTCTTGAACAATTCCGCCCCGCGCGCCGCGTCGCCTTCGGCGGCAGCCGGGATCGCTAGGAGAAGGGCGGCCGCCGCCGCGATCGAACTGACGAGCTTGGCTTTCACGATTCCTCCTCTCGCGGTCGGTCGATCTCGACGGCAATAAGGGAAATCACGCCGGCATTGACCAGCAATTTCCCTCGATTCTCGAAGTTAACGGTGACGCGGTTCCCGATCACGGATTGTACTTGCCCCAAGCCCCAATCGGGCTCGCCCGGGTGACGCACGAAGGTGCCTGGAACGAGCGGGCCGGTCATGGCAAATGCGGTGTTTCTTGCGTCATGGTCCGGATTGTAAGAGAAATGAGCTGTCGGCAGAAGCTCCGACATCAAGTGATCGGGAGATGGTATGGATCAGCGTGTGCTCGAACTTCTGATGTCGCGAGTCTGTCACGATTTGATCAGCCCAGTCGGTGCCGTCGTGAATGGGGTCGAATTGATCGAAGATGGCGGCGCGGACATGACGGACGATGCCATGGCCCTGATCGCCAAAAGCGCTCGACAGGCTTCGCGCCGGCTGCAGTTTTTTCGCATGGCCTATGGTGCGGCCGGGTCGGGCGGCGACCGCAGCCTAGCCGATGCACGCTAGTTGACGGCGGATTTTTTGGCCGAAAGTAAAATCGCCCTGGACTGGCCCGACGCCTCGGCCGGACGGGCCGAGCAGGCCGGTCCGGGTGGCGTGAAGTTGCTGCTCAATTTGCTGGCCTTTGGAGCGGATGCTTTGCCGCGCGGCGGCAAGCTACAGGTCTTTATCTCCAAGCAATGTGGGCGACACTATGTCGCGATCACGGCCGAGGGCACCAATGCGCGGATTGATCCGGAGGCCCTGGCGGCAATGGCGCCCATGGCTGCCATGGACTCCCTACAGCCCCGCACTATTCAGGCTTATTTCGCGGCAAGCCTGGCTGCGGACCTGGATGCTCGTTTGACCAATGACGGCGCACTGGGGCGTGTAACGATCGAGGCCTTGTTGCCCGCGGTTGTTGATCGTTAACTATTTGAATTAAAAACGAAATCTTACTTGGGTGGCCGGCGGGGAATTTCACTCCGGTTTCCTATCCGCTCCTTTACCTCTCCTTAAGCATTTTCGATCATTCTGACGTCCTGACATCAGGGCCTCTCCAGGCGCGCGGACGTTCCGCGCGACATTGGCAGGCCAGCCAAGGGATGATTGCCATGGATGACCTACTCAGAGAATTTCTCGCCGAAACTTTGGTGCCGCGCGCCGCCGATTGAAGGGACCGCCTCAATCGGACGGGGCCTTGCCGTTACGGGTACCCCTCAAGCCCGCGGCCCCGGCGGTTCGGCCGCCAATTTCGCTCCGCCGATCGATTGCGCCCGCGCCGATCCTCGAGGTCATTGCGATCGGCAGCTCGACCGGCGGTCCTCAGGCGTTGTTCAAGGTGCTGGGCGCGCTGAGCAAGGACGTTAAGCAGCCCGTCATGATCACCCAAACATATGCCGGCGACCTTCACGACGATCCTGGCCGAGCATATCCGGCGCACATGCGATCGGCCTTGCGCCGAGGCAGTGGATGGCGAGCCTCTTCAGCGCGGCCATATTTATGTGGCGCCAGGCGATTTCCATCTGCTGGTGGAAATGGGGGCGGCCGGCCCGATTCTGCGCCGCTCCAAGAATCCGCCGGAAAATTTTTGCCGACCCGCCGTCGATCCCATGTTGCGTAGCCTTGCCCAGACATTCGGCGCGCGCGTGTTGGCCGTGATTCTAACGGGAATGGGACAAGACGGCCTCAAGGGTTGCCAAACCCTAACGAATGCGGGCGGAACCGTGATCGCCCAGGACGAGGCCTCCAGTGTCGTTTGGGGCATGCCGGGCGCGGTGGCTATGGCGGGCGTATGCACCGCCGTCTTGCCGATCGATCAGATCGCCTCCGCCATCCAGCGCCATGCTCTCAGGTCGGCCGCATGAAAAGCGACGAATTCGAGCTGCTGAGCCGGCTGGTCAAGGAGCGCTCCAGGCTCGTGCTGACCAAGGACAAGGCCTATTTGCTTGAAAGCCGGTTGCTGCCTGTCGCGCGCAAGCATGGCGTGAAGGGGTTGGAGGAGCTGGTGGTGGCCGTGCGCGCCAAGCCCGACGGACCGGTCGCGCGCGATATCGTCGAGGCCATGACAACCAATGAGTCCTTGTTTTTCCGCGACGTGAAGCCGTTTGACCAGTTTCGCAATCTTGTCTTGCCGAAACTGCTCCTGGCACGCGCGGCGCGGCGGACTATCCGCATCTGGAGCGCCGCTTGCTCCAGCGGCCAGGAACCCTATTCGCTGGCGATGATCCTAGATGAATTGCAGGCCAAAATTGCGGGTTGGCGGATCGAAATCGTCGCAACCGACTTGTCCAACGAAATTCTCGACCGCGCCCGAGCCGGCGTTTATTCGCAGTTCGAAGTGCAGCGCGGCCTGCCCGTGCAATACCTGATCAAGCACTTCAAGCAGAACGGCGACAAGTGGCACATTTCGGACAAACTAAAATCGATGGTCACGTACCGCACCTTCAATCTGCTGGACAGCATGTCCGTGCTTGGTCAGTTCGACATCGTATTTTGCCGTAACGTGCTGATCTATTTCGATCAAGCGACCAAAGGTCGCGTGCTCGCCAGCATGGCGCAACTCTTGCCGGCCGATGGCGTGCTCTATCTGGGCGGTGCGGAGACCGTGCTGGGCGTCAGCGACCGCTTTGAGCCGCTGCCCGGCGAGCGCGGCATTTACCGCCCCGTTCCCCCCAGTGCACCGCTCCAGCTCAAAGGCGCAGTTGGGTAAGGTTTGCGAGCGACTCGGGGGCACGCTGCCGTGTGAATCTTCCGTGCTAGATTTGGCGCCGCTTCCGTTCGCGCCTAGAACATCGAAGAAATCATGACAGATTTGTGAAGCTAGGTTTTTTTCTTGCGCGCCCCGCATTTTTTTGTATGGTGCGCACTTAGTAGACGCACGCGCACGTGCCTATGGCCCTACGTGGTTATGCAACGACGTAACGCGTCCTTTTTGGTCCTGCCGGCGACCGCCGGTACCGAGAGGGGTGTGGAGATGGCTGTAACATTGGTCGGTGCGCACCTGCGCACATCACGCCGAGAACTGAAGCGCGCATACCGGGCGGTTGCCCCGGCGGCGCGGTTCTGCGCCATCGCACATAAGATGCGGTTGGCGCGTCGCATCGCGTACATCACGCTTTTCGGTCGGGAAAATCCGCTTTCTAGTCAGCACTAGGGCCTGCGTGGCCCGTCCCCGCGTGTTTGCCTTGTTTCCGCCTGTGGACCGCTGACCGATTAGAGGATGAGATGACCGAGAAAATCCGCCGATTTCTGCGCGAGCGCCAGCCCGAAACGCCCTGCCTGGTCGTCGATCTCGATGCCGTGGCCGACAGTTACCTACAACTGACCGGGTTGTTCCCCGAAGCGCAGGTGTTTTATGCCGTCAAGGCCAATCCGGCTTCGGAGGTCATTCAACGCCTGAACACGCTGGGTTCCGGCTTCGATGTGGCCAGCCCGGGCGAGATCGATCTGTGTCTCGGCCAGGGTGCCAGCGCGGCGCGCATGTCCTATGGCAATACCATCAAGAAAGAGCGCGACATCGCCTATGCCTACGAGCGCGGCGTGAAGCTCTATGCCTTCGACAGCGAGTCGGAGTTGGAAAAAATCAAACGGGCAGCCCCGGGCGCACGTGTGTTCTGCCGCGTCCTGGTCGATTGCGGCGGTGCGGAGTGGCCCTTGTCGCGCAAATTCGGTTGCAGCCCCGAAATGGCGGCCGATCTGTTACGGCGCGCGCGGGACTACGGCCTCGATCCCTATGGCGTGGCCTTCCACGTCGGGTCTCAGCAGACCGACCTGAAGCAGTGGGATGCCGCCGTCGGCTTGGCTGCGCGCGTGTTCACCGTACTGCGCGAGGCCAATATCGATCTGCGCATGGTCAATGTCGGCGGCGGATTCCCGGCACGCTATCGCTCGGAAATTCCGACGCTCAAGCGCTATGCCGGGGCCGTCACCCGGGCGATGACCAAACACTTCGGCAATAACTTGCCCCAAGTGGTGATCGAGCCGGGCCGGTCGATGGTCGGCGATGCCGGCATCATCCAGAGCGAGGTCGTGCTGATTTCGACCAAGGATTACGGCGAAGACAAGCGCTGGGTCTATCTGGACGTCGGCAAGTTCAGCGGGCTGGCGGAAACCATGGATGAGGCGATCAAGTACCGCATCCGCACGCCCCATGACGGCGGCGAAACCGGCCCGGTGGTGATCGCAGGCCCGACCTGCGACAGCGCCGATATTCTTTATGAGAAGACAGAGTACCAACTTCCGCGCGCTCTCAAGGCCGGCGACAAGGTCGAGGTGCTCAGCACCGGGGCCTACACGTCCAGCTATTCCTCGGTCGGCTTCAACGGCTTCGCGCCGCTACGGACCTACTGCATCTGATCGGGCACAGAAGCGGGCGGCTTACGCCCGCTTGCGGCTCGGCGTTTCGGCGGTCTGCGGGTCGCGCAGCACATAGCCGCGGCCCCACACGGTTTCGATGTAGTTCTCGCCGCTCGCTGCGGTCGTTAGCTTCTTACGCAGCTTGCACACGAATACGTCGATAATCTTCAGCTCCGGCTCGTCCATCCCGCCATAGAGGTGGTTGAGGAACATTTCCTTGGTCAGCGTCGCGCCCTTGCGCAGCGACAGCAATTCAAGAATGCCGTACTCCTTGCCGGTCAAATGCACGGACTTGCCGTCCACCTCGACCGTACGGGCGTCGAGATTGACAGACATCTTGCCGGTCTTGATGAGAGATTGGGAATGGCCCTTTGACCGGCGGATGATCGCCTGAATGCGAGCGATCAACTCGCGTTTGTCGAATGGCTTGGTCAGATAGTCGTCGGCTCCGAACCCCAGCCCTTTGACCTTATTGTCGAGTTCGGCAAGGCCGGACAGAATTAGCACGGGCGTTTCGACCTTCGAGCTGCGCAAGCGGCGCAGCACCTCGTAGCCGTCCATGTCGGGCAGCATCAGGTCGAGCAGAATAATATTGTAGTCGTAGAATTTGCCGATCTCCAGGCTGTCTTCGCCGAGGTCGGTTATATCGACGACATAGCCCGCCGATTTGAGCATCAATTCGATGCTCCGCGCCGTCGCGCTGTCGTCTTCGACCAGTAGAACCCGCATAGCTCGTCCCTCGCCCGCCGGATCAGATACACAAACTATTAACAATCTGAGCCAATTAAGGTTAATATATCAAACGGCATGTTTTAGGTGTACTGGCGGCCGCGCTAAGGCTTTGTTAAGGAATTTCCGCTACGCAGCATGGTTCGGCTCGGCACATCGCCAGCCCAACATTTCGGTGAGGCAGCCACCACCTTGGCGACATCGCTTCGCAACGTCGTTGGTGAGATCGAGAAGATCCCGGAATACACGCTCTACGGGCGGGTCAGCGCTGTGCTGGGCATGCTGATCGAGACCGGCGGCGCCCAAAGGGGTGTGTCGATCGGGGATCGCTGCCATGTCTTGACCCGCCAGGGTAAGCGTGTGGCGTGTGAGGTCGTCGGGTTTAAGAACGATCGGGCGCTGGCCATGCCGTTCGGCAGTGTGGATGGCATCGGCATCGGCTGCCGGGTTGATGTTGCCGAGGCCGCCCCAGCGGTCTACCCGAGCGATGCCTGGCTCGGCCGGGTCATCAATGCCATGGGCGAGCCTGTGGACGGCAAGGGGCCGCTGCCGGAAGGCCCGATCGCTTATCCCTTGCGCTGTGCGCCGCCGCCGGCCCACCGGCGTCGGCGGCTCGGCGCCAAGCTCGATCTGGGCGTTCGAGCCATCAACACCTTCCTGACCACTTGCCAGGGCCAACGCATGGGCATTTTTGCCGGCTCCGGCGTAGGCAAGTCGATCTTAATGTCGATGATGGCGCGCTATACCGCATCCGACGTGACCGTGATCGGCTTGGTCGGCGAGCGCGGGCGAGAAGTACAAGAGTTCATCACCGACGATCTGGGCGCCGAAGGTTTGGCTCGCTCGGTCGTCATCGTCGCGACCGGCGACGAGCCGCCCTTGCAGCGTCGTCAGGCAGCCTATTTGACGCTGTCGGTCGCGGAGTCAGGCCGAACCCGGCCTACTACAACAACCTCGGCGTGATCGCCAAAAGCATCGGCCGGTTCGAAGAGGCGGTCGGGTTGAACTATTGCGCGCTGGCGCTGCAGCCCGATTATGCCGAGGGCCACAACAATCTGGGCGTGCTGTTCAAGGACCGCAAGAACGGCTTCGACCTTGCGGTCGCCTATTTCAACCGGGCGGTCGAGCTCAATCCCGGCTATGCCGATGCGCTCGCCAATCTCGGCAACGCCTACACCGTGCGCGGCCGGCTCGACGACGCGAAATCCGCCATCGAACGCGCGCTCGCGATCGATCCCAAGAATGCCGGCGCCCATGTCAATCTGGGCGCGGTTTACCAGAACCAGGGCCTGATGGCCGAGGCGGTGGCCTGCTACAAGCAGGCGCTGGTCGCCCGGCCCGACCACGCCGCCGCCCACAGCAATTTGCTCATGAGCCTGAGCTACACGCTGGTCGACCCGGACTCGCTGTTCAACGAGTTCCGCCGCTGGGAGCGCATCCACGCCGCCCCGGTCTATCACGAGATCCAGCCCCATCCGAATACGCGCGATCCCGAGCGCAAATTGCGCATCGGCTATCTCTCCGCCGATTTCAAGACCCACCCGATCGCCTACAATATCGAGGACCTGCTGGCCGGCCACGATCCCGAGCGCTTCGAAATCTACGGCTACGCCGAAGTGCAGTATCCCGACCATGTGACCGAGCGCCTCAAGGGTTACACGAAAGGCTGGGTCAGCACGCTGGAGCGCAGCGATTCCTGGGTCGCCAACCGCATCCGCAAGGACGAGATCGATATTCCGGTCAGCCTGGCCGGCCACACCGCTTATAACCGCCCGCGCGTGCTGGCCTATAAACCCGCCCCCGTGATCGCCAGCTATGGCGATCTCAGCACCACGGGCATGCGCACGGTCGATTGCTGGCTGACCGATCCCGTCATTCATCCCGAAGGGGAGGGCGCGGTGGCCGAGCGCTTCGTCGAGCGCTTGGTGCGCCTGCCCCATTTGATCATCCATCAACCGCCCGAGGACGCGCCCGATCCCGTGCCGCCGCCCCACATTTCGGCGGGACGCGTCGCCTTCGGCTCGTTCAACAACCCGGCCAAGCTGACGCCCGATGTGATCCGTCTGTGGGCGCGCGTGCTCAAGGCCGTGCCCAATTCGCGCATGGTGCTGAAATTTTTCTCGGTCATGGGTAATGCCGGATTCCGCGATCGTGTCGTCGGTCAGTTCGCCGCAGCCGGCGTGGGCGCCGAGCGCATCGAGTTTCTTGGCCAGTTGAGCGAGCGCGCCAACCATCTGGGCGAACTGGGCCGGGTCGATATCGCACTCGATCCCTTTCCCTTCAACGGTTGCACCACCAGTTTCGAGGCGCTGTGGATGGGCGTGCCCGTGGTGACGCTGGCGGGCAACCGCTTTCTCGGCCGCATGGGCGCGAGCTTCCTCACCCAAGTGGGCCTGGGCGACCTGATTGCGAGCGACGCGGACTCCTATGTTGCCACGGCGGCGGCGTCCAAGCTGTGTCGGTCGAGGATGCGTTCCGGGGCATGTGGCGGGATTGGTGCGCGCGCGACGATGCCGATGTGTCCGTGGCCGGAGGCGGCGGGTGAATAGGCAAGAACGGCGCCGGCTGGCAAAGGGGGCGGCAGACCCCGCTATCGACGCCAAGCTTTTGGACATGCTGAACCGCGCCGCACATCTGCAACAAGCCGGTAAACTTCTTGAAGCGGAAAAGCTAATCCGAGACGTGCTGGCGGTTCGGCCGGACAATCCCGATGTCTTGCAGTTTCTCGGTATGGTCTTGCACGGAACCGGCCGTTCCGAGGAAGGGGTTGGAGCGATTCGGAAAGCGATCGCGCTCAGGCCGACTCATTATTTTTTCAACAACCTCGGATGCGTTGCGAAGGATCTGGGGAATCCCGACGAAGCGCTGGGACTGATCTATCGCGCCATCGCCATGAATCCGGATTACGCCGATGCCCACAAGAATGCCGGAGTCCTTCTGGTCGATCGCCCGGATCGGGTGGACGAGAGCATTTCGCGTTTGCGCATATCCATCGCGCTCGACCCACGACTACTGGCGCCGTGGAATTATCTCGGCGTTGCCTATCGACATATCGGCCGTCTCGACATGGCCGTCGTCACGCTCAAGCAAGCGATCGGGCTGAAGCCTGACTATGCCGAGGCCCATTTCAACCTCGGCGCGGCCTATAAGGGCCAAGGCATGATGCACGAGGCCGCCGCGTGCTATCGCAAGGCGCTTTCCATCCGTCCCGATTTTGCCAATGCCCACAGCGCCTTGCTCATGTATTTGAGCTATACGTCGATCGATGCCGATGCCTTGTTCGCGGAGTACCGGCGATGGGAACAGATTCACGCCAAGCCGAACTATCCCCGGATCGAGCCGCACGCCAATTCCCGCGAACCCGAGCGCAAATTGAAGATCGGATTTGTGTCCGCGGATTTCAGGCAGAATCCGGTCGCCTACAACATCGAAGGCCTTATCGCCGATCTCGATAGGGAACGGTTCGAGGTTCATTGCTATGCCGAAATCGGCGCGCCCGATGCCGTAACGGCCCATCTGAAAGCGCTCTCGGATCGCTGGACCGTCACGGTCGGCCGAACGGACGAGCAGGCGGCCGACGCGATCCGGGCCGACGGCATCGACATTCTCATGTTCCTGGCCGGCCATATCGGAAGCAACCGGATCGCGGTGGCGTCGTATAAGCCGGCGCCGATTCAGGTTTCTCATCTCGACCTGAGCACGACGGGGATGACGGCGATCGATTATTGGCTCACGGATTACGTCGCGCACCCGCCGGATTCGACGACGGAGCGGTTCACCGAAACGCTCTATCGTTTGCCCCTGGTGATGATACATCAGCCGCCGGCCGACTCGCCGCCGCCGGCGCCGCCGCCTCATCTGGCCAACGGGTATGCTTCCTTCGGCTCCTTCAACAACCCGACCAAACTCACGGATGAGGTGATCGCCCTTTGGTCCCGGGTGCTTCATGCGGTGCCTGGCGCGCGGCTGTGCCTGAAATTCTTCGCCATCATGGCCGAGGACGGCGTTAGTTCCAGGCTCGCCGCCGCCTTCGAACGCCATGGGATCGACCGGTCGCGCATCGACTTCATGGGCAAGGCGGCGCAACGCTCCGGGCACCTTGCCCAACTCGACCGGATCGACATCGCGCTCGATCCCTTTCCCTTCAACGGCTGCACCACCACCTTCGAAGCGTTGTGGATGGGCGTGCCCGTGGTGACGCTGGCGGGCAACCGCTTCCTCGGCCGCATGGGCGCGAGCTTTCTGGCCCAGGTTGGCCTGGACGACTTGATCGCAAGCGATGCCGACACCTATGTTGCCAAGGCAGCGGCATTGGCGGCCGACAGCGCGCGGCTCAATGGGTTGCGCGGATCGTTGCGCGCGACGGTGGCGGCGTCCAAGCTGTGCGACCGGGCGGGTTATGCGCGGTCGGTCGAGGGTGCGTTCAGGGGCATGTGGCGGGAATGGTGCGCGCGCGACGAGGCGGGCGTGAGGAAGTTGGGAGGTGTGGAATGAATAGGCAGGAACGGCGGCGACTAGCGAAAGGAAGCCCATCGCCAGCGGGTGCGACGGGCATTGCGCAAGCGCTTCAGCGGGCAGCACAGCTTCATGAGGCGGGCAAGCATACGATGCCAAAGCAATTTATCGAGATGTGCTATCGGTCCATAGTACTCGACTCGCTATCGGAAGGCCAAAGACAGCAAGGGGTTGAGGGGGATTTTTGGGGACAGGAGTTGGCGGGAATGGGATGGCGTCGCGCCATGGCGACGCCGGTTTTGACGGCGAGCGCCATGGCGAAGGCGAGCAGCGCGAGCAAGGTGGACAGCTTGTCCGGGTCGGTCAGGTGGGTGGCCTCCAGCGCGAAGCCTTTGGTCTTGAGATT
>SHVW01000094.1 GCA_009694085.1 Alphaproteobacteria bacterium
GTCTGAAGCCGGCGCAGATCGGCCGGGACGTTGACCTGATCGAGCAACGGCGTGGTACTTGACGACGACACGTTCATGACCTCACTCTATAGTCGAGCGCCGAACAGCCGACCAATCACGCCGCGACATCGGAAGTTCACCATTGCGTGAAGATTCAAGCCACTGGCAGCTCTAATCATGGAAACCAAGCAAGCACGGATGGCGTTGTTTGGCAATTTTTAATGATTGAATCCCAGGAATTAGGGCAATACCGAGACCCATCGACGGTCACGCGGATTTGCACTGGGCAGGATAGTCGCATCCGTGTAGAACTGCCGGGATTCACGGTGTTGCCGGAATCGCGACCAGCAAAACCACAGAGTTCTTGTGGCCTTGCGCGGCTCAGATAGTGGGACGAGACATGGCGGAGCCGACTAAAATCATCCTGGCGCAGCCACGCGGCTTTTGTGCCGGCGTCGAGCGCGCGATCGAAATCGTGGAGCGCGCGCTGGCGAAATACGGCCCGCCCGTTTATGTCCGCCACGAGATCGTTCACAACCGCCACGTGGTCGAAGACCTGCGCGCCAAGGGGGCTCGCTTCGTCGAATCGCTCGATGAGGTGCCGACCGGCCAAATCGCCATTTTCAGCGCCCACGGCGTCGCGCGGAAGGTTGAGAACGAGGCGGACGAACGCGGATTGCAGGTGATCGACGCGACCTGCCCACTCGTCTCGAAGGTTCACAGCGAGGGCCGGCGCTACGCCGCCCAGGGCCGACAGGTCGTTCTCATCGGCCATGAAGGCCACCCCGAAGTCGAAGGCACGATGGGCCAGATTCCAGGTGGCGTGCTCCTGATATCGACACCCGATGACGTGGCCGGGCTCAAGGTCGCCAACCCGGACAAGATCGCCTATGTCACGCAGACCACACTCAGCGTGGATGACACGCGAGCCGTAATCGACGCGCTCAATCAGCGCTTTCCCAAGATCGTCGGGCCCGACATCAAAGATATCTGTTACGCCACCCAGAACCGCCAGGGTGCAGTTCGCGAACTGGCGGAAAAGGTCGACCTCGTTCTGGTCGTGGGCGCACCCAATAGTTCGAATTCCAACCGCTTGCGCGAAATCGCCGCCGAATGCGGTAAGCCGGCCTATCTGATCGAGGACGCCAGCCAGCTGCGCGACGAATGGCTGCACGGCATCCGCGCCATCGGCATCACCGCCGGCGCCTCCGCGCCAGACGGCCTGGTACAGGATCTGATCGCCGAGCTTAGCCGGCGCGGCCCGACCGAATTGACGGCGCTGTCCGGCATTGAGGAAAATGTGCGTTTCCGCATGCCAAGCGAGTTGGCCGACTCGGCCGCCTGAGCATTATTCGCCAACATCGTTACGACGAGGATTACCCCGTGGGCGTTCCCCTGTTCCAGCAGTTCAAGGTCGGCATGTATGTGCTCAAACAGCACGTCATGGGACCCAAGCGCTATCCGCTCGTGCTCATGCTTGAGCCGCTGTTTCGCTGCAATCTCGCTTGCGCGGGCTGCGGCAAGATCGACTACCCCGATGAAATCCTGAATCAGCGCATCAGCGTGGCCGATGCGCTGGCGTCGGCCGAGGAATGCGGCGCGCCCGTGGTGTCGATCGCCGGCGGCGAACCGCTCCTCCACCGCGAGATCGATCAGATCGTGCGCGGCCTGATCGACCAGGGACGCTTCGTCTATCTCTGCACCAACGCGCTACTGATGGAAAAGAAGCTCGACCAGTTCCAGCCCAGCAAATATTTCACCTGGTCGGTTCATCTCGACGGCAGCCGCGCCGAACATGACAAATCGGTCTGTCAGGACGGCGTCTATGAGCGCGCGGTCGAGGCGATCAAGACCGCCAAGGCCCGCGGTTTCCGCGTCAACATCAACTGCACGCTGTTCGATGGCGTGGCGCCCGATATCGTCGCCCGTTTCTTCGACGAGGTGACCGAGATCGGCGTGGACGGCATCACGGTGTCGCCCGGTTATGCCTATGAACGCGCGCCCGACCAGGCCCATTTCCTAAACCGGCGCAAGACCAAGCAGCTATTCCGCGACGTGTTCAAGCGCGGCAACGGCGCCAAAAAATGGTCGTTCGGCCAGTCGCCGCTGTTTCTCGATTTCCTCGCCGGCAACCAGACCTATCATTGCACGCCCTGGGGCAACCCGACGCGCAACATCTTCGGCTGGCAGCGCCCGTGCTATCTGCTGGGCGAGGGCTACGCCAAATCCTTCCGCGAACTGATGGGCGAGACCAATTGGGACGCCTACGGCACCGGCAACTACGAGAAATGCGCGGATTGCATGGTCCATAGCGGCTATGAGGCGACCGCCGTACAGGACACGGTACGTCGGCCGTTCAAGGCGCTCGGTGTGGCATTGCGCGGTGTCGATACGGAGAAGCCGATGGCGCCGGAAATTCCATTGACGGCCCAGCGACCGGCGGAGTTTGTGTTCTCCGCCCATGTCCAAGACGCGGTGGCGAAGCTACATCGCGCCAAGGCCCCGGCCCAAGCAGACTGACGTCCGCCGGAGCGTGGCCAACGCGCAGGCAGCGTCTCGCGCGGCGTGCATCACACCCCAGAGTTGACCCGGCGCGCGAACGAGCGCGGCCAGAACCGCGAACGGATCGCTCGTTCCGTCCGCGCGCAGGCCGACGGCGACGGCCGGCGGCAGGGTGCGATCCGAGGAGTCGGCGATCGCACGCAGAACCAGGAAAGGTAAGCCGGTACGGGCGGCGGCAGCGGCTATGGCACCGCTTTCCATATCGACGGCAATCGCGCCGCTCTTGCCTTGAAGTACCGCTTTGGCCGCCGGTGTCGCGACGATGGCAGCAGACGCCGCCACCGCACCGCGCGCGATCATAAGGCCAGCCGGGCCGAGCATACCGGCAACGCGCGTGATCCAGGCACTATCGCAGGGGTAGCTGCGCGCGCCATCGACAACCCAATCGGCCAGAACCAAGGTGCCGGTGGCGACGCCTGGCGCCAACCCGCCTGCAATGCCGAAACTGACCAGGCCCGTGCAACCGCACGCAATCAAGGTATCGACCAAGGAAGTGGCCCGATCGGTGCGGCCGCCGGTTATAGCGACATCGCCGGGCGCGACCAGGGATCGGATAATCGTCGCCTCGGCCTGGAGGCCGGTGACGACGCCGATCCGCATCAGATGCCGTACAGCACAGCGGCGGCGTTGCCCTGCTTGAGATTACGATAGCGCGCGAGGGCCCAGAGCGGGAACACAAAGCGATAGCCATGATACCGCAGGTAGAACACGCGCGGGAACCCCGTACCGGTATAGCTCGGCTCGTCCCAATCGCCGTCCGCCTTCTGAGTGCATATCAGAGAGGCGACGCCGCGCTCGACCGCGTCGTGATTGACCTGGCCGGCCGCCATCAGACCCAGCACGGCCCAGGCCGTCTGGGAGGCAGTGCTGCGGTCATAGGCGCCGTAGGGCTGACCCGGCGCGTAAGAGGCTGCGTCCTCGCCCCAACCGCCATCCTCGCGCTGGCGGTCGAGCAACCAGGCAACCGCGCGCTGCACAGCCGGCGTTTCCATGTCGGCGCCGACCGCGTTGAGCGCCGCCAACACCGACCAGGTGCCGTAGACATAGTTGACGCCCCAACGGCCATACCAGGAACCGTCGGCTTCCTGCTCGCGCAGAAGGAAGTCGATGCCGGTCTTCACGGCGGGATGATCGGCCCGATAACCGAGCTGGGCCAGCACACCGAGGCAGCGTGCGCTGACATCCGCCGTCGGCGGGTCGAGCAGCGCGCCGTGATCGGCAAATGGAATCTGGTTCAGATAGGAATGAGTGTTGTCGGCATCGAACGAGCCCCAACCGCCATTGCGGCTTTGCAGGCCGACAACCCATTCGACGCCGCGCTCGATCGCTTCGCGATAGCGCTCGTGATCGACCCGGTCGAGTGCCATGACCACCAACGCGGTGTCGTCGAGGTCGGGATAGTGCGGATTGGCGTATTGGAAGGCCCAGCCGCCAGGCCTCACACCCGGTCGCGCCGCCGCCCAATCGCCGACCACGTTGAGCACCTGCCGATCCCGGAGCCAGTCGGAGGCCTGGCGCGCCGCGGCGGTTGCCGCCGTACCGCCAACCTCCATCAGAGCATGGGCCGCGAGCCCGCTATCCCAGACCGGAGATACGCAGGGCTGGCAGTAACTTTCGTCATCCTTGAGGATGAGCAACTTTTCCACGGCGCGCCGCGCGGTAACAACGTGGGGATGATCGAGCGGGTAGCCGAGCGCGTCGAACATCATGACCGTATTGGCCATGGCGGGATAAATCGCGCCCAGCCCATCCTCGCCATTGAGACGCTCGACGACGAAGGCGATGGCGCGCTCGGTGGCGCGCCTGTGCGCCGGCCTGGGAAACCAGGGCTCGACAATGTGCAAGACGCGATCGAGGCCGCGGAACAGCCGCGCCCAAATGGAGTGGCGCTCCATGTCGTAGAAATTGGCGACCTGGTCGGGCGGCGTGACAAACAGCTCGGAGATGCCGATCCGGCGCGGATTGCGCGCCCGCGGCCGCAGCGCCATCAGCACCAGGAGTGGAACCAGGACCGTGCGCGACCAGTAGGACACCTTGTCCAGGTGGAACGGGAACCAGCGCGGCAGCAGCATGATTTCGACCGGCATGACCGGAACCGCGCGCCAGGGCAGTTCGCCATACAAGGCCAGTTGAATGCGGGTAAATACATTGCAGCGCGCAGCGCCGCCATAATCGAGGATCGCCTGGCGTGCACGCTTCATGTGCGGCGCATCCGGAGCATCGCCGGCCATTTTGAGGGCGAAATAGGCCTTCACACTGGCGCTGATGTTGAATTCGCCGTCATGGAACAGCGGCCAACCGCCACGACGGCCTTGAATTCGGCGCAAATAGGGAATGATGCGCTGTTCCAGCGCCGCATCGGACTCGCCCAGGAAGTGACGGAGCAAAATGTATTCCGCCGGAATCGTGGCATCCGCCTCCAACTCGAAGACGAAATGGCCGTCAGCCTGCTGACGGGCGATCAACCCGCCAGCCGCACGCTCAATGCCGCGTTCGAGCCGATCCCATAGGGAGGAGCGTAGCCCCGGCCCCGGATCAGCTAACTGCGCTGAACTCATGATCTCTGTCGATTTCGATCTTTAAAAGGTAATCCTATCATCGCCGAAACGCTCACAGATTTCAAGGGATTAGAGGAACACAACCGATCACGCTGCGGCGAGGGCACGAGCGGCCGTTTGCCCCGAACGCACCGCGCCCTCGATGGTTCCGGGCAGGCCGGTAGCGGTCCAGTCACCGGCTAGCACCAGATTGCGCCATCGTGTCGCAGGTCCGGGTCGGCGCGCCAGTTGCTCCGGCGTCGCCGCGAAGGTGGCACGCCGTTCCTTGACGATGCGCGCGGGCGGCATGGCTTTGGCATCAAGATCGAGCGCGCGCGCGACCTCGCGCCAGATTGCGGGCGCCAACTCCTCCGCCGGGCGATCGACCACGCGGTCGGCCGCGCTGACGGTGACGGACACGACCTCGCGCTTGACGAAAATCCACTCGGCCACGCCGCCGACCAAACCGAGAATGCCCGCCTCACCCGCCCGCTCGCGCGGCACAGCCATACGGTAATGGGCATTAACGATGGCGCGGAACTGGGTCGGCACGATCAAGCCCTCGACCAAGCTCGCCGCAACCGGTGCGGGCACGGCCAGGACAACCGCATCGTCTTCGCCGATCGCTTGCGTGCTACCGCCCATGTCGAGGCCAGTCACCCAATCCCTCGTGGCATCGATACGGCGCAACCTAGCGCTCATTTTGACTAAGCAACGATTTCTCGCTAGAAAAATCAACGCCGGTTCGATCAGACTTTCCGAGAGATCGACACGCGGGACCAAGGGCCGGCAGGCCAACCCGCCACGCTCGAAGGTTTCGCGCATTACAGCCCAAAGCAGCCGGGCCGACGCGGTTTCGGTTTCGGTGTTGAGGGCCGCGACTGCGAAAGGCTGCCACAGCCGGCGATAGACCTCGCCATGACCGGCCAGGCATTCGGCCACCGTGGCATCGGCCCCCGCCCAGGCCAAGCCGAGCGCGCGAAGATAATCCCAGGCGCCCGTTCCGGGCAGGCGAGACGCGGCATCGAAAATCCAACCGGGCCAGCGACCCGGCGACAAGGCCAGGGTCCAGCGCTCGCCAAGCGCAAGATCGAGAAAGGGAAATCGCGGTTGATCGGGACCGGTCAAGCGATCGGCCGCACCGATGGCATCTAGATAAGCCAGAGTCGCCCGATTGCCCGAGAGCAGCAAATGGTTGCCGTTGTCGATCCGGCAGCCCAGTTCGGGATCGTGATAGGACCGGCAGCGCCCGCCGGCCTGCGGCCCCGCCTCGTAAAGCGCGACGCGGCGGCCGGTGCGAACGAGATCGACGGCAGCCGCCAAGCCGGCCAAACCGGCGCCGACGACGTGGACGGTGCCGGTCACAGGAACCCGTGGCGCAGCAGCAGCCAGAGCTTGGTCGCACGCGGCACCCACACCGGCTCGCCGAGCGCACCCCAGCCGCGCAGGCGCAAGCGATCGAGCACGGCATGATAGACCGCGCCCATGATGGCGGCGGGGCGCATGGCTTGGCGATCGCAACCGGCCATGGCATCGGCGGCACGCCGGAAGCTCGCTTCGGCCGAGGCCGCCAGCTCGGCGCAGACCAAGGGGATCGCGGGATGGCGCAGCAACTGGGTGAGCGGGCTTGCCGGATCGATGCCATGACGTTGCAACAGCTCGCGCGGCAAATAGAGCCGGTTGCGACCGGCATCCTCGTCCAGATCGCGCAGGATATTGGTGAGCTGGAGGGCGCGACCGAGGGCGTCGGCCACCTCATCGGCCCTGGCACTGGCATCGCCGAAGGCGCGCACCGATAGCCGCCCAACAGCACCGGCAACGCGCGCGCAGTAGAGATCGAGTTCGGCGGCGTTGGGCGCGCGGATATCGGCGGCCGCATCCATGGCCATGCCGTCGATCACGGCCAGAAAGTCTTCGCGCCGCAGTTGATGGCGACGGACCGGCTCGAGCAGCGCAACGGCCACGGGATGAGTCGGCTTCCCGTCATAGAGAGCATCGATCTCATCGCGCCACATGTCGAGCTGCGCGCGCTTCGATGCCGCCCGAGCCTCGCCATCGGCGATATCGTCGACCTCGCGGCAAAAGGCGTAGATCGCATACATGGCCGTGCGGCGCGGGCGGGGTAGAATGCCCATGGCGGCATAGAAAGAACTGCCGGAGGCGCGCACGCGCGCCGCCATCGCTTCGGTGAGGGCATCGTCCTCGTCGGCGCGCCAACCGAAACGGGCGCGCCACATCCCGGCGAGAACGGCGCGCAGCATTTGCGGTCGGGTCGGTTTGACGCGGGTGGCCAGCGGATCGTGACGGCGTAGCAGGCGCACCAGCCGTTCCGCCAGCACCACGATAATCGCCGTCTCGCAGCGCAATCGCCAATCGCGTACCCGCAAGGGCAGATCTCGCGCCTGGGCCAGCAGGACCGATGTGCGATCGAGCAACGCGTCGATCGTGCGGCGTAGGCCGGGCGTTAAGACCGGGCCGGCGAGTTGGGACACGGTAGCGCCGGCGGCAGCGAGTTCATCGTCGGGCAGATAGACCCGGTCGAGGGCACGGTAATCGTCGCCGCAATCCTGCAGATGGTTGATCACCTGGAGCGCCGCACACAACGCATCCGATGCCGGCCAGGTTTCGCGAGATTCGCCGTGCTGTTCCAACACCATGCGGCCCACGGGCATGGCGGAGAGCCGGCAATAGGCGATCAGATCGTCCCAATCCCGGTAGCGCAGCTTGGCGGCATCGAGCTTGAAGGCCTCGAGCAAGTCGAGACAATGGCGCGCCTCGATCCCGGTTTCCGCCAAGCTGGCGCGCATGGCCGCGGCCGCGGGCGCACGCCGATCGTCGGCACCGGGCGCGCCGCTCACCACGGAGGCCATGATATCAAGCCGCGTGACTTTATCCTCCGGCGCCAGATCGGGATTGTCGGAAACATCGTCGCCCTGGCGCGCGAAGCGATAGAAGGCATGAACGTGCCGACGCAGATCCGGGCGGATCAACAGCGAGCCCACGGGAAAATTCTCGCCGCCGGCATCTTTGCCCGAGGGCGTTTCCACACTCGCGGTCATGGCTTGCCCGGTCCGGCGGAAACTGCCTGAGCCCGACCCTTCCACTGCCCGCCCCGCCCTCGCCAATGCTGGCGCGCGGATTCGAGTGTAGCGCCCAGGTAGAACAACGCGACCATCGGCAGCAACGGTGCCCAGAGGGGCGAACGACTATAATAATGCAACATCGGCAAGTAAGACGCGCTCATGGCGAACCAGGCCGCCCAACCCAGCCCCGCAGCGGAACCGTCGGCCGCCAAGGCCAGCGCGGGCGGCGCCAGATAAGTCACGGTCATGGCGAGCACGCAGCCGAGCAACAAAACGGGCGAGTGGCGCAGCTGGGTATAGGCCGTGCGCGCGACCATCGCCCAGATATCGGCCGGGCGCTCATAGCGGCGCAGGCTGTGAGTGCCATCGGCCAGACCGAGCCAGATCGGCCCGCCCGGCTTGATCGCAGCGGCCAGCGCGCAATCGTCGATCAGCCGGTCGCGGATCGCGCGCACCCCGCCGATGCGCGCCAGCGCACTGCGCCGGACCAACATGCATCCCCCTGCCGCCGCTGCGGTGGGATCGCGGTCCCGATTGACCCGGACGAAGGGGTAGAGCATGGCGAAGAAAAAGACGAAGGCGGGAACCAACAAGCGCTCTGCCAGGCTTTCGCAGCGCAGCCGCACCATCAGGGAAGCGAGGTCAAGCCCACCGGCCGCGACGCGCGCCACCAGCCCGGCCAAATTATCCGGGGCATGAACGATATCGGCATCGGTCAACAGCACATGACGCGCCTCCGGCGCCACACGCTCCGCCGCCGCCAACCCCTCCGACACAGCCCAGAGCTTGCCGGTCCAGCCCGGTGGCAGGGGACGTGCCGCGATGATGTGCAAGCGACCCGCATGACCATCGGCAGCGTGGCGCGCGATCTCTGCCGTGCCATCGCTGCTGTGGTCGTCGACCAGAACAATCGTGAAGCGTCCGCCATAATCCTGGGACAGAAGCGAGCCGATTGCGGCACCGATCGTTTCGGCCTCGTCCCGAGCGGGCACGATGGCGACCACCTCGGGCCAAACGGCGGGCGCCATGGGAGGATTGTCCAGACGCACGCGCCAAACCTCCGCGCGAAAGGCCACCAGGTAGATCCAGGTCGCGAGCGCCAATGCGCCGATGCCGATGGCCAGGCTCATGCGCACCAACCGCGCCCACGAAACCAGGCGATCGCATCTTCCAGTGCCGCGCGCACCGGGCGCGCGCGATAGCCAAGCTCGATTTCCGCTCGCGCGCTGGAGAAGAACATCTTCTTGCCCGCCATCCTGAGGCCGTCGCGCGTCACGAAGGGCTCGCGGCCGGACAGACGCGCCCAGGTCTCTGCCAGCACGGCGATGGGGTAAATGGCTGCACGCGGTATGCCAAAGAGCGGCGGGCGCCGGCCGACGATCTCGGCGATCTGGCCGAGCATGGCCGCGAGCGTCAAGTTTTCACCGCCTAGAATATAACGTCGCCCGATCCGACCGCGCTCGAAGGCCATGAGATGGCCGGCCGCGACATCGTCCACATGGGCCAGGTTCAACCCGGTATCGACATAGGCCGGCATATGCCCGCGCGCGGCCTCCAGCACAACCCGGCCGGTTGGCGTCGGCTTGATGTCGCGCGGGCCGATCGGCGTGGAAGGATTGACGATCACGGCGGGCAAGCCGTCCCGCGCAACCATCTCGGACACGGCCTGTTCGGCCAGGAATTTCGACTGCTTATACGGGCCGATCATATCGGCGAGCGACGAGGGCGTGGTCTCGTCGGCGGGCGTGCCATCGCCATGCAAACCCAAGGCGGCGACGCTGCTGGTATAGACGATCCGCTCGATCCCCGCCGCCATGGCCGCCTGCATCAAGGCGCGCGTGCCCTCCACATTGGTGCGCAGCATGGCAGCGGGATCGGGAACCCAGAGCCGGTAGTCGGCCGCGACATGGAACAGGGCCGTACAGCCCGTGAGCGCGGCCTTGAGCGAAGCCGCATCCTCCAGCCGACCCTCGGCGATCTCGGCGGGCAGGCCGGTCAGATTGGCGCGGTCGCCGCCGGGCCGGGCGAGCGCGCGCACGCCGTGGCCGGCGGCAATCAAGGCGCGCGCCAACGCCGAGCCGACGAACCCGGTCGCCCCCGTGACCAAGGCCTTATGCCGATGGGTGCTGTTCCCGATCATGGTTCCCGGTTATAACCGCAGCCGACCATCCTCACCAGTGCCGCGGCCGCAACATGATCCACGCCTATGTCCCTCGCGACGGCAAGGTCGAGTGCCAGGCGCTCGGCGCCGACGACGCGGTGCCCGCTGGCGCGCTCTGGCTCGATCTGCATGAACCGGCAGCCGAGGAGAAGGCGCGCATCGAGAAAGATCTGGGGCTGGCACTGCCGACCCGCGCCGAAATGCGCGAGATCGAGCCGTCCAATCGCCTCTATGCCGAGGGCGCGGCCGCCTATATGACCGCCACCTTCATCGCGCACGCCGACGATCCTAACCCGACCAGCGACGCCATCACCTTCATTCTAGCGGGCAAGCGCCTGGTCACGCTCCGCTATTCCGACCCGCGCCCGATCGGTACCTGTGCCGCGCGGGTGACGCGCCAGATGCCACCGCCGGCCTCTGGCGTCGAAGTCCAGATCACCTTACTCGAAGCTTTCGTCAACCGGATGGCCGACGTTCTGGAGAAAGTCTCGCTCGATCTGGACAACCTATCCCAAGCGATCTTTAACGAACGCGAATCGACCAGGCGGCGGCAGGTGGGCGATGGGCGCGACCTCCAGATCGTCCTCAAGGGGCTCGGCCGCAGCGAAGACATCAATTCGACCGTGCGCGAAAGCTTGCTCAGCTTGAATCGCCTTCTCCGCTTCCTGGCGCAGACGCTGGATGCCGGTTCGCTGTGGGACGGCAAGGATCAGAAGGCGCGGATGAAGCAGTTGCGCAACGACATGATCTCGCTGGCCGAGCACGCCACCTTCGAAACCCAGAAGATCAACTTCCTGCTCGATGCCACGCTGGGCATGATCAACATCGAGCAGAACCGCATCATCAAGATATTCTCGATCGCCGCCGTGATCTTCCTGCCGCCGACCCTGGTCGCCAGCCTCTACGGCATGAACTTTCAGCACATGCCCGAGCTTGAATGGCTTCTGGGCTACCCCTACGCACTCACGCTGATGGTGATCTCGGCCATCCTGCCCTACCTCCTATTCCGCCGTAAGGGCTGGCTATAGGCCCCCTATCGCGGATCGATCGGCGTCGGCATGGCAGCTGCGGCCTCGATCGCCTCGGCCGCATCCAGGCACATATCCTCACGCATGCGCCGGCCGATGATTTGCACGCCCATTGGCAGGCCGCCAGCCTCGCCTGTCGGCACCGCAACCGCCGGCAGGCCGAGGAAATTGACCATGTATTGCGGCGTCTGCTGGGCCAGCACCTCGGCCGTGCGAGCCTCGCTGGTGGTGTCGAAGCCGATGGCGAAGGGCGGCGACAAGGACACCGGCGCCAGAACCAGGGGATAGCGCTCCTGGAACACCGACCATTCCCGCAGCCACTTATTGCGCTCGGCCAGGCCTTTCATGTAATCGGCCAATCCGATCTCGGGCGTCAGCTTGGACCAGAAGCCATAGGCCGTGCGGATGCCATCGTCGCCATCGCGCAACAGGACCTCGCGCGCCAGATGCCGCATCTCCGTGACCACAAGCGCATGAAACAACTCGGCGATGCGGTCGATGCCGGGCGGCACTGCCGCCTCGACCTGGTAGCCCGCCGCCGTCAGCGCATTCGCGGCACTCCGCAGCGCCGCCGCCACATCGCCATGGACTTTGCGCGCGCCCCACTCGCCCGCCAACGCCACCCGGATCGGCTTCGGCTCGGGCGGCCCTTCCAGCGGCGCCGGCGTCCACCAGGCATCGCGCGCGTCCCGCCCGGCCATGGCGGCCAGGCCGAGGCGCACATCGCGCACGCGCCGGCCGAGCGGACCTTGCACCGACATGAGCTGGCCGGTGATCGGCCGCTCCGCGGGCGCGGTCGGGTTGAACGCGGGCACGCGACCCTGGGAGGGCCGGAGGCCGACGACGCCGCAGCAATAGGCGGGGTAGCGGATCGAACCGCCGTAATCGTTGCCGTGGGCGAGATGGCCGATACCCGCCGCCACCGACGAACCCGCACCGCCGCTCGACCCGCCCGGGGTGTGTGCGCGCGACCAGGGATTGAAGGTGCGCCCGCGCAGGGCGTTGTCGGTATCCCAGCGATAGCTAAACGCTGGCGTATTCGTGCGCCCGACGATGATGGCGCCGGCGGCGCGCCAATTGGCGACGGGCGGGCTATCCTCCCGCGCCATGACGTTGGCATAAGCGACGACGCCATTGGGCGTGGCGCAGCCGGCCTGATCCACATTCTCCTTGATGGTGACGGGCACGCCGTGGAGCGGACCCAGCGTGGCACCCGAGGCCACAGCCTTGTCCGCCGCGTCCGCTGCCGCCATGGCCTCGTCGACCAGCGGCACCGTGACGGCGTTGAGCTTGACGTTGACCTGGTCCATGCGGGCGAGAGCCGATTTCGTCGCCTCGCGCGCGCTGATCTTCTTGGCGCGGATGGCCTCGGCCACCGCGACCGCGTCCATACACCAGATGTCACCGGTCATCGCCACGCTCCGAGCGGAAAAGGCATAGCACTGAGTCGGGCCTTGTTTGTTTTCGGAAGAGACATTTGAACCTCAGGCACAGAGACGAGGAGACAAGATTTTCACGCTGTTGCAGCAATGACTTAGCTAGACCGTGTTGTAAAGTAGACCTGTTGCAGATTATGCTGCCGACAATTGCGCGCTTTTTCTCTGGGCTACCGACCCCCTTCTTCAACAAGCATTGAAGGTAATCGAAGCGTGGGGATTTCGCTTTAAAACGGTCGGCTTCTATTGGGCAAAACGAACAAGTTAGCTGACATGAATTCCCTTAAAGAGAAGGACTTTTTTTGTGGGCTTGGCTATTGGACGCGCGCAAACGTAGAGCAATGTCTTTTGGCCACGCGTGGGAACCCGCTGCGATTGGCGGCTGATGTCCGTCGATTGATTATTGACGAGCGTCGCGAACATAGTCGCAAGCCCGACGAGGTTTTTCATCGGATTGAGCGGCTCGCCAAAGGACCCTATCTTAAGCTCTTCGGACGGCAGACGCGCCCGAATTGGGATAGTTGGGGAAATGAAAGCGCGCTCTTTGACGGCGGCAAAGTGGAAACGCGAAAAAGGCCCTCCAGGCTCATAGATCAGCCGGACTTGCCATTCGATGCCAAAGATCGACCCAGCCGTTTACGATAGTGGGATCTGGCGCGATTTTGCGGCACGATCACGCAGACCGAAGTTTTTCTAGCGAACCGCCTTTCACCAAATTCCGAAGCCGATTGATGTCGCTGCAATCATTCATCCGATGGATAACGCGATGGCAATTTGGGCATAGAACGGCGAAATCGTTTTTGGGATCGAACAGAACCACCTCGTTGTCGTCGAGGCTCGACAGCGGTATCAGATGATGAGCTTCGATAAACCCTGCTGCAATTGGACCATACAATTCGCTCATCTCAAACATACATCCCATACATCGAGTTCCTAATTGCTTCTTCACTTTTTTGGAGTGAGCCGGCTGACGCTCGATGGCGCGATGTTGTCGGTAGCGCTTAGCCTGCTCCAAGGAATTTCCTGCGGCGTCCGCCTCTGCCTCTCGAAGGATGTCGTCGTCGGCTGCCCAACCACCTGATTTGTTCAAAAGGCTATAAAGTGCCAATGCCTCTTGCAGGTCCCAGACCAATTCATCATCTGAAGGAAGATTCGTCGTGTCATATTGGACACCCGCCACCATTCCGACTTTGTTCAGCTTCCCCCGCCAGACCGAGGGCTTCACATTTAGGTCCATGTTGATGCGAGTAAGGCGCCTTGCTTGGTCGACAATTCGAGACCATATGATTTTGGCGCGCCGGAGTAACTCGTCGCGGGCTCCTCGGATGCCAACTGAGTTTTTGAGGGATGTGCACCCCTGGTTAAATGACAGGTAAAGCCGCTCCCCTCCGAAGCTGAGCAGATAGACGATATAGAATCCTTCCTCGACGGATGTCGTAACGGCAGGGTCCAGGAGAGCTACCCAGGGAGTGTGAGTCCAACCGCCTTGTCCCGCGATTCCATGCGCGATGTAGCGGCCCCCCGGTGCATCAGCCGCGCGGAGGAGTGCCGCCGGCAGCCTATTCAATTGAAATTATATGCAAAGCCCTGAGCGAAAACATAAGGTAAATAATGTAGTGAAACTACTTCCAATCCAGTAAAATCAAAAAACACCCAAACGCATAAATTAACAAAAATGGCAATACAACGGCCAAGAACAAAATATGGGCTATCAATTTTCCTACTGGCCCTCTATTTTTGAATAGAGTAACAGTTTCCCGCCAGCCCTTAGTAAAATACCAATATATAGGCCAAAATAATATTAATGGTATAATAAATAATAATACATATCTCAAAAATTCCCATAAAACTGGAAAAATGGTATTATAAATTAAAATCAAAATCCATAATAACGCAAAACCAAGAAGCGCCATCACGGTCTTCGTGAAAAAGCGGGTGAGCGCGCGCATCAGCAGGTCGACAGACTGCCAAGAATGGCCAAAGGGTCGAAGTTTTTTGATCGCCATCGTGCCATGGGCCGCCCATAGGTGCGGCATTCCGTCGTCGATGACGTTCACATTGTCTGACATTTTTTATGGACCCGGAAATAAGAAATAAGTCACCCAATTCGGGCATGTGGGCGAATCAACTCATACGCCCTTTTGAAAGAAAGAAATAATTGAAATCTTCTATCTTATTGTAATCTACAGTAGAACTTTGTTAATTTTTCCTAAAATCGCTGCGAGAACCTGGGTGCGATTTTGCGAGTTCATCGACTTGCGTGCGGATTTCTTCACACTGAACACCCCGCTTTCGATATGCGCGCACGCATACGAGGCATTTGAAA
>SHVW01000095.1 GCA_009694085.1 Alphaproteobacteria bacterium
AGCATCAGCGGCTCGGCGATCATGTCGCCCACCGTCATGCGCGGGTTGAGCGAGGCGTAGGGGTCTTGGAAAATGATCTGCATGCGCCGGCGCATGGCGCGCACGTCCCGGTCGTTCAGCTTGAACACCTCGGCGCCGGCAAACTCGACCCGCCCAGCCGTCGGCTCTATCAGGCGCAGAATCAATCGGCCGGCAGTGGATTTGCCGCAGCCGCTTTCGCCCACCAGCGCCAGGGTCTCGCCGCGCGCCAGATCGAACGAAATGCCGTCGACGGCGCGCACCGCGCCGACCTGACGCTGCAACAGCCCGCGACGCACGGGGAAATGCTTGACCAGGCCATCGACTTTTAAGAGCAGTGCGGGTTCAGCGGACATGGTCGTCCAGCGGCGCACGCCGGCAGGCTACCCAATGACCGGGCCCGACGGGCGTCAGTTCCGGCTCGACCCCCGTGCATGCGGCTTCGGCGAATGGGCAGCGCGGATGGAAGCGGCAACCCGTGGGAAAAGCCAGCGGACTAGGCACCACGCCCTCGATGGCGGCCAACCGCTTCTGCTCCAGATGCAGCTTGGGCAACGAGCCCAAGAGGCCGATCGTGTAGGGATGTTGAGGATTGGCGAACAGATCCTTGACCTGGGCGCGCTCGACGATGCGTCCAGCATACATGACGATGACTTCGTCGGCCAGCTCGGCGACCACGCCGAGGTCGTGGGTGATCAACACGATCGCCATGCCCAGTTCCTGGCGCAGGCGCCGAAGCAGGTCGAGGATCTGGGCCTGGATCGTCACATCGAGCGCGGTGGTCGGCTCGTCGGCAATCAGAAGCGCGGGATCGCACGCCAGCGCCATGGCGATCATGACGCGCTGGCGCATGCCGCCGGACATCCGGTGGGGGTAATCGTCGATGCGCCGCTCGGGACTGGGGATGCGCACCAGCTTCAGCATTTCGATCGCGCGATCGCGCGCCTCGCGCTCGCCGATGCCGCGATGGCGCAGAATGCCCTCGACGATCTGGTCCCCAATGGTGAAGGCCGGATTGAGCGAGGTCATCGGCTCTTGGAAAATCATCGACATCCGGTTGCCGCGCAGCGCGCGCAGCTCCTCGGCGCCGAGCGTGAGCAAATCGCGCCCCTCGAACATGACCCGGCCGGAAGCGATCTCGCCCGGCGGCTTCGGGATCAATCCCATGATCGACAGCGAGGTGACACTTTTGCCGCAGCCGGACTCGCCGACGATGCCGAGCGTGCCGCCCCGGCCGACGGCGAAGGACACGCCATCGACCGCGCGCACTGTGCCGTCCTCGCCATGGAAATAGGTCGCCAGCCCCTGCACGTCGAGCAGAGGGGCTGCGCCGTCGCCGCTCGCAGGTAGCGCGGTCGTTGTCATTGCAACGATATCGTCGGCATTGTTGCCTCCCTGGTGCGGGAGACTAGAGCCGCTCGCTCGCCCCGTCCACGTCGGCGTTTTCGGCGAGCCACCCGATCAAGCGATCGATGCCGTCTTCCATCTTCACAGCGGGCGTGAAGCCGAGTTCGCGAGCGAGGCCGTCGGCGCGGAAATCCCAGGCCGAGACGGGAAAGCGCGCGGGATAGGCGACGGCGCGAATATCGGGAAAGCGTTGGCCAAGGTAGGCGACCGCCTCGGCGATGCGACGGCGGTCGCCGCACACATTGAATACCGGCGCCGTCGGCTGGGGCGCGGCAAGCGCCGCCAAGATCGCGTCGGCCGCATCGTCGGCATAGGTCCAGTCGATCGGCTCGGCACAGTCGGGCCAGCGCACGATGCCGCGACCGCGCGCGAAGCCCTCGATTACCTGCTGCACCTCGCGCCAACCGCGATCGCGGAACGGGCCATAGACCCAGCCGAAGCGCAACCCGATCAGCGTCATATCGGGCGCCAGATCGCCATAGGCCTGGGCCAGATGCTCGCCGAACGCCTTGGTCGCGCCGTAGACGGTGGCGGGGCGCAGCGGCGCATCGTCGCCGGGCGCTTGCACGGTCATGCCAAGCGCGGCCTGGGAGCTGGCATAGACAACGCGCGCGAGGCCGGCGACGCGTGCCGCTTCGAGCAGCGCCGCCGTACCGACGCAGTTGATCCGCGTCGCTTCGACCGGATCGGCGGCGGACGCATCGGTCAGCAGGGTGGCCAAGTGCACCGCGGCATCGATGCCGTGACCGCCCATCGTGCTGACTAGCGCGCCCCGGTCGGCGATGTCGCCGACAATCGCCTCGGCCCCCGCCACCGCGGCGGCCGCGCGGTCGTAGAGCACGACATGATGCCCGGCCTGGATCGCACGCATGGCGGCATGTTGGCCAAGGAAACCCGCGCCGCCGGTGATCAGAATGCGCATCGGCTAGAACCTGATAACGCCAAGCCGGCGGAACGTCGCATGGATACGCTCGGCATAGGCATCGAAGCTGGGATATTGGCCCAGATGGGCCGGGCGCGGGCGCGGCAGGTCGATCTTGATCTCGTCCACGATGCGACCGGGGCTGGCCGACATGACGAGCACGCGGTCGGACAGCCCAATCGCCTCGTCAATGCTGTGGGTGATGAACAAAACCGACTTGGCCGTCTCCATCCACAGCACCTCGATATCATGGCGCATCTGCGTACGAGTCAGTGCGTCGAGCGCGCCGAACGGCTCGTCCATCAACAGTACAGAGGGCTCGTGGATCAGCGCGCGCGCAATCGATACGCGCTGGCGCATGCCGCCGGAAAGCTGGCGCGGATAGCGGTTGGCCGCGCCGGCTAGGCCGAGTTTGCCGAGCAGGTCGAGCGCGCGGATTCGTGCCGCTTCCATCGGTTGGCCGCGCACCTGGGCTTGAAGCAAGATGTTGTCGAGGGCGGTGCGGAAATCGAGCAGCAGATGGTCCTGGAACACGATACCGACATCGGTCAGCGGCCGGTCGAGCCGGACGCCGTCGATGCGAATCTCGCCCGTCGTCGGCGTGATCAATCCGGCAGCGATCAGCATGAGCGTGCTTTTGCCGCAACCGGACGGACCGATCAGGCTGACGAACTCACCGGGCTCGATGCGAAAATCGAGCCCGGCGAGGGCTTGGACCTGACCGTCCGCCGTGTCGAACGTCTTGACGACGGCGCCGGCCTCGATCGCCGCGCCGCGCGCACTGCTCACGAGCAGGCCGGCGCGTCCTTTGGCACGAAATCGGCTGTGTAGTAGTCGGTGATCGGCTTGTCCGTGGGGAAGGCGAGGTATTTGGTCATGAGGTCGTAGGTGATCTTCCAGTTCTCGTCGGGCGGCAGGCCGAGCGATTTCGACCCCTTGGCGCAGAGCAGAAGCAGGTCGACCTGGAGCTGCTTGAGGATCTGCGATTTGTTGCCGGCAGCGAACTGATCGACCACGGCTTGAGACGCGGCGTCGGGGTTCTTGCGCGCGGCATCCCAGCCCTTAAGACTGGCCGACATGAAGCGGCGATAGAGATCGGCATTGGCTTGGAGCTTGTCGTCGCGCGCGATGATCGCCAACCCAACCGTGGGCACGCCGACATCGCGGTAGAAGATGTCGTGGATTTTGAAGCCGCGGTCGCGCATCTGCACGCTCTGGAAATCGGCGCCGGCCAAAATGGCATGGACCTTCTTCTCCAGCAACGTGCCGACCAGCGCCGCCGGATCGATGTTGACGATGTTCACCTTCGTCTTGTCGATCGAATTGGCGGCGAAGATGGCATCGAGCAGCGTGGTCTGCGCCGTGCCGGGTTGGACGGCGACGGTGCGGCCGATCAGATCGGTGGCTTGACGGATGCTGGTCTCCTCCAGGGAGATGATGGCGAAGCCGTTGGTTTGCAGGATCGGCCCGATCACCTTGACCGGCCCACCCTTGGAACGGACCTGCATGGCGGCGGGCGCATCGGCGAAGCCGACGTCGGCCTGGCCGGTCGCGATCTGCTGGGCCGTGGTGGCCGAACCCTTGCCCTCTTCGATCGTCAGGTCGATGCCGACTTGATCGTAGAAGCCAAGCTTCTTGCCGTACATAAAGCCGGCCTGCGGCCCGCCCGCCAGGAAGTTGAGCATCAGTTTCATTGGCTGCTTGGCTTGGCCGGCGGCCCCCGAAGCGGCGAGTGCCACGGCAAGGCCGGCGGCAATAGCGATCGATCTCATGGTGTTTCTCCTCGAAGTGATTGTGTCAGGATTTGTATTGCCAGGGCATGACCAGGCGTTCGCTCGCCTGGACCGCATAGCTGAACAGCAGACCGACGGCGCTGAGCGCCACCAGCACAGCGAAGATCAGGGTCATGTCGAGATAGCTGCTGCCGCGCAACAGCAGATAGCCAAGCCCTGAATTGGCGCCGACGAACTCGCCGACGATCGCCCCCGTGGCGGCCAGCACGATCGAAATCTTGAGGCCGGAAAAGATGAATGGCATGGCGGCGGGCAGACGCACGTAACGGAAGGTCTGCCAGCGCGTGGCGCCCATGGAGCGCGTGATGTAGAGCAGCCGCTCGTCGAGCGCGCGGAAGCCGGTCATGCTGTCGACCAGGATGGGGAAGAAGCAGAGCAGGAAGGTCAGCAGCACCTTCGGGAACAGACCGAAGCCGAACCAGACGATGAACAAGGGCGCGATCGCGATCTTGGGCACGAGTTGGAAGAAGACGACCACGGGATAGATGCAACGCTCCAGCAGCGGCACCGAGACGATCAGCAGCGCGAAGGGCACGGAAATGACGGTGGCGGCGCCGAAGCCCAGCAGGATTTCCTGGGACGTCACCAGCGTATGCGTCCACAGCAATTGACGCGCCTCGACAAAGCGGGCCAGAAAATCGGTCGGCACAGGCAGGATGTATTCGGGCACATTGAACACGCCGACCAACACCTGCCAGGCAATCAGTAGGATGGCAAAGGTTGCGGCCGGATAGGCCACGACCTGTATGCGCCGGCCGAGCCGGCCTTTGGCACCCGGTCGCGGTGGGCTGTGGGAAACAGCGTTCATGACCTACCTAGAAAATGCAGGTGCAGCACACCATCGAGCTTGCGCTATGGTCAAGCGGTTTCAGCGCGGTACCATAACAGAGAGGGGAGTTCGGACATGAGTTTGGCCGGCGAAGGCGTCGTCGCCATCTGGAACGACATCACGGCGGAGGGCCGCGCGCCCTTCTATGCCTGGCACGGTCGCGAGCATATGCCCGAACGGGCCGGTATCGCCGGCTTCCTGCGCGGCCGGCGCTATGTCGCCATCCATGGCAGCCCGGAGTATTTCACGCTTTATGAGACCGAGAGCCCGCAAGTGCTGTCGGGCACCGACTATCTCAACCGGCTCAACAACCCGACGCTGTGGACACGCTCGACCGTTGCCCATTTCCGCAACGTCTCGCGCTCGCTTTGCCGGGTCGCCACCAGCCATGGTTTCGGCCAGGGCGGGCTGATCGCGACCTGGCGTTACGACGTGACCGACGACCGCGCCGAGGAACATCGCCGCCTGCTAACCCATGACATCCTGCCCAAGCTTGCCGACGAGGCCGGCGTCGCCGGTGCCCATTTGTGCATCGCCGATCGCGCCGCCAGCGGGATCGAGACCGCGGAAAAGAAAGCGCGCACCGACGCCACGCTGGTGCCGGGTTGGGTTGTCATGGTCGAGGGCTGGGACGACCCCGAGCCGTTCGACCGTCTGTGCCGCCAGGCGATCCCGACGGAGCGCCTCATGGCCGCCGGTGCCGACCCGGTCGTCTATGGGCTTTACCGGCTGCAATATACTCGCTGCAGGACGGCGCGATCGGCGGGTTAGGCATCTCCCGCCAAACGCTCCGCCACCCTGCGTGCGATCGGTAAGATCGTTTCGTCCGGAAGCGCGTTGCAGCGCTGCTCCTTGAGCAACATCCAATCCACGGGGTAACCCTCGCCGCTGTCGGCGCGCCGGCGCGACAGCTTGGCCCGGTATTCGGTCAGCGATTTCGAGAAATAGTGATTGACGCGCAGCACCTCGATCCGGGGTTCCTCTGTTAAGGCGTAGAGGGGCGCGGAGGCAATCGGTTTGCCCGTTTCGTCAACGGTAAGCGCACCGTCGCGATAGCCGAAGGAATGGGGTGTGAGGACCGTATTGGCGCGGCCGGCATCGACGATGGTTTTGATGTGACAGGATTGCGGGTAGTAATCCATCACCTCGGCGGGATCGCCGCCGGGCCGCACCATGCCCCGCTCCGCCATGCGGAATTGCAACCCGGCGCGCCGCGTATAGGCCAGCGTGACTGGCGCATCCGGCTTGGTCCCATGCCCCGAAGACCCGAACATAACCCAGTTGGCGCCCACGCCGGGAAAGCGCTCGTAGCGCGTCAGCACGGCGGGCAGATGAGGATCGACGGGCGAGAACAGGAACTCGTCGAGATCGACAAACATCAGCCAACGCGTCTGGCGCCAGCGATAGGATAGGCAGTGGCCGTAAGCGCGAAGCTGACCGGGATTCTGGGCCCAGGGATGGAGCGTTACCTTTCCGCGATCGAGCCAGGGTTTGAGCACCAGGTCCGGTCGGTCGGTGCTGCTATTGTCGTAGAGATAGAAGTGATCGACCCCGATCGTATCGTAGAAAGTCAACCACTCCGCCAGATAGGGCGCCTCGTCCTTGAAGATTGCGCAGACCGAGAGATAGTGGGCCATCGGTCGCGCAGATCAGCCTCGCTGCATCCGCTTGGCCCGGATTTCCTCGATCACCTTGCGGTCGGTGATGCCGGTAGGGTTGGCCTTGGTCGGGACGATGGGGCGGAACACGGCGTAGTCCCGTTGATAGACCTCATAGAGCCGACGCAGTTCGACCAAGGGCTCGACGTGATCGTCCACGCGCAGATCGAGGAACGGATAATCTTCGCTAGTGAAGATGCGGAGCGCGGCGGATTGTTTGCCCCGGCTGTCGCCCCCCGCCGCCTGACCGGCATCGAGTGCCCCGATCAGGCGCTCGGCGAAGGGCAGTTTTGGATTTGCCTGGTAGGCAGCCAGCGTATCCTCGACCACGCGCGGACCGGCCAGGATATTGCCGGCAACCGAAACCCCCTCGCCCGCGCGATGGCCAGCCCAGTTGAGGCAATCGCTGCCGGTATGGGCGGCTGTGCGACCCCGGCTGTCGATCATGTGAATCTGGCGCAGCGCACGGCCCTCATCGGTTGCCAGCAAGGCCTGGAGCGTGTCGGCGGCCGAGATCCCCTCCGCCAACAGCTTCAACCCCTTCGAGCCGAGATAGGGATTGACCAACGCCTGGGTCGACACCGCCCCCACGCCGCTCATCACCCAAGGACAGACCGCACCGACAGCGAAAAACCGCGTGGTCACGGCAACTGCGAAGGCGCCGGTTTCGGCATCGCGCGCGACGATCGACCAGGTCATGAGAGGCTCCGCTTGAGCTATACGAACCGACGCAACGCTAGCATCGGTTGCGGCGGAGCGTCATCCGGTTTCGCTCCCCTTACGCCGCCTGCCGGCGCGGCACCGGCGCGCCGATGTTGGCGAGCGGACCCAGCTGCTTTTCCACCAGCGGTAAAACCTCCCCGGCAAAGCGTTCCATGGAACGCAGGGTTTGTTTCTGCGTCATGCCGGGAATCGCCATGAAGCAGCTCACATGGGTCGGCTTGAGCGCGGCAAATTCGGTCGCCAGTTTCTCCGCGCAATCAGTGGGGCTGCCGATGATCATGCGTTTCGCGATCTCCTCGATCGGCGGCTCGTCCGGCACGGCGATTTCCTTGAGGAACGAGCCTTCGAGTTCGCCGTATTTGCCGCGCATAGACATGGCGACGCGCCGGATGTAGCGCGCGCCGTCGGCCGCTTGCAGCGCTTCCTGCTTGTCGTCGGTGATGAAGATGTATTGCTGGATGGCGAAAGGCGTGGCGTCGGCCTTGCCGCCTGATTCGGCATAGGTGGCGGTCACCTTGTCCCGGGTTTCCTTGATCATGTCGAGCGTGTTCCAGCCGGTGGTGAAGAACGGAACGTAGCCGCTGGCGGCAATCCGCTTCTGGGTCACGGGATCGTTCATCAAGCCGGCGACGTAGATATCGGGCCGCTTTTGCAGCGGGCGCACGCGGAAATAAGTTTCGGGAATGCGAATGTGCTGGCCCTCGAATACCAGCGGCTCGCCCGCCAGATAACCCTCGATCAGATCGAGGGTTTCCAGGAAGATGGCGCGGCTATTCTTGAGGTCGACGCCGAATTTCTGAAACTCGTATTCCTGATAGCCCGAGCCGAAGCCAAGCACGAGGCGGCCGTCGCTCACCACGTCGGCCACGGCAATGTCCTCCAGCATACGCACGGGCTCGTAGAGCGGCGCCACGATGACGGCGGGGCCAAGCTTGATGCGGCTGGTCTGGGGCGCCAGATATGTGGCCATGGTCAACGGCGATGGGCACAGGCAGTAATTCGAGAAATGATGCTCGGCGAACCAGGCGATCTCGAAGCCGAGCTGTTCGGCGAGCTTCACATGCTCGACCGTCTCGGCATAAATCTGGCGCGCGGGCGTGGTCTTGTCCCGCTGCGCCATCAAACTGAACAGGCCGAAATGCATGGAACCTCTCCCTAGATGAAACTTTAGATGCCGACGATGGTCTCGCCGCCATTCGGACTCAAGACCTGACCGGTGATGAAATCCGCCTCGGGCGAGACCAGGAATGCGACCGCGTAGGAAATCTCGCGCGGATCGCAGTAGCGTTTGAGCGGCACGTGCGACGCCCGCTCTTGAAGCTGCTCGGGCGTGTAGAATTTGAGCGGCCCGCCCGACAGCACGCCGCCCGGCGCCACCGCGTTGACGTGGATGTTGAAGGGCGCCAGCTCCTTGGCCCAGGCCTTGGTCGCACCCAGCAGCGCCGCCTTGGCCGCGCAATAATGGGGCGACACATTGGCCCCGGTCATGCCCCAGATCGAGGAGATGTTGACGATCTTGCCCCGGCGGCGCTCCTTCATGCCGGGCAGCACGGCCTGGGTGCAGAAGAACGAGCCCTTTACATGGACGCCGAACATCTGGTCGAAATCGGCCTCGCCGACCTCGTGGGTCTGCTGGCGCCGGCCGAAGCCGGCATTGTTGACCAGAATGTCGATCCGGCCCAATGCCTTGATGCCGTTCGCCACCATGCGGCCGATCGCGGCGACGCTCGACACATCGCACACCTCGACCTGGACGCGCCGGCCGGTCTTGCGCACTTCTGCCGCGGTTTCCTCGGCCTTGGCGCCGTCCACATCGTTGACCACGATATCGGCGCCGCGCTCGGCCATCAGGATGGCATGCTGGCGGCCCATGCCGTCGCCGGCGCCGGTGATCAAGGCCACGCGATCCGCAAGATTGCCCATGGTGCTGTTCACTCCCTAGCGAAGGATGGGTTGGCGCCGGCCCGGTTTTGCAGCAAGGCGACCAGGCCCAGCAACAGCAGCGAGAAGGCGAAGATCAAGGTGGCGACCGCGGCGATGGTCGGGGTCAGGAACATGTTCATCTGCTCCCAGATCAGGCGCGGCAACGTGCGCGTGCCCGGTCCGGTCAGGAACAGCGACAGCATCAACTCGTCGAACGACGTCGCGAAGGCCAGCACCGCGCCGACCATCACGCCCGGCCGGATCATGGGCAAGGTGACGTAGCGGAAGGTGGGCCACGGGCTGGCGCCGCAGGTCATGGCGGCCATCTCCAGGGTTTCGGGATATGTGCGCAGCGACGCCGACACGGTGATAAAAACCAGCGGCATGGCGACCACGGTATGGGAAACGATCACGCCGAGATAGCCGCGGAGCAGGCCGAGGTCGAGCATCACGGGATAGAGCCCGATCGCCATGATGATGTGGGGCAGCAGCATGGGCGCGACGATGACGGCCGAGGCCGTTGCCGCCCAGGCGATCCGGCCGCGCGCCACCGCCAGCGCCGCCATGGTCCCCAGAATGGACGAGAGCAGCGCGGTTGGCACGCCGATGAAGAAGCTATTCACCGCTGCCTGCGGCCAAGCGAGGTCGGTGGTCATGGCCTCATACCATTTGAGCGACCAGCCCGGCGGCGGGAAGGACAGATAAGTTTGGTTGCTGAACGACAGCGGCACCACGATGAGAGCCGGCAGCACCAGGAACGCCGCAATCAGCAGGGCCAGGCCGGGCAGCATGACCCGCGCGAGACGGGATACGAGTTCGCCCATGGCCTAGCGACCTGCCCCGGCACCGGCCGCACCGCCCGTGATCCGGGCGTAGAACACATAGATGGCGAGCGTCAGAACAAGCAGCGTGGTGGCCAGGGCCGAAGCCATACCCCAATTGAGCAACTGGTTGGCCTGTTGCTCGATCAACACGGCCGCCAGCATGTGCCGGGGCCCGCCCAGCAAGGCCGGTGTCACGAAAAAGCCGAGCGAGGTCATGAACACCAGCGCCACGCCGGCATTGATGCCGGGCAGCGACAGCGGCAGGAACACCTTGAGGAACGCCATGGCCGGATTGGCGCCGAGAATGGCGGCAGCACTCAACAATGTCCGGTCGATGGCGCGCATATTGGCGATCAGAGGCAGGATCATGAAAGGCAGCATGATATGCACCATGCCGACATGGACCGCGATCGATCCGGGCAGGAACCGGATCGGTGTATCCGTCAGCCCCAAAGCAAGCAGCGCGTCGTTGAGCACGCCCTGGCGCTGAAACACCACCATCCAGGCATAGGAACGGATGACCACGCTGGTCCACATGGGGATCAGCACGGCGGCTGCCGCCAGGTGCAACCAGGCCCCCCTGAGCCGCGCCGCCACATAGGCCACGGGATAGGCGATCGCCAGGCACAGAACGGTCACGACCGCCGCAGTTTCGACTGTGTTCCACAGGACCTTAAGATAGGGGCCGTCGCCGAAGACGCGGATGTAGTTGGCGAGGCCCGGGCTGGGATCCACGAAGCCACGCACAATCACGCGCAGCAGCGGCCATGCGAAAAAGACAGCCAAAAACAGCAGCGGCAGCGCCAGCAGCCGGGCATAGCCGCGCGACATCGTCCAGGCTTCGCCGGATGCCCGTTCCGTCACCGACCGCCCCTCCCCTCACTTGGGGAAGGGGCCGATCGCACGAAGCCCATGGGTGCGGCTATAGGATCCACTTATTGAACTGCTCGGCGACGCGGTCACCATTGTCGGCCCAATAGGTCACGTCGAGGAAGGTGCCCTTGGGATAGTTTTCCGCCGACGACGGCAGGGCCGGCGCGACTTTCGGATCGATTAGCGGCATCGCTGCCGTGTTGGTCGGCCCGTAAGGAATAATGGTGCTGAACGCCGCCTGGTTCGGCGCCGACATGGCGAGCGCGATGAATTCCATCGCCTCTTTCTTGTTGGGCGCGCCCTTCGGGATCGCCCAGGCATCGGACACGAACAGCGACTGGTTGAAGTGGTAGTCCACGGGCGCGCCGCCGATCTTGGGATCGTGGACGCGGCCGTTCCAGGTGGCGGATACCTCGACCTCGCCATCGATCAAGATCTGGGCGGATTGCGCGCCCGTGTTCCAGAACAGGGTCGAGGCCTTGATCTTGTCCAGGCTCTTGAACGCACGCTCCACATCGAGCGGGTAGAGCTTGTCCTTGGCGACGCCATCGGCCATCAGGGCCACTTCCATGGTTTGGAACGGACGCTTCCATAGGCCGCGCCGGCCCGACGCCTTCCAGAACTCCGCCCAGTCCTTGGGCGCGCCGGATTTCACGTTCTTGGTGTTCCAGGCGATGTGGTAGGCCGCCACGTCGGACATGACGAAATGCTCGTGTGCCGTGCCTGTCAGCATCTTCGCGCGGTCCATCTGGCCCCAATCCAGCGGTTCGAGCAGGCCTTGCTTCGCGGCATGCGCCGCGAATTCGGCCGGGAGCTGGCACAGATCCCATTCGTAGTTCTTGGCCTCGACCATCGCCTTGAGCTTGGCGTTGGTGTTGGGCGCGGTGACGATCTTGATGCCTGTCTTGGTCGAATAGGGTGCGAAATGGACCTTGGCATAAGCCTCTTCCAGTTTGCCGCCGCCGGTCGCGATTACAAGCTGGCTCGGTGCCGCCTTGAGAATAGCGGGAAATCCGGCGACCGCGGTGCCGACCGCCGCGCCCTTGAGCAAGGTGCGCCGCGACAGAGATGAATGCTTGGCCATGTTTACCTCCCCTTGGTTTAGTGGATTGGATAGGATTGGACGGCGGCGGCTAGACCATCAACGATCCGCCATTGACCACGATTGTTTCGCCGACGACATAGCGATTGCGCGGCGAAGCCAAGAACAAGATGGCTTCCGCGATATCTTCCGGCTCCGCGGCGCGCCGGACCGGAATGAAGGGAATGCGCTCGGCAATCCAGCCCTGGGATTTCGCCGTTTCCGTCGCGATCGCGCCGGGGCTGACCGCATTGACCAGAACCTGATGGGGTCCGAGTTCGTCGGCGAGCGTCTTGGTCAGGCTGATCACGCCGGCCTTGGCGGCGGCATAGTGCGGCAGCTTCGGCTTGGGCCGGTAGGCATCGGTCGAGGCGACGTTGACGATGCGGCCGTATTTGCGCGCGATCATCATGTCCATGAAGGTGCGGGTCGCCAGGAACATGCTGAGCAGATTGACCCGGAACGTCCAGTCCCAATCGGCCACCGTGATGTCGCGCGTAGTGCCGTAGCGCCAACCCCCGGCATTGTTGATCAGCACGTCGAGCCGATTGCCGCGCCCCTCGATCAGCTTGCGCAGCGAGATCAACTCGCCTTCGTCGGCAACGTCGCACTTATGGCCGCTCGCCTTCAGCCCTTTTGCGCTCAACGCTTGAGCCGCAGCGTCGACGCCGGGGCCGTCCAAATCGACCATGATAACGCTGGCGCCGCGCCCGGCGATCAGTCCGGCGATTGCCCGTCCGAGCCCGCGTGCCGCGCCGGTCACGATCGCGGTTTGCCCAGCGAATTCCTGAGTTTCCTCTGTCAAACATTCCTCCTGAGATCCAATTTGCCTGCGAGCCTGATGCAAGTTGACCCAGGCGTCAAACCTGCAATGAATCGTTACATTACCAAGCGATGCCACGGATCGGCATTGCCCGGGACGGCGGCGCAAGCGTAGGCTTGAGGCATACTCAAACGGGAGACGAGCGCCATGGATGGTGCGGCCGGATCGAATTATCGTCATATATCCGTGCGCCGGATGTGCGGCGCCCTCGGCGCCGAAATCGGCGGCGTCGATCTGTCCCAACCGATCGCCCCGGAGATCGAGACGGAAATCCGGCGCGCCTTCGCCGAAAACCTGGTGATCGTCTTCCGCGGCCAGGATTTGGCGCCGGATCGCCAGATCGCCTTCACCCGCATCTTCGGACCGTGCGAGCAGCACCCGCTCTATCGCTCGGCCCAGATTCCGGATTTCCCCGAAATCCTGGTCCTCGAACACAAGGCTGGCCAGTTCTTCAACGGTCGCAACGATATCTGGCACGCCGACATCACCTTCGCCGAGGCGCCGCCGCTGGGCAGCGTGCTCCATTGCCGCGCGATCGAAGAGGGCTATGGCGACACCATGTTCGCCAATCAGTGTCTTGCCTATGACACGCTGTCACACGGCATGAAAGCGCTGCTCGATGGCCGTATGGCCGAGCATTCCTCGCGCGTGCTGATCGAGCGCAACAACGCCGCCGCCTATAATGTGCCTGTGACCGAAATGCCGCCGCCGGTGCTCCATCCCGTGGTGCGCACCCATCCCGTGACCAGCCGGCGCACGCTGTTCGTCAATCCCACCTATACCGAGCGCTTCGAGAACATGACGGCGGCGGAGAGCAAGCCGATCCTGGAGTATCTCTATGCCTGGGGCACGCGTTCCGAGGTCATCTACCGCCATCGCTGGCGCGTCGGCGACGTGGTGATGTTCGACAATCGCTGCTGCTGGCACTATGTGGTGATCGATTACGGCCCCGATATGCACCGGCGGATGCACCGCACCACCGCGCGCGGCGACCGGCCGGCGTGACGCAAGACGTTCTGGAGGACGAATGAACTACGACGTCTTCGTCACCTGCGCCGTGACCGGCGCGGGCGCGACCACCGACAAAAGCCCGCATGTGCCGATCGCGCCCGATCAGATCGCCGATAGCGCGATCGAAGCGGCCCGCGCGGGAGCAGCGGCGGTTCATATTCACGTCCGCGATCCCGGAACCGGCGCGCCGGCGCGCGACCCGCGCCTTTATCGCGAGGTTGTCGAGCGTATTCGGGCGTCGAGTGTCGATGTCGTCATCAACCTGACTGCCGGCATGGGCGGCGATCTCGTGCTTGGTGGCGTCGAGCAGCCCTTGCCGCTCGGCCGCGGCACCGACATGGCCGGCGCGACCGAGCGGCTTGCCCATGTGCGCGAACTCAAGCCGGAGATCTGCACGCTGGATGTCGGCTCCATGAATTTCGGCGAGGGCGACTATGTCATGACCAATTCGCCGGCCATATTGCGCGAGATGGCGCGGCAGGTTCGGGCCATGGGCGTGCGCGCCGAGCTTGAAGTGTTCGACACCGGCCATCTTGTCTTCGCCAAGCAATTGATCAAGGAGGGGTTGATCGACGACCCCGTCATGATCCAACTCTGCATGGGCGTTCCCTATGGTGCACCGGACGATCCGACCACGCTGATGTCGATGGTGCATAATCTGCCCCAGGGTTGCATATTCTCCGCCTTCTCCCTCGGCCGCATGCAGTTGCCCTATGTGGCGATGGCGGCGCTGGCCGGCGGCAATGTCCGGGTCGGGCTCGAGGACAATATCTATCTCGCGCGCGGCCAGCTCGCGACCAACGCCCAATTGGTGGAGCGCGCCGTTACAATCCTGAGCGCGATGAATGTCCGCGTGCTCGGTCCGGCCGAGATGCGCGCGAAACTGAAGCTCGTGAAGCGGACCTGATCGGACCGGCCATGTCGCCTCTCGCGTCGATGATCCTGAAGCGAATCGGACTGGGCGCGTTCACCTTGACCTTGGTCTCCGGCATCGTCTTCTTCGCGGTCTATCTGCTGCCCGGCGATTTGGCGGAAGAGCTGCTGGG
>SHVW01000096.1 GCA_009694085.1 Alphaproteobacteria bacterium
GCCATGCAGGCCGCGTTGTCCGACGATCGCGAGACCAAGAACAAGATGATCGGCGAAGCGAAGACGATGATGCAAAAGGCCGTGTCGCTCAAGGCGCTGCCCGAATTCAAGGCGGGCTGCCTGCGCCAGATCGAGGCGGTCACGCTGTCCGGCGGCATGAAGCACGACAAGCCAACGAAGGCCAAACCGCTGGACACCACGGAAAAGGCGCCCGACCGGGCCCATATGGCCGACGCGGTGGAAACGCTAGACCGTGCCCACATGCCCGACCCGGTGGAGATCCCCGACCGCGCCCATGCGTTCGAGCCGGATGCGCCATCGGCCGGGGTCAAGCCGGTACCGGTCTAAGCGCCGGTCTAGCGGAGCGCCCGGGCGATCAATACCGGTGCGATCAATACCGGTTCGGTGTGTTCAGCACGGCCATCGTGACCCGCGAAACGCAGACAAGTTTGTCGCGCGCATCGCTGATCCGAACCTCCCAAACATGGATGGTCCGCCCGAGATTGACCGGTCGCGCCACGCCGTAAACGAAACCGTCGCCGACCGGTCGAACATGGTTGGCGTTGATCTCCAACCCGACGCAATGATGAGCGCTACCGTCGACGCAAAACGACGCGGCCCAGGATGCCAAGGTTTCGGCCAGGGCGACCGAGGCGCCGCCGTGCAGTACCCCGGGCGGGTTGCCGCGTCCGCTCGTCAACCGGCATCCGCGCCTTGAGATAGTCGTCGCCGACCTCGACCAACTCGATGCCGAGATATCCGATCAGCGAATTCGCGCCCCGCGAATTGGCGTGGCTCAACGGAACGTCGCGGAACCAGAT
The DNA here is from genome assembly GCA_009694085.1 of Alphaproteobacteria bacterium. Classification (GTDB taxonomy): domain Bacteria; phylum Pseudomonadota; class Alphaproteobacteria; order SHVW01; family SHVW01; genus SHVW01. Next base: position 822 of record SHVW01000096.1, read on the forward strand.
ACTCATCCTGCCCTCCCCTGGAATCGGCCAAACTTTAGCCCGACCAGGCGGGCACGACACCCCTCCCTCGCCGCCCTTGCCTGATGCGCGCACGGCCGTGGTATATTCGGTCCAATCCGAGACCCGCTCAACCTCCGGCGACAGGCATCAGATGACGTTCCCGCGGCTTCCCCTTCCTTGCCTCATCGGCGCCATCGGCCTGTTCGCGCTCGCCGCCTGTTCGACGTCCGACGACCTGCCCTATGTCGAGCGGCCGGTCGAGGACATCTACAACGAGGCCGTCGATACCATCCTGGACCAGCGCTACGTCAAGGCTGCCCAGCTATTCGAGGAGGTCGAGCGCCAGCACCCCTACTCCGCCTGGGCGACCAAGGCCCAGCTCATGGCGGCCTATGCCCATTACCAGAACGACCAGTACGACCGGGCCCTGGTGGCGGTGAATCGCTTCATCGAGCTGCACCCCTCGAACCGCGACGTCGCCTATGCCTACTACATCAAGGCGCTGGCCTACTACGAGCGCATCGTGGACGTCGGTCGCGACCAGAAGATGACGACCGACGCGCTCAACGCGCTCCAGGAAGTCGTGCGCCGCTTCCCCGAGAGCCGCTACGCGCGGGACGCGCGCCTGAAGATCGACCTGACCCGCGACCATCTGGCGGGCAAGGAGATGGAGACCGGCCGCTTCTACCTCAAGCGCGGCCAATACGTCGGCGCCGTCAACCGCTTCAAGCGCGTGGTCGAGGACTACCAGACCACGACCCATGTGCCCGAGGCGCTGCACCGCCTGACCGAAACCTACCTGGCGCTCGGCGTGCGCGACGAGGCCGTGGCCGCCGCCGCCGTGCTCGGCCACAACTACCCCGGCAGCGATTGGTATCAGGACAGCTTCGCCATGCTCGGCGGCGAAACCGGTGTCGCCACCGGCAAGGGTGCCAGCCCCGATGAGGTCTCCTGGTACCGACGGATGCTCAACAAGGTTTTTTGAGATGATGGTCGACAAGGTCGCCCGGGCGGCCGAGAAGGAGCACAGAATCCGCCCGGAGCTTGTCCGGCAGGCCCACCGTCTCTACCTCGACGGCATTCCCGTCGCCCCAATCTCCACCGACGAAATCGCCGCCATGGAACGCGGCAGTCGGGAGATTCGACGTGGCGAGCACGTAACCCTCAAGCAACTCCGTCATAACGTGGCGCCTCATCGTCGTCCGGTCGGCACGTAAGAGGCTCAGGGGCAGCGCAGAAAGCCTCATGCTGAGTGAAGATGGATTAGCGCTCCGGCCCGACCTTGCGTTGGGCTTTCTCCGCACCTCCCCTTACACTTCTCTCCCGGCCCAACGCAGGAGACATCCGCGTGCCGGACCTTTCCACCCTCGCCCTTTTCGCCGTCGCCTGCCTGATGCTGACCGCCACGCCTGGCCCCGACATGCTCTTGATTGCTTCCCGTAGCGCGAGCCAGGGCCGAGTTTCCGGCTGGGCGACGCTCGCCGGTATTCAAGTCGGCACCTACGGTCATGCGCTTGCCGCCGCCTTCGGCCTGTCGCAGTTGTTCCTCGCCGTCCCCTTCGCCTATGACCTCATTCGCTACGCCGGTGCGGCCTACCTGCTCTATCTGGCCTGGGGAGCGTTCCGCTCCCGGAGTATGGCGCTCGCGCCAACCGCCGGGCTAAACCGCCATTCGATCGTTCAGGTGTTCCGGCAAGGCCTGCTCACCAACCTACTCAATCCGAAGATGGCGTTGTTCATATTGGCGCTGTTCCCGCAATTCCTGCACCCCAACAAAGGTTCCGTGGCCTTGCAGATCATGCTGCTCGCGACCGTGCTCAACCTGATCGGTATCTTCGTCAATGGCGCCGTCATCATGATGGCCAGCCGTATTGGCATAGCGCTGGCCGGCCACAACCGCTTGGGACGCGCCCCGCAGTTTCTGCTCGGTACCGTGTTCGTCAGCCTGGCGGCGCGGCGCGCGTTCGATGGGCGGCGTTGAAAGCTCTTCCCGGCACCATCGCCTCCAACCCTATCGTCGGCCGCCCCGCGGTTCTGCTATAAGCGGCTCATGCTGCTCGGACTTTCCATCCGCGATGTCGTCCTGATCGACCGCCTGGACCTGGCGCTCAAACCGGGGCTGGGCGTGCTGACCGGCGAAACCGGGGCGGGCAAGTCGATCCTGTTGGATGCGCTGGGCCTCGCCTTGGGCGCGCGGGCCGATAGCGCGCTGGTGCGCCATGGCGCCGATCAGGCCATGGTCAGCGCCAGTTTCGAGGTCGCGGCCAAGCATCCCGCCCTGGCGTTGCTGGCCGATCAGGGGTTGGACGCCGAGCAGCCCCTGGTGCTGCGCCGCATCGTCGGCGCCGATGGGCGCAGCCGGGCCTTCGTCAACGATCAACCCGTCAGTGTCGGATTGCTGCGCCAGCTCGGCGACACGCTGGTGGAAATCCAGGGTCAGTTCGAGCAGCGCGGCCTGCTCGATCCTGCCACCCATCGCGCCCTGCTCGACGCCTATGGCGGGCTCGACGATTTGGCCGATGGCGCGCGCCGGGCCTGGCGCGCCTGGCGGGCCGCCGCCGATGCGCGCACCGAGGCCGCGACCGCCGCCGAACGCGCGCGCCGGGACGAAGATTATCTGCGCCATGTGCTGGGCGAACTGGATGCCCTCGACCCCAAGCCGGGGGAGGATCAGGAGTTGGCGGCTCAGCGCACCGTGCTGGCCAACGCGGAGAAGATCGAGGAGGCGCTGCGCGCGGCCGAGGACGAGATCGGCGGCGACAAGGGAGCGGAACGGACACTGGCCGCGGCCCAGCGCATCTTGGCGCGTATCGCCGACAAGGCCGGCGGGCGGCTCGACCCGGTGCTGGCCGCCCTCGACCGCGCGGCGGCGGAGACGGCGGAGGCAACCCAACTCTTGGCCCAAGCGGCGCGCGGCCTCGATGCCGAGCCGCGCCGGCTGGAGCAGATCGAGGAGCGCCTGTTCGGCCTGCGCGAAATCGCGCGCAAGCATAGCGTGCCGGTGGACGGGTTGGCCGGTTTACGCGACAAAATCGCTGCCGAACTCGCCGCCATCGACGACCGGGGCGGCCAGATCAAGCGGCTAGCCGAAGCCGAGGCGACCACGCGCGAAGCCTATCTGCGCGCGGCCGCCGAACTTAGCCAGCGTCGCGCCAAGACCGCGAAGGCGCTCGACCGCGCCGTGCACGCCGAGCTGGGGCCGCTCAAGCTGGACAAGGCGGAGTTCCATACCGTGCTCCATCCCATGGCCGAGGCCCAATGGGGGCCGGAGGGACAGGAGCGCATCGCCTTCGAGGTCGCGACCAATCCGGGCCAGCCCTCGGGCCCGCTCGCGCGCATCGCGTCGGGCGGCGAACTCGCGCGCTTCATGCTGGCGCTCAAAGTGGTGCTGGCCGAGATCGCCGCCGTGCCCACCCTGGTGTTCGACGAGGTCGATGCCGGCATCGGCGGCGCCGTTGCCGACGCCGTGGGCGAACGCCTGGCGCGGCTGGCCAAGCGCATTCAGGTTCTGGTCGTCACCCATTCGCCCCAGGTGGCGGCGCGCGGCGGCCATCACTGGAGGGTCGCCAAGACCGCCGGCGGTAAATCGGTTGCCACCACCGTGGAGGCCCTGGCCAATGACGGGCGGCGCGAGGAGATCGCGCGCATGCTGTCTGGCGCGCGCGTCACGGCGGAGGCGCGGGCGGCGGCGGACAGCCTGCTCGCGGGCTCGCCCCGGTGAGCAAGGCCAAAGTGGAGAAGCCGGTCGATCGCTTGACACCGGCCGCCGCGAAGCTTGAAGCGAAGCGGTTGGCCGAACAAATCGCCCGCCATGACCTGCTCTATCATCAAAAAGACACGCCGAAGATCGGCGACGCCGATTACGACGCGCTCAAGCGTCGCCTGCTCGCCATCGAAGCCCGCTTCCCCGATCTAAAACCCAAGGACAGCCCAACCGGCGCGGTTGGTGCGGCGCCGGCCCAAGGTTTCGCCAAGGTCACCCATGCCCGGCCCATGCTGTCGCTGGAAAACGCCTTCGACGAGGTGGATTTGCGCGACTTTTTCGCCGGGGTGCGCCGCTTTTTCGTCAAACCCGAGGACGTCAAGCTGGTCGAGCCCGACGCCATCGCGCTGGTGGCGGAACCTAAGATCGACGGCCTCTCCGCCACGCTGCGTTACGAGCATGGCCGCCTGGTCCGCGGCGCCACGCGCGGCGACGGCGCGGTCGGCGAGGACGTCACCGCCAATCTCGCCACTATCGCCGACATTCCGAAGCAGCTGCGCGATCTCGCCGCGCCCGCTGTGGTCGAGGTGCGCGGCGAGGTCTATATGACGCGCGCCGATTTTCTCACTCTCAACCGGGCGCGCGAGGCGGCCGATGGAGCCGTTTTCGCCAATCCGCGCAACTCGGCGGCCGGCTCGGTGCGCCATCTCGATTCGACGATCACGGCCGGGCGCAAGCTCAGCTTCTTCGCCTATACCTGGGGCGAACTCAGCCAACCCGTCGCCGATACCCAGTGGAAATTCTTGCAACAACTCAAGGCCTGGGGCTTTCGCATCAATCCCGAGGCCAGGCGCATCGTCGGCATCGATGCGGCGCTGGCCTATCAGCGCGCCCTCGGCGAGCGCCGGGCCGAGCTGCCCTACGACATCGACGGCGTCGTCTATAAGATCGACCGCATCGACTTGCAGGAGCGCCTGGGTCAGGTCAGCCGGGCGCCGCGCTGGGCGCTGGCCCACAAGTTTCCAGCCGAACAGGCTCAGACCGTGCTCAATCGAATCTCCATCCAGGTCGGCCGCACCGGCGCGCTGACGCCGGTGGCCGAGTTGGAGCCGGTCAATGTCGGCGGCGTCGTGGTCAGCCGCGCGACCCTACACAACGAGGACGAAATCCGGCGCAAGGATATCCGGCCGGGCGACACGGTGACAATCCAGCGTGCGGGCGATGTGATCCCCCAGATCGTCGCCGTGATCGAGGCCAGGCGACCCAAGGGCTCCGCGCCGTTCCAATTTCCCGAGACCTGCCCGGATTGCGGCAGCGCCGCACCGCGCGTGGAGGGCGAGGCGATCCGGCGTTGTACCGGCGGCCTCGTCTGTCCCGCCCAAGCTGTCGAGCGCCTGCGCCATTTCGTCTCGCGCGACGCTTTCGATATCGAAGGGCTGGGCGAGGAGCGCATTCGCCTGTTTTTCGACGACGGATCGGTCAAAGGCCCGGCCGATCTATTCGCCCTGGAGTCCCGGGATCGCGCCAGCCTGACGCCGCTTAGCGCGCGCGAAGGCTGGGGCGCGACCTCCGCGCGCAAGCTGTTCGACGCCATCGCCGAACGCCGCCGGATCGGCCTCGACCGCTTCATCTACGCGCTCGGCATCCGCCAGGTCGGCCAGGCCACGGCGAAGCTGCTGGCGCGTAACTACGGCTCGCTCCTGGCTTGGCGCGCGGCAATGGACCGCGCGGCCGGCGATCCCGAGGGCGACGACTACCGCAACCTCGTCGCCATCGACCAGATCGGCGACAAGGTCGCGGCCGACATCCTCGCCTTCTTCGCCGAACCCCATAACCGCGCCGCGTTGGACGCGCTGGCCGCTGCGATCACGGTCGAGGATTTTGCCGCACCCGCCGCCGCCGATTCGCCGGTCGCGGGCAAGACGGTCGTGTTCACAGGCACACTGACCACCATGAGCCGCCCCGAGGCCAAGGCGCGCGCCGAGGCCTTGGGTGCCAAGGTCGCGGGCTCGGTATCGAAGAAGACCGATTACGTGGTGGCCGGCGCCGACGCCGGTTCGAAGGCGACCAAAGCGGCCGAACTGGGCGTGCAGGTGCTCAGCGAGGAGGAGTGGGTGAAGCTGGTCGGGGGGTGATGCACAGCCACTGCGTTTGACGTTTCGCGTACTGGGTATTACTGTCAAAGAAATAGGTATTACCCGAGGTACGCCATGCCAACGACCGTAACAAGCAAGGGACAGGTCACGATCCCGAAACCCGTCCGCACACACCTCGGCATTAAGCCCGGCAGCGCCGTTGAATTCGAGCTTGGGAAGGATGGGCGTGTCATCCTCAAGACCGCCGCGAAGGCGCCGCGCAGCGTCTTTGCGCGCCTGCGCGGGTCTGCCGGACGCGGCATGACGACGGATCAGATCATGGCGCTGACACGCGGCGAATAGGCCGCGCGTGATCCTCGCCGATACGAACGTTCTTCTCGACATCGTCACCGACGATCTCGCTTGGGCCGACTGGGCGCAACATCATCTGGATGGCGCGAAGCTGCGCGATCGTCTTGCCATCAACGATGCCGTCTATGCCGAGCTTTCCGTTCGTTATGCTCGAATGGAAGATTTGGATGCCATGCTAGCAGCGGCGGGCATCGCGATTGAGCCCATCCCCAAGCCGGCGCTTTTCCTCGCCGGCAAGGCTTTCGAGCGGTATCGGAAACGTGGCGGAACACGAACCGGCATGTTGCCTGATTTCTTCATTGGCGCCCATGCCGTGGTTGCCGACGCCCCCCTGATCACGCGAGATACGGGCCGTTACCGCAGCTACTTCCCAGACATTCGGCTTATCTCGCCCTGATTTAGCGACCAACCTCAAAATTGCATCATGGTCGGAGCGAACCAACCGAGCGCCACGCAGACCGCGCCCACCGCGCCCAGCCCCATGGCGGCGAAGGCAAGCCAGAGCGCGCCGGTGATCACAGCGGCCGAGGCGAGCACGATACCGAGTTGCAAACTAGCCGAGCCGATCTCGAAGACATGATCGGCGGCGAGCGCGCGGTCGCGCGTGGCCTCGGCCTCCTTGGCGCGCGCCATCAACTCCTTGCGGCCCTCTTGGGTATCGGGCTCACTATCGTAACGCGCCACCGTCGCCTTCCAGGCGTCGATCCGCTTCTTGAACGCCTCGGCACGCGGCGGCGACAGGTCGGCCGCTTCCAGCTCCATGGTCTCCGCCGCCGTGCGCAGCACGGTCTGGCGGATTGTCTTGGCCTGGAAGAAGGACCAGAGATTGGAGGCGTTGATATTAGCGTTGAGGGCGTCCTGCTTGGCGTTGCCCCCGCCCATCTCGGCCACCGCCAGCAGGGCGGCGAGGATGGCGATCAGGATGGCGATGCGCTTGTTGCGGTGACCCTCCAGGGTCTCCTCGATGGTCTCGTGCGCTTCATGGGATTTCACGATCCGTCCCCCAATCCTGTGGCTCTTATGGGCCGGCATCATAGGCGAACGGGTATCTGGATCAAGCAGCCCAGGAAATATGCGGGTTTCCGATAACAAAGACGACCAACCCCGGCCATAACCCGATCAGGCGATTCGGCCCGGGTCAGAATGCAATCAGCTTGAAGCCCGCGATCACGAGAAGCAGAGCCAGCACGCGGCGCAGAAGGACGACGGGCAATAGGCGGGCGCCGATATGGGAGCCGATCAACCCACCCAAACCGGCAACGGCGATCAGCACGGGCAAACCGTCGGGCAAGCCGCCCGACGCCAAGGTCGTGCCGGCCAGCCCGGCGATCGAGTTACACAGGATAAAGGCGGCGGCCACGCCCGCCGAGCCGCGCATGGTGACCCAGGCGGCGAACAACAGGATCGGGCTGAGAAAGACGCCGCCGCCGGTGCCGGTCAAGCCGGAGAGCAAGCCGATTCCGGCGCCGATGGCAATCCCGGCGGCCGGCGGCACCGGGCGCACCGACTGACCTGCCTCACCCGATGCCGCACGACCGGCGGAGTGGAACAGGTCGATGGCCGCGATCAACAGGATCGCGCCGACCACCGGCTTGAACACCGCCGTGGGCAGGTTGAGCCAGCCGCCCAGGAACGCTGCGGGCATAGAGGTGACGACGAATGGCCAGAACGTGGCCCAGACGAAATTGCCGGCGCGCGCGAAGCGGATAACCGCGATCGAGGCGACCGGCACATTCAGGATCAACGCGATCGGCCGCATCGCCTCGGGCGCCACGCCGATCAGCGCCATGGCGGCGAGATAGCCCGACGCGCCACCATGGCCGACGGCGGAATAGAGGACGGCGGCGGCGAAGATCAGCACCGGCAGCAAGAGGGAATCGGTCATCCGCTAAAACACGAAGCGCTTACCCACGGCGGCGGGCGCAACGGCCGGCTCGCCGAAGGCGCCGACCAGTGCCACCACCGCGCGCCAGCCCGTGCAGTGGGCGGGCACGATATGGGTCAATCCGAACTGGGCGAGGTCGCGGACGGTTTCGGGAATGCGGGTTTCCGTGGCGCCCGATAGATGCAGCCCGCCGATCACGGCATGGAGCGGCAGGTCGGGAAAATTCCGTTGCGCGTCGGTCAGCACATTGACTACCCCGGCATGGGAACACGCGGTCAGCACGACCAGGCCCTTGCCCCTGACATGCACGGCGATATAGCGCTCATCCGTGATCAGGGGATCGGGCTCCCACCCCTTGCCGTCCAGGGCGCGCCGAACATGGTTGAGCACGCCGGTCTCATAGGGCGTCACCCGCGGCACTTCGCCGCTCAGCCAAACCGTGCCATCCAGCGCCGTGGTTGGCGTGGCGTTTGCCACAACCCGCGCGCCGATACTCTCCATTTCGGCCGCCGTGGGGATCGGTTTGTGCGGCAACACGGAGCCGTCGGGGCCCAGACTGCCGCGTTGGCGGAACATGTCGGGATGGACATGCATGGCGGGGGTGCGGGCGGAATTGGCCTGGCGCATCAGGGACAACGCCATGGGCAAGCCGCCGGCATGGTCCCAATGGCCGTGGGACAGCACGGCCGCCTCGATCGCGCCGAAATCGATGCCGAGGCGGAAGCCGTTGCGCTGCACCGCATAGCCCTCGGGCCCGCCGTCGAATAGCAAGCTCCGGCGTGCGCCGGCCGCTTCGATCATCGCCACGATGGCCAAGCCATGATTGGCGCAGCACAGGCACTCGCCCGAAATCTCCGCCATGCCGGCCGCGCGTATCCCCGCCCATTCCGGCTGCACGAAGGGGGGATTGCTGGACAGGCTGTCGGTGACGTTGTCGACCAGCACGCGCAGTTCGAGCCGATCGACGGCCATGATCGGCGTACTCATCCGCGGCTCCGGCTCTCGACTTGGCGCATCATTCCCGGCACTCTGCCCTCCCCATTCGCCACCTTACCGGACCCGTTATGCCCGACTCGCTCAAGGCCTTGCTCGCTCCCGCATCGATCGCCCTGGTCGGCGCATCCGCCGATCTGGACAAGCTGGGCGGCCGGCCGCTCAAATTCCTGCTCGACAAAGGCTACAAGGGTCCGATCTACCCGATCAATCCGAAATACCCGGAGATCGCCGGGTTGCGTTGCTACCCCAGCATCTCCGCCCTGCCCGGCCCGGTCGATCTGGCGATTGTCGCAGTGCCCGCGCGCGATGTCGAGGCGACGCTGGATCAACTCGGCGCCAAGGGCGTGCCGGCGGCCGTCGTGTTCAGTTCCGGCTTCGCCGAGATGGGCGAGGACGGCCGCGCCATGGAGGCGCGCATGCTCGCCATGGCACGCAAGCACAGCATCCGCGTGGTCGGGCCCAACACCCTGGGCCTGCTCAATTCCTTCGATGCGGTCATGGCGACCTTCAGCCAGTATCCCAGCGGGCCCGTGGCGCCTGGCCCCGTTGCGTTTGCCACCCAATCCGGCGCCTTCGGCACGGCGATCGCCGCCTTGTGCCGGCGCCGCCAGCTCAACCTGGGCTATTTCGTCAATACCGGCAACGAGGCCGATCTGGCTTTCCCCGAAGTTATGGCCGCCATGCTGGCCGACGACCGCATCCGGGTCGGCTGCGGCTATCTCGAAGGCATGAAGGACGGCCGCGCCATGATCGCCATGGCTGCCGGCGCCCTCAAGCAGGGCAAGCCGATCGTGGTGGTCAAGGTCGGGCGCACCGAGGCGGGCGCGCGGGCCGCCGCCTCCCACACCGGCTCTCTTGCCGTCGAGGACCGCGTGTTCGACGGCATCGCACGCCAGACCGGGCTGATCCGCGCGGTCAACGAGGAGCAGATGCTCGACTTCGTCGAGGCCTTCGCCTATTGCCCGCTGCCAGAGGGCAAGGGCATCGGCGTGGTCACCCAGTCCGGCGGCGCCGGCGTGCTGATCGCCGATCGCGCGGCCGAACTGGGCTTGACCATCCCGACATTGACGGCGGCGACCCAGGCTCGGCTACGCCAGATCGTGCCCGCCTTCGGATCGATCGCCAATCCGGTCGATGTAACCGCCCAGTTCCTGGCCCAGCCATCGATCCTGCGCGACAGCATCGATGCCGTCATGGCCGACCCCGGCGTCCATATCGGCATCGTGTGGATGCAGTTGATGGACGCTCATGTGGACATGCTGGTGGAGTTGTTCGCCCAGGCCCGCGCAAATACGGCCAAACCGCTGATCATCGTTTGGGTCGCCGCCTCGGACAAGGCGCTGACGGGCCTACGCGAGCGCGGCGTCTGCGTCATGCGCGGCGCCGATCCCGCCGTCGAGGCGGCGCAAGCGCTTGCCCGTTATGCCGATACGAAGCAGCGCCTAGCGCCGTCGCCCACGCCGGGCCGCGCGCTGCCAAGCGATTTTCATCGGAGCGGCGGCGTCGTGCCAACCCTGGCGGCGCAATCGCTGCTTCGGGCGGCCGGTGTGATCCTGGCGCCGGCTGAACTGGCGAAGACGCCCGAGGATGCCGGGCGCATTGCAGGACAACTCGCCCGTTCCGTTGCACTCAAGATCGAATCGCCCGATATCGCGCACAAGACGGAAGTTTCAGGCGTTCGCCTCGGGCTCACCGGCGAAGAGGTAACGGCGGCGGCGCGCGACTTGATCGCCGATGTGACCGTGCGCAAACCCGGCGTTCGCATCGATGGCGTGGTCGTGCAACCCATGGCGTCGCCCGGCGTCGAAATGGTCATCGGGTATAGGCGCGATCCCGCCTTTGGCCCCGTGATCATGCTGGGACTGGGCGGCATTTTCGTCGAGGTCTTGAAGGACGTCGCTTTCCGCGCCGCACCGGTATCGCCGGACGAGGTCCGCGTCATGATCGAGGATCTCAAGGGCAAGGCTGTTCTGCGCGGCGCGCGCGGCAAGCCGGCGGTGGATGAGGCGGCGCTGGCCGAACTGGTCGCCGCCGTCTCGCGCTTCGGCGCCGGTGCCGGCGACCGGCTGGTGGAACTCGACCTCAACCCGGTGATCGCCGATCCCGATGGCGCAACAGCCGTGGACTGGCTGATGGTGGTGGAACCCGCATGAACCGGAACCGTGCGCTCGACCGGCTGTGGCGCGACGGCGATTACCGCCTCTCGCTTACCGCCGCCGCCCGGATCTATGCCACCCGGCCCGAGATCGACGTGGAGCGCGTGACCGATCGTCTTCTGCCTGAGATCGTTCGATCGCGCGAGGTCGGCGGCGACGGGCCGCCGCCGCGCCTATCCTCTCCCAGCCCGGCGTGATAAAAAGGAGCGCGTCATGAGCGTTGAACTTTCCCTACTCGTTTGGTCCGTTGCCCTCACCTTCGTCCAAGTTGTGATCGCCGCCTCCGGTGCCACCATGCAAGTCGGCCTGCCCATGCTGGCCGACAATCGCGAAAATATGCCGGAGATCACCGGCTGGGCCGGGCGCGCCCATCGCGCGCACCGGAACATGCTAGAGAATCTGCTGCTGTTCGCCATCCTCGTCCTGGCGGTCCAACTCATGGGCAAGAACAACGCCATGACGGTTCTCGGCGCTCAGCTTTTCTTCTGGGCCCGGCTGGCCTATGCGGGAATTTATCTCGCGGGCATTCCCTGGCTGCGCACGGGTGCCTTTGCCGTGGCGGTCGTCGGCATGGTCTTGATCTTCCTTCAATTGCTGGGCTAAGAAACAAGCGGATCGGCGCGCGGTTTCAACAAAACCCTGGATTCCCGCGCGCCGATTTGCCAAACATGCGGGGCAATCCCCTGACAGGAGGCCCCGTTCATGCTCGACGCCTATATCTATGACGGCGTGCGTACGCCTTTCGGCCGCTACGCCGGCAAGCTCGCGGGCGTGCGCGTCGACGACCTGATGGGCCACGCCATCCGGGCATTGGTCGCGCGTACCAAGCTCGATCCCAAGACGATCGATGACGTCATCATCGGCTGCGCCAACCAAGCCGGCGAGGACAGCCGCTGCGTCGCGCGCCACGCCATCCTGTCCGCCGATTTGCCGATCGACGTTCCCGGCCAGGTCATTCAGCGCAATTGCGGTAGCGGCATGAACGCGCTGGCAAGCGCGGGCCAAGCGATAACTTCGGGCGAGGGCACCATCATGATCGCCGGCGGCGTCGAGGGTATGAGCCGCGCGCCCTTCGTGATGCCCAAGGCCGAGAGTGCCTATGCACGCGAACCGAAAATCTACGATTCCACCATCGGCGCGCGGTTTTCCAATCCGAAGATCGTCGACCAATACGGCAACGACACCATGCCCGAGACGGCGGACAATCTAGCACGCGAATACCAGATCACCCGCGAACAGGCCGACGTGTTCGCCGCTGGCTCTCAAAGTAAGTATTTTGCCGCTAAATCGGCCGGCTTTTTTGCCGACGAGATCGTGGCCGTCGCCGTGCCCGGCGGCAAGGCGGGCCCCGTGTCGGTCGGCGAGGACGAGCATCCCCGCGCGGACTCCGCAGTCGACAAGCTGGCCAAGCTGCGCCCGCTCAACAAGGACGGCGTGACCACCGCGGGCAATGCGTCTGGCGTCAATGACGGCGCCGCCGCGCTCCTGGTCGCCGACCGTGCCTTTGGCGAGCGCAGCGGCCTCGCGCCGATCGCCAAGTTGCGCGCCTCGGCCGTCGCCGGCGTGCCGCCCCGCATCATGGGCATCGGCCCTGCCCCCGCCGCGCGCAAGGCGCTGGAGCGCGCCGGTCTCAAGCTTGCCGATATGGACGTGATCGAGGTCAACGAGGCCTTCGCCGCCCAGGTTCTGGCCTGTCTCAAGGATCTCGGGATCGGCTTCGACGACCCCCGCGTCAACCCCAATGGCGGCGCCATCGCGCTCGGCCATCCGCTCGGCGCTTCGGGCGCGCGCATCGCGCTGACGGCGGCGCGCGAACTGAAACGCCGGGGCGGCCGCTACGCGCTGATCAGCATGTGCATCGGCGTCGGCCAGGGGATCGCCATGGTGATCGAGCGGGCCTGATCAAACCGCACATCCTCAGATAGACTTGGCGATCAGGCTGAACGCCAAGAACGCCATGAAGGCCAGGATCAGTTTCGTGAAGCGCGGCCCATCCAGGCGCGCGCGTAGGCGCTGACCGATCAGCATGCCCGCGGCCACGGGCAGCATGGCCAGCACGGACAGCACCAATGCCTCCCCGCCCATGATGCCCTGGAACATCAGACCGAACAGCAGCGGGATACCGCCGAGCAGATAAAGCAAGGCAATCGCGGCAACAAACTCATCCTTGGTTAGCTTAAGTCCGACCAGAAAGATGACCAGGGGCGGGCCGAATAGAGAGGATACGCCGCCGAGCAGCCCGGCCAACGCCCCAGCAATCGGTCCGATCCAACGCTCCAGGTCAGGCGAAATCGCGATATCGGGGCGAAACAAATTGCTCGCCAAGGCCAGCAGCACCGCGATGCCGGCGACGGCGTAGAGCGGTTGCGGGTCGATCGTCTTGAGCGCCCAGGTGCCGACGCCAATGCCAATCGCCATGGCAAGCGCGACCGGCCAGAACCGGCGCAGCATGGACGGCAAATGGCCGCCATCGATGGCCTGCCAGATATTGACGGCGATGATCGACACGCTCAGCAGCGAGATCGCACCCTTCAAGCCGACCACATGGGTCAGCAAGGGCAGCGCCGCCATGGGCAGACCAAGCCCGATCAGCCCCTTGACCCAGCCGCCTAGGGCCAGCCCCAAAAGAGCCAAGCCGAGCCCTAACGCCGTCACCGGCACGCCCGCCACATCTATGGTCATATCCGGAAAAACCAATCGAAAACAGAGGGAAGCAGGATTGTGCCTTGGCCGCGGGATCGTATCGGCGGATGGCCGGTGGTTCAATCTGA
>SHVW01000097.1 GCA_009694085.1 Alphaproteobacteria bacterium
CCGGTTTCGGATCAGGCCGAGTTTGACCGACACGTCGGCGATCTTGTTGAGGCTGGGCATGACGGGGTCAAGATCGGGCGCGAAGATCAGCCGGCGGATCATCGCGTCGAACGCTTCCCATGGCGTCTCGCCGGCACCGCGCTCGGTCATTCCCTTGGCAACCAGTTTCGCTGCCTCGGTCGGATTGGCCTTGATCCAGTCTTGGACGTCCATCGCCGCGGCGGCGAAGCGGACGAGCGCGTCGCGTTTCTTCTCGATGACTTCGCGACGGGTCTGGATGACGACGGCGTCATAGACGACCTGGGCGTAGAGCGCGATGATCTTGCCGATCTTGCGGTGCTCCATCATGGCCGGATAGGGTTCCCAGATGGTCGCGCCGTCGATGATCCCGCTCGCCAAGGCGCCGGCGACCTCGCCGCCCTGCATGTTGACGATTTGGAAATCATTGGCCGACATGCCTTGAGAGTCGAGCCAGATCAGCCACGCCATGTATGAGCCGCTGCCGACGACCGTGCCGATTTTCTTGCCCTTGAGGTCGGCCATGGCCTTGTAGGGCGAGTCCGGCCGCACCAGTGTCGCGGCATAGTCGCCATAGGCCCAGCCCATGAACATGGGGAAATCGCCGGGCTTGGTCGCTGCCTGTAGCGACACGGCACGGCCGCCGCCGGGCGCATCGAAATCGATTTCACCGGCGACCAGGGCCTTATCGGCCGGGCCGGCCGATGGAAACCATTCGTATTTAAGGTTCAGATTGTATTTCGATGTCCAGTCGCGGCCCGATAGAACCAGGGGCGACACGTCCGGGTGCGCGCCATATGTCAGTCCAGCAGCCTGAGCGAGCGCTTGGTTGGGCCCGGCCAGTTCGAACGCCGGATTGGCCAATAACCCGGCCCCGGTAAGCATCGTGCCGTGAAGCATCTGGCGCCGACTGAACATGGGGGTCCTCCTTGGTTTGTCTTTGGATGGGCGGGTGGCTTCATCATATTTTAATGCGCGATCAACCTTACCGCGCGATGATGCCATTGGCCCCGGCGGTCCGCAAGGCGCCTATGGCCTCGCCACCATCGCCCGGAGCGCGCCGCTGAGGCTGCCTTCTTCCAGATATTTCATGCCGAGCACACCGCCGGCACCGATAGATGCGAGCGCGATGATCGAGCCCATGGCGAGCGTGGACATGCCCGTGATGCCCTGGCCGATGGTGCAGCCCAGCGCCATCACGCCGCCCGCACCCATCAACACGCCGCCCGCCATATGACGCAGAAAATCGTCGGCGTCGACGAACACTTCGAGCTTGAAGGTGCCGGTCGCGCGCGCCATCAGGAAGGCGCCCAGGATCACGCCGCCGACCGCCGCGATGCCGAAATTGACGGTCGCCCCGGTGAAGGTCATCAGATATTGCAGCGCCTCGCCCGTGGGCGCCACGAAGGTGAAAGAGGCGAGCGACACCGGGTTGAAATCGTCGGCGCCGAGCACGCCGGTGATCAGCCAGCCCGCCGGAACAAGCGTGCCGACGATCAGGCCGGACAGCACATGGACGGGCGAGGTGCGGAAATCGGCATCGCGCAGGCAGTAGATCAGCAAGCCGCCGGCCACTGCCGCCACGGCCAGCCAGCGCGCCGCACCGGCTGCCAGCCCCAACTTGGTCAGCAAATCGGGCAATCCCTGGGCCGCGAAGCCGCGCTTCATCAAATTGAGGTTGGTCGCCTCGATGGCCTCGATACGCACGATGCCGAACAAGCCGCGCAAGGTCATATAGGCCGAGATCGCCAGGAACAGGAACACGACGATCGATTTCAGATTGCCCGCGCCGAAGCGCACCAGGGTTTTGTTGCCGCAGCCCCCGGTCATGGTCATGCCGAAGCCGAACATCAGCCCGCCCAGAATGGCGCCCAGCCAGCCCAGGCTCGGCATTAGATAGATCGATTTGTTCAGGTCGACAATGCCGAGGCCGTGCAGCGCCTGGGAGCCGAGAATGGCGATTGCGATGGCGAGCAGCCAGGCGCGCAGGCGCCGATAATCGTCCATGAACACCGCGTCGGAAATGGCGCCCATGGTGCAGAAATTGGTTTTCTGCGCGGTCGCGCCGAAAACGATCCCGGCCAGCAGCCCGGCGATCGCCACCAGCGTGTTGACGGGGAGGTTAGTCATGGTGCTGTCTTCCCAACGTTATGGTCTTGGCGGCGAGGCCGGCGGCTGGTATATTTTATTTCTCTAATATTACCACGATGGCGGCGCGCGAAACAAGGCGTGCCGCGAAAGGAGCGGGCAGGCGCATGACCATGGTCACCCTCGATACCAAGGGACTGAATTGCCCGCTGCCGATCCTGCGCGCCAAGAAGGCGATGAAGGACGTGCCGGTTGGCGGCACGCTGCAAGTGTTCGCGACCGACCCCGGCGCGGTCAAGGATTTCGAGGCGTTCTGCCGCACGACCGGGCACCAGTTGCTCGATTGGTCCGAGGCGGCCGGCATCTACACCTTCAACATCAAGCGCGTGGCGTGAGCATGCCCGGCGTGCGTGGGTTTGCGCGCATCGCGTCCCGGATTGCCGGCGCCCTGCTGACGATTGGGCTGATCGCGCTGTCGCTCGGCGCGGCGGCGGCGGAGCTGATCATGTTCGACCAGCCCGGCTGTCCCTGGTGCGCGCGCTGGGATCGCGAGATCGCGCCGATCTATCCCAAGACCGAACTCGGCCGGCGCTCGCCCTTGCGCCGCGTCGACATCCGGGCGACGCGGCCCGAAGATTTGAAAGCGATTACGGGCGTGCGCTACACGCCCACCTTCGTGTTGGTCGATGGCGGCGCCGAAATCGGCCGCATCGTCGGCTATCTGGGCGAGGAGCAGTTCTGGAGCTTGTTGCAGGAACTGTTCGATCGCTAGGCCGCGCAAGGAGGTGACAGCATGACATTTCGCGCCATGGCACTCCTGGTCGCCATTCTGTCAACCTCGCCCGCTTGGGGCCAGGCGACGATTTCGTTCAAATCGCTCAGCCCCGAGATGGCTTTGGAACTGGGCCAGGCGACGCTAGCCGCTTGCCGCGCCAACGGCCATCAGGCTGCGGTTTCGGTCGTCGACCGCTTCGGCAATCCCTTGGTCATGCTGCGCGACCGCTTCGCCGGGCCGCACACGCCGGACACCGCGACGCGCAAGGCCTGGACCGCAATCACCTTCCGCACCGACACGACCGCGCTCCTCGCCATCGTCAAGCCCGGCATGCCCCAAGAGGGCGTTCGCTTCGTCACCGGCGCGCTGGTGATCGGCGGCGGTGTGCTGGTGGAAGCGGGCGGCACCATCGTCGGCGCCATCGGCGTCTCCGGCGCCCCCGGCGGCGACGCCGACGATGCCTGCGCCAGGGCGGCGATCGAGAAGTTCAGGGATAAGCTGGAGTTCGAGTGAGGCCCCGGCGTCGGACCTCGCGAGGAACCGAGCCCATCGATTGTGCCCCCATGGGCAACCGGGCACCGTGCCGAACCTGGAGGACAACCGCGGTTCTGCCGTTCATGGTGAAGAGAATCCGGTGGCGGCCGTGAAGGAGATGGCGAATCGCCGGGCCGTCCAAGCCGTCCTCGGGTGCGCGCGGACAGCACGTCGGCAACGTCTTGAGGGCCGCCAGCTGCCCGCGCAATGCGGCCGCGAATCTCCGAGCAACACCGGGATCGTTGCGTGCGATGAACTGGAAAATATCGTCGAGATCGCGCTCCGCCCCCGGCGTGACGACGACGCGATAGGTCATACCGCTCGCTTTTTGCGCGCCGCGGTCGGCTTATCCGGATGCTTCGCCTCCAAATCGGTCAGCGCATCGTCCAGATCGCAGAACCGGCCGGCGCGATACTCGGCGATGCTACGGCGCAATCGCTCGCGCTCCTCGCCCATGGCGGCGCGATCGACCAAGTCTTGGTAGGACCGCGCGTCCTGGACGACCACCTCCGCCTGGCCGTTGACGGTCAAGACAGTCGGCCGTCCCGTGCGCTTGAGCCGTTTGATGTGATCGCGGGTCTTGCGCTGAAACTCCGTCAGCGAGGTCACGTCGTCGGCACGAATCATGATCGGAAAATTCCATGTTTATTCGCTGCGATATGCATGATACCGGGCTGGCCAACCTCGCGCAAGTGCCTCGGATTCCAAACTCCATACGAGGTGATCTCAATGGCTCTCCGTGGTGCGCTTGCAAGCTGAATCCGCCTCGGTCGGCGCGCCGTAGACGTCGAACGATAGAGTGTTGGGATCGCGGCCGGCGGCCGCGGCCATGCGCCGGAAATCGGCGGGCGCGCGACGGGCATCGCGGTCGGCACGGTGCGCGAGGTTCTGAAGGCCAAACCCTCGATCCGACGGGGGCCGTTCGTCTGCTTCGGCGCCGAGGCGAGCGCGGCCTATCGGAGCGCAATGGCGGATCGTTGGAGGGACTTGAGGCAAGGTTGTGTTGCTTGACCCCCCCCCCCCGGATGAGTCACAGTTCAGTTCGCCTTGCAATTTAGGGGTTAAGAGATACGTGGCTCAGGGACTACGGACACTGAGGATTTGTCCGTAACCTGCGGAAAGCAGCGGTGTCCAAGTACTCACAAGGCGGAATATTTGGATAATTAGACCTGTGATGGTCTTCGTAATGCGGGTTGGCGGGGGTGAAGAACCAGACCGCTGGCGCGCGGATAAGACGGTCTGCATGGAGAACCGAAACAAGTATTCGGGGTCAGGTGCGCCGGAAGACCGGCAAGGAGTAGGTGGCGCAAGTCCGCCACGATGAAGGAGTAGCGAACCACATCGGCCCCGAGCCGTGCGCGGGTCGGCCGCGAGGTCGCGCGCGAAGTGTCGGCAGGGGAACGTATAGGCCAGCCATTGTAGGCCGGCCATTGGAATTCGAGGCGGGCATGGTTGACGTCCGCCGGGCGTCTCGCAACGGTCCTGCACTGGACTGCGGTCTCGACCTGGCGAAAGGCTGAAAGGGAGATTTATGGCCCAATTTTTTTTTACCACCGCGGATGACAATATCACCCTAGGCGGCTCCGACAAGGCAACCCTAGTCACGGGCCACATCTTCACCCCCGCCACGACCTTCAACCCCAATGACACGGTGGCCGGCGCCGGTATCAATGGCAGCAGCACCATCGAATTCAGATCGGGAGTCCCTTTTACCTTCGACCTCGCCGACTACACCAATATTACCGGCATTACGCAGCTGACCTTCGTCGATGCGCGGAACTACCAGGTAACCGTCAACGAAGCCTTCGTCGTCAACAACCACAATACCCTGAACGCCCTGACTTTTAAGGCCACTAGCACCGGCTCGATCACCGTCAATGCCTCAACCGTAACCACGGGGAGTGTGAATGTTACGGGCAGCTCGGCCAATGATCTGGTCACCGGCGGCGCCGGCAACGACATTATCAGCGGTGGCAGCGGCGCCGACACGCTATCGGGCGGCGCGGGCAACGATACCATTGTCGGCAATGCCGGAAATGACGTGCTCGACGGCGGCGCGGGCAGCGACATCGTTTCCTTCGCCTCTGCCGCCAATGGCGTCACGGTCAATATGGGAGCCGGCACCGCCAGCGACGGCGATGGCGGAACCGACGCCATCTCGAATTTCGAGATCGTGGTCGGATCTGCCTTCGCCGACCAGATTACCGGCGGTACCGGCGCCGACACGCTATCGGGCGGCGCGGGCAACGATACCATTGTCGGCAATGCCGGAAATGACGTGCTCGACGGCGGCGCGGGCAACGACATCGTTTCCTTCGCCTCTGCCGCCAATGGCGTCACGGTCAATATGGGAGCCGGCACCGCCAGCGACGGCGATGGCGGAACCGACGCCATCTCGAATTTCGAGATCGTGGTCGGATCCGCCTTCGCCGACCAGATTACAGGCGGTACCGGCGCCGACACCATCAGCGGCGGTAGCGGCAACGATACCATTTCCGGCGCGGACGGCGGTGACTTCTTAGTCGGCAATGCCGGAAATGACGTGCTTAACGGTGGCAACGGAACCGATACGATTTCCTTCGCCTCTGCCACCGCTGGCGTCACGGTCAATATGGGAACCGGCACCGCCAGCGACGGCGATGGCGGAACCGACACCATCTTGAATTTCGAACATCTGTTTGGGTCGGGCTTTGCCGACATCCTGCGTGGCGGCGCCAATAACGACACGTTCAGCGGCGGGGCCGGCGCGGACTCGATTTCCGGCGGTGCCGGCTTTGATTACGTCGATTATCAAAATGCACCAGCAGCCATCAACGCCAATCTCGCCACCGGAACCGTCCGCGATGGGCACGGTAGCACCGACGCGTTGGTGGATATCGAGGGCGTTATTGGCTCGGCCGGGGCCGACACCCTGAAAGGAAGCAGCGGCGACGACCTGTTCAACGCCCGCTCCGGCAACGACACCATCGATGGCGGTGGCGGCAATGACTTCATCATTTATGAAGACGCTACCATTTCGGCCGCGAACATCAATTTGTCCACTGGATCAGCCACCGATGGCGAGGGCGGTACCGACACCTTCACCAACATCGAGGGCGCCGTTGGATCGATCTTTGCCGATACCATTACCGGCAGCGGCGCGGCACTGGAGTTCTTCGATGGCCGCGCCGGCAATGACACCATCGACGGCGGCGGGGGCGTCGATTGGGTGGGCTCCCTCAAGGCAACGGCGGCCGTCAACGTGAACCTGACCACGGGCACTGCGACCGATGGTCTAGGCGGCACGGATACCTTGACCAATATCGAGAACGTCAATGGTACCGAATACAATGACACCATCACCGGAAGCGCCGGGGTCAACTTTCTCGTCGGCGCCGCTGGAACGGATGTAATCTCGGGTGGCGCCGGCGACGATTCGATTCTCGGGGACGCTGGGGCCGACACCATCGATGGCGGGGACGGTAACGACTTGCTCTTCGGCGATGCCGACGCCGACCTCATTACCGGTGGCGCGGGCAATGATACGATCGTCGGCGGCAATGCCACGGATGTCGGTAATGACACCGTGTCGGGCGGCTTCGGTAACGACTTGATCTTCGGCAGCCCCAACAACGACCAACTCCAGGGCGACGTGGGCAACGACACCATTATCGGCGGCGCCGGCAACGATACCATTATCGGCGACGCCGGCAACGATCTCTTATGGGGCGATGCCGGCGCCGACCGCTTTATCTTCGCTGCCGCCGCGGGCGCCGACACGATCGCCGATTTTGAAGCGGGCACCGATACCATCGACCTGACTGCGTTACACTTGCCCGCCAAGTACTACGAGGGCGTGGTTTCGTTCGCGGAATACGAAAATGGTTTGACGATTAATTTTATCGGCGGCGCTGTGTTGACAATCGTTGGCGTTCGCGGACCCCTCTTCACCGACTTCATTGTCTAGGAGTGAGCTCTCCCTTCGTCTGCCGCCAATCGCATATACGCGCAATATACAAGCGCCATGCGCAGCAAAATATTACGTATAGACACCATCGCTGCGCGTAAAGTCCGACGCGCAGCTATTTGCGAATTGAAGCGCTTCGGCCACCGAGCAGACCGGCGGCGGTTTCAAGAGCCGGAACGTCTTCCCTTCTCGCGCCTCATCCGCCCTCTCAAACTCGCGCGCCAGAAAAAATCCGGGCCCCTCTTGCAATTGCTTGCTCGGGTCCCTCATCTATCTCCTGTCGAGCGGTCGGTGCCTCGTCCGGCGCCGCCGATCTCGCGTGCCCGCGTCGCGGCGGGCGTGAGTTCGCTGTTTGTTTCACGTGAAACAATACGCCAGGCCATCGGGACCGCGAAACCACCTACATCCCCCGCGGGATCCAGCGCGCCAGCCAGGCGCAGGCGAACATGCCGGCGGCGGTGGCGAGGAACACGGCGTTGAGGCCGAAGAAGGTCAGCAGCAGCGCTGCCACCGTATGTGGCAAGAGCGACGCGGCATCGCGGTAATAGCTGAACACCATGCCCATTTCCGGGCGCTCGCGGCTGCGCACCGCGCGCATGAACGTCACCTGCCCGACCGCGTCGAGCGCCACGCCGGCGCAAGTCGCCGCGATCAGGAGCACCATGCCCAGATGGGCGTTGGCGCCCGCGAGCGGGACGGCGGCGACCATCGCCCCGACCGCGATAAAACTGCCCATCGTGAACAGCCGCACCCCCGTGCGGTTGGCCATCCAGCCGAACAGGGGCGCCAGGAGAAGCGTGCCCGACCCCGCCGATACCAGGGCGGCGCTGATCGTGTCGCTCTCGCCCCCGGCGACCGCATAGATCGGACCGTAAACGAAAAACATGCCCCAGAACGAGCTGCGCGCGGTGTTGAGCGCCAGGGCAAGCCGGAGTCGCGGCTGCGCCAGGAAGCGGGCGAAATTGCGCCAGGGACGCAGGGCGCTGTCCGGCAGCTCGGTTGTCTCGGTGGGCGCCCTGGTCAGGCCAAGGGCGGCAAGGTAGAGGATATGGCAGAGGCCGGCCGCCGAACTCAGCCCGAGCGCCCAGGCCGGCGCGGCATGCTCGAACAAGAATACGCCGAGGACCGGACAGATCAGCCAGGCCGTGGCGCCGCCGAAAAATTTCCAGGATTCCGCGCGCACCAGATCAGGTTTGGCGACGTGCGCCATCATCAGCAGATTGATGCCGTTGAGCAGGCAGGCGCCCGAAATGGATGTCAGCAACAGGGCCGCCGCCACCCCGGCCAGCGTGTCTGTCGCGAGCGCCAGGGGCGCCACCACCAGCAGTGCGCCGCCGAGCGCATAGAACCGGCCGCTTTGCAGGCGGCGCGCCAGGACCGGCACGAACATGCTGAAGGCGATGGCGAAAAGGCCGATGGCGGCGTAGAGCACGCTGACGTCGCGCGCGAACCCCAGTAGCTTGAGCGCCTGGAGCGGGATGACCGTGATCAGCATCGACCGCGACGTCGATTCCAAGAGATAGCAGACTGCAAACGCGATTGGGCCCGGTGTGGTCAGGTTGGCGCGCCAACCATGGGGCGCGGCGGCTGTGCTCACCGGGTCAGGCCGCAAGTTGGGCGATGGCTTGGCGGAACCGCGCCGCGATCTCGCCCTCGCCGGCATGGCGGCCAGACCGCACGACCCAGCGTCCGCCCACCATCACGTCTGCGATCGGATTGGCATTGCCGGCGAAGACGAGGGAGTCCAGCAGCGCGTCGCCATTGCGGCCGGTGAGTTGGGGGTGGTCGCCGTCGAGCACCAACAGATCGGCGCGCGCGCCCGTTGCGATCCGGCCGATCAGCCGGCCGAGCGCCGTCGCCCCGCCCGATAGCGCCGATTTGTAGAGGAAGGCGCCGATCGATGGCGCCGCGCCGCCGGCAAGCTGCTCGCTCAGCCGGTTGCGCCGGCGTTGCGCCAGGCGCTGGCCGTATTCGAACCAGCGCAGCTCCTCCACGGGGCTGACCGAGATATGGCTGTCCGAGCCGATGCCCCAGGCGCCGCGCCGCGCCAGATAGTCCGGCGCGGGGAAAAAACCGTCGCCCAGATTGGCCTCGGTGGTGGCGCAGATGCCGGCGACTGCGCCCGATGCCGCGAGCCCGGCGGTTTCGCTCGTCGTCATGTGGGTGGCGTGGACCAAGCACCAGCGCCGGTCGACGGCCTCGTGATCCAGCAGCCATTCCACCGGCCGTTGGCCCGACCAGACCAGGCAGTCCTCCACTTCCTTCACCTGCTCGGCGATGTGGACATGGATGGGCGCGCCGGCATCCATCGCTGTCAGCCCCGCCACGACATCGCGCAGCATGTCAGGGGTCACGGCGCGCAGGCTGTGGGGCGCGATGCCGATGCGGATATCAGGATCGCCGGCATGGCGCGCGCGCAACGTCTCGACCAAACGTAAGAAGCCGGGCACGTCGTTGAGGAAGCGGCGTTGACCCGGGGCCGGCGCCTGGCCGCCGAATCCGCCGCAGGCATAGAGCACGGGCAGATGGGTCATGCCGATACCGGCTTGCTTGGCCGCCGCAATGACGCGCGCGGACAGTTCCGCGCGGTCGGCATAGGGGCGCCCATCCAAATCGTGATGGACATAGTGGAACTCGCCAACCGCCGTGTAGCCCGCTTTCAGCATCTCGACATAGAGCTGGGCGGCGATCGCCTCCATTTGTTCGGGCGTCAGCTTGGCGAGGAAGCCGTACATCACCTCGCGCCAGGTCCAGAAACTATCGTCGCCCGATGCCGCCCGCTCGGTCAGCCCGGCCATGGCGCGCTGGAAGGCATGGGAATGCAGATTAGGCATGCCGGGTAAGACAGGGCCGGCCAGACGCTCGGCGCCATCGGGCGACGTGCTTGTCGACACCGCGATAATCGAGCCGGCGGCGTCGACATCGATCGCCACGCGCTCCGCCCAGCCCTGGGGCAATAGGGCGCAGGGCGCGTACAGGCGACGCGAGGCTTGCGGTGTGGGGGGTGCGGATGCTGTCATGGCTGGAGCATAGCGGAAAAGCGAGGCAAGGCTGATGGAGTCCGGCGGCAAAGTCCAGTGGGATGCCCAATGGGATGCGGTGTGGCTGAATGCACGGCTCGCCACCATGGCGGGGTCCGGCTATGGCGCGGTCGAGGATGGCGCGCTGGCCGTGGCCGATGGGCGCATCGCCTGGGTCGGTCCGCGCGCCGATCTGCCCGGCGCGCCCGAGCGCCTGGCTCGCATTATCCACGATGCGAAAAGGCGCTGGATCACGCCGGGCCTGATCGATTGCCACACCCATATCGTCCATGGCGGCGACCGCGCCGGCGAGTTCGAATTGCGGCTCAAGGGCGCCACCTATGAGGAGATCGCGCGGGCCGGCGGCGGTATCCGCTCGACCGTGACGGCGACGCGGGCGGCCAGTTTGGACGAGCTTGTGTCTTCGGCAACGCGCCGGATCGCGCCCTTGCTGGCCGAGGGCGTGACCGTGATCGAGATCAAGTCGGGCTATGGGCTCGACCGCGACACGGAATTGCGCATGCTGGGCGCGGCGCGCGAACTGGGCCGCCGCCTGCCCGTCACGGTGCGCACCAGCTTCCTCGGCGCCCACGCACTGCCGGCCGAATACGCCGACCGCGCCGATGCCTATATCGACTATCTCGCGGCGGACGTGCTGCCCGCGGCGGCGGCTGCCGGGCTGGTCGATGCGGTCGATGCCTTCTGCGAGAAGATCGCGTTCACGCCAGATCAAACCGAACGTATCTTCGCCGCTGCCAAACGGCTGGGCCTGCCGGTCAAACTTCATGCCGAGCAACTCTCCGACCAGGGTGGTGCCGCCCTGGTGGCGCGCTATGGCGGCTTGTCCGCCGATCACCTGGAGTTCGTCTCGGAGGCCGGCGTGGCGGCGATGGCGGCTTCGGGCACGGTGGCGGTGTTGCTGCCCGGCGCCTTCTATTTCCTGCGTGAAACCAAGTTACCGCCGTTCGATCTGTTCCGCCGCCATGGCGTCGCCATGGCGCTGGCGACCGACAGCAATCCCGGCAGCTCGCCCGCCACATCCCTGCTGCTCATGCTCAACATGGCCTGCACGCTGTTCCGCATGACGCCGGAAGAAGCGCTGGCCGGCGTCACCCGCTACGGCGCCAAGGCGCTCGGTCTGGCCGCCAGCCACGGCACGCTGGAAGCGGGCAAGGCAGCCGATTTCGTGCTGTGGGACATCGCCCGGCCGGCCGAACTGGCCTATCGCATCGGATTCAATCCGTGTGCGGGGGTGGTACGGGGTGGCGCGATCGTGCGGGCGTTAAGCCACGCTTAGTTCAGCCTCGCCCATGCCGTCGAGCACGTAGCGCGCGCGGTCGCCCGCCTTGAGGAACTTGGTGGTGACGATGCTGCCGGTCATGACGATCGTGCCGGCCATCAGCGCCAGGCCGCGTTCGGCGAGGCCATTGGCGAGCCAGGTCAGCGCCGTCACGGGATGGCCGAGCGCGTCGCGGCCATGGCCTTCGCCGACGAAGGTGCCGTTGAGTTCGAGTTTGCCATGGGCGGCGCCGAGATCGCGGGCGCGCCAATCGGCGATCTCGGGGCCGAGCACGATACCGGCGTTCCAGGCGTTGTCGGCGACCAGCCCGAAGGCGTCGAGTGTTTTGTAGTCGGCGTTGCGGTCTTCGACCAGTTCGAAGGCCGGCATGGCCGCCTCCACCGCCGCCGCCACATCGGCCTCGCCATAGGGCGCGCCGCTGGCTGGGAGATCGCGGCCGAGCCTGAGCGCGATTTCGCATTCGATGCCGAGATGGACATAGTCCGCCACGGCAAGACGCGCCGGAGAGCGATGGACCCGGTTGGCGAAGATGGCACCCCACAGGGGATGATGGATGCCGACGAAATCCTGCATCGCCTTGCTGGTCAGCGCGATCTTGTAGCCCGCGATCGTGCCCTGGTCCGGGATCAGCAGACGTTGGAATGCGACCTGGATCGCATAGGCCTGGTCGAGCGAGCGCGGACGCAGGTCGTCGGGTAGATTCTCATAGCGCGTGCGTGCCATATGGGCGCCGATCAGCGCGGCGGCAGCGAGTTCGGCAAGCGCGCGATTGCCGGCGCTCATGCTCGCCGCATCCGGGCCCAATCGAGCATGGCTTCCAGCAACCGCTTCAAGACCGGCTGCACCCCGTCGGCCAGATCCGGGCGATAGGCGAAGGGCGGCGCCTCGTTCATATAAGTCGATTGCGCCAGTTCGAGTTGAACGGCGTGAATGTTCTCGGCCGGCCGGCCGAAATGGCGCGTGATGGCGCCGCCCTTGAAGCGTCCGTTGACCGCCGTGGTGTAACCGGCGGCGCCCCGGCAGATGGCGGCCAGGCGATCCATCAGCTCGGGCGCGCAACTCGTGCCGTTGCCCGAGCCCAAATTGAAATCGGGCAGCTTGCCCTGGAAGAAGCGGGGCAAGACCGATTTGATCGAATGGGCATCGAACAGCAGGGCGACACCGCGCTGCGCCTTGATGCGGGCGAGTTCGGCCGCGATCTTGTCGTGATAGGGCCGCCAGACCCGGGCAACGCGCCGGTCGATTTCCGCCTTGTCCGGCCCTCTTCCGGCGCGATAGATCGGCTGTTCCTCGAAGGTCGAGAGCGGACACAGCTCGGTGTTGCTGGCGCCGGGATAAAGCTGCGTGCCGTCGGCCGGGCGGTTGAGGTCGATGACGGTGCGCGACTGGGTGGCGAAGATCGTGCTCGCGCCGAGCCCGGCGGCGAAATCATAGAGCCGGTCGATATGCCAATCCGTGTCGGGCACCGCCAGCGCCGCCTCGGTCATGCCGTTGGCGAGGTCGGCCGGGATGTCGGTTCCGACATGGGGCGCCGACACCAAAAGCGGTGCCGCACCCTCGGCGAAACGGTATGCCTCCATGCCCGACGGCTGCGCGTTCGGTCAGCGCGGCTTCTTGGCCAGGAGGTGGCGGATCTCGTCCATGTTCTCGCTGGCGCGCTGGTTAAGCACGTTGAAGGCCTCGGTATTGGATTTCTGCACCATTTCGCCCATTTCGCGCAGATTGGCGATCGCGCGCTCGAAGGCGTCCTTCGCCAGTTCGGCCTGACGGGCCATTTGGGCGTCCGGATTGCGCTCGGCCATGACCGACTGCATGTTGCGGTTGGCGTCCTCAACCATCTGGCTCAGCAGCTCGCCCTGGCGCTTGGCCACGGCCTGCATGCCCTCGACCGCCAACTTACCGGCGGCGGCAAAGGCTTCCATGTTGCGGCGTTGAAGGTCCATGAACTGGTTCATGTCGAGCATTTTGCCGAAATCCGGCATCTTGAAACCGCCCATCAGCTTTTTCATTTCGACTTCGAATTGAGCGAACGGATTCACAGGGTCGGCCATGGTGGTCTCCTCACCGGCTATGCTGCGATGCAGTAATTATCGACATTTACGCACGGTCAGCTTAAAGGGTAAGTTTAATCATACCCCGAAAAATATAACGAGTCCTTAACCGTCAGGCCGCGCTATCGGCGGGGCGCGCGCGGCCGAACGGCCAGCGCGGTAGGCTGCCGAGCGCGCCTTCCGCTCGTTTCAAATTACGGTCGAGCGCCGCCATGGTCGCGGCAAGGTCCTCGCTGCCGTCTTTGAGCCAGATCGGCAAGGTGGCTAGCCAGACGGCGCTCAGCCCCTTGGTGCGCAGCCAGCCGAGCAGCCCCGACGAGGAAATGCCCGCGGCTTCCAGCATCCAGGCCATGGAGCGGGCAAGGCCGCACAGCCCAGCCAGCGCCGCCAGTGGGTCGCCGAACGGCACGCCCGTGCCCTCGCGCCACAACGCGGCGACGGCGTCGCGGTGGGGTTTGAGCGCGTCGAACCGGCGCATCAGCACGTCGAACAACCGGTCGCGCGCACCTTCCTCGGGATCGGCCGGTGCCGGTCCGGCCAGCACGGCCGCGTCGATCCGCCGGCGAAAGGCGTCGAGAATGGCACCCTTGCCACGGCAATGACGGTACAACTCGGCCAGCGTCATGCCAGCGGCGCCAGCGATGTCGGACAGGCCCAGCCCGCGCCAACCGCGCTCGCCCGCGAGATTTAGGGCGGCGTCGACGATGCGGTCAACGGGGTCGGACGTCTTGCCGGCTTTCCCGGCAGCTTTCCCAGGGGGTTTCCTGGCCATTGGCGTTTCGCCTCAACGGGGGACCCCCAGAGTATGGGGCGGAACGGGGGCGGCGAAAAGGGGGGGCTGCTTTTCCAAAAACTCATCGGCTTGTAAGATTAGACCTGTTGCAAAAGTAGCTTTGGCGTAGGGCGGCGGCAAGGTGGGCGAAGCTCCGCCGCTTCAAAAGCCTGTGACGAGATTGACGATGCTGGCGACGATGGCGAACTTGGCGGCGTAGGCGGCTCTCGGATAGCGGTATCTGTC
>SHVW01000098.1 GCA_009694085.1 Alphaproteobacteria bacterium
GTCTCGAATTTGCGGCCGTGGATGCCGCCCTTGTCGTTGATATAGCGCAGATAGGCTTCGGGGCCGAAGTTCAGCGGATTGAACACAGCGGCCTCGCCCGAGAACGGGCCGAGACTGCCGATCTTGATCGTCGTCGCCGTGATGCCTTGCATGTTGTCCGCAGCGAGCGCAGACGACGCCAACGCGGCGACCGCTGCGAGTGCATAGAATGTCTTGCTAGACTGCATTGCCGTACCCTCCCTTGAAGCTATTTCGTTGTTTATCGGCCTTGAGATATCGCCCCGCCCATGGGGTATTTCACCCCATGTTAGCCAAAAGCGCGGGCATGGCAAGCTTGCGTGCGCCAGCCTCAAACCTCGGAATCGGCGCCGCGTACGCGCCGGGCGATCGCCATGGTCGAGACCAGGGCAAAAACGCAAGCGGTGACGATCAGGCCGAGCGAAATCGGCCGGGTGAACAGGATCGTGAAATCGCCGCGCGAGATTTCGAGCGACTGGCGCAGCGATTGCTCCATCAGCGGGCCCAGGATGAGGGTCAACAGCAGCGGCGCCAGGGGAATCTCGGCCTTCTTGAACAAATAACCGACGATGCCGAAAACGGCCATCATTCCGACATCGAACATCTGGCCGTTGAGGCTGTAGGCGCCGACGACGCAGAAACCGAGGATCAACGAGAACAGGATCGGCCGGGGAATCCGGAGCAGCCTCACCCAGAGCGGGATGAGCGGCAGGTTGAGGATCAGCAGCATCAAATTGCCGATGCAGAAGCTGGCAATCACGCCCCAGGCGATGTCGGCATGGTCGCGGAACAGGAACGGGCCCGGAATCAATCCCTTCATCATGAAGGCACCCATGATGATCGCCACGGTCGGCGAGCCGGGGATGCCCAGGGTGAACAAGGGGATCAGCGCGGCATTGGCATAGGCGTTGTTGGCCGTCTCCGGCCCGGCGACGCCCTCGATCATGCCGGTGCCGAATTTCTCCGGCGTCTTGGACAGCCGCTTTTCTGCGACGTAAGACATTACGGTCGGCACCACGGCGCCGACACCGGGGATCAGCCCGAGGAAAAACCCGATGACGGTGCCGCGCACGATGGGCATGGTCGAGCGGCGTACATCGTCTCGGCCCGGGAATAAATCGCGGAAGCGCGCGCTCAACGGCGTCGCCGCCATCTCGCGCTCCAGGTTGAGCAAGATTTCGCCGACGCCGAACACGCCCATGGCGACCACGACGACATTGATGCCGGCCATCAGTTCGAGCCGGCCGAAGGCGAAGCGCGGCGCGCCGGCCACGGGGTCGATGCCGATCATGGAAATCAGCAGGCCGAGCACGGCGGAGACCAGGGCGAGCAGAACGGACTTTCCGGCAAGCCCGATGACCAGCGATAGTCCGACCAGCATGAGGGAAAAGAATTCGGGTGGACCGAAGAGAAGGGCGAGCTTGGTTAGCGGTACGGCCAGCAGCACGAGCCCCATGGTGGCGACGATGCCACCCACGAAGGAGCCGATGGCGGCAACCGCCAAAGCGGGGCCGGCGCGGCCTTGCTTGGCCATCTCATAGCCATCGAGACACGTGATCGCCGAGGCCGCCTCGCCCGGGACATTGACCAGTACCGAGGTCAGGGTACCGCCATACATGGCGCCGTAATAGATTGCGGACAGCATGATGATGCCAGCGGTCGGCGGCAGGGCGAAGGTGGCGGGCAGCAGCAAGGCCGTACCGGCGACTGGGCCGATGCCCGGCAAGATGCCGACCAGCGTGCCGAGCACGCAACCGGCCAAGGCGAAGAGCAGATTGGTCGGCTCAAGCGCGATTGCAAAGCCGCCGGCCAGCAGCGTCAGGCTTTCCATCTCTCAGAACCCCAACCGGCCGGTTGGGAGCGGCTGGTTCAGCCACATGGAGAAGGCGTAGTAGCAGCCGAAGCTGCCGAGCACCGCCAGCACCGGCGTCTCGATCCAGCGCCACCGGCCGAGCGCGGCGAGCACCAGCAAATAGAAGGCCAGCATGGCGAGCTGAAAGCCAAGGATCGACATGGTGTTGGCCACGGCGATCAGCGCGGCGATGACGATCGCGATGCGCAGCCCGCCACGTCGCTCGGGGAAGAAATTGGAAGGAAGCGGCTCGTCCTTACTCCAACTTGCCCGGGCGAGGATGACGAGCGCGAGCGCTGCCAGGATGGCGCAAAGCCAGCGCGGAAAAAAACCCGGGCCCGGTCCCAATCGGGTGTAATAGGGGAGCGCCAAGGTGTTGTAGCCGAGGAACCCGGCAAGCAGCAGACAGGCCAAGCCGGTCAACTGATGAACGCGACGCATATTTACCGCTCAGATTCTAAGGTCGCTGCCGGCCGAGTGGTGACGACGCGATGCGCGCTTTCCGGACCGGTATGACCGCATTCTACGGTTTCAAGGTCTGCATCAGCGGCTTCATCCGGGTCTCGGTATCGATCCAATACTGCGTGTAGGCCTCGGGGTCGCGGTAATAGGCGCCGATGCCGAGTTCGACCAGCTTGTCGCCGTGCTCCTTACTGGCGATGACCTTCTTCATGGCCGCGGTCAGCACATCGACCACCGGCTTCGGCGTGCCCGCCGGGGCCAGGATGCCGGAGGCCGATGCGGCCAACACGTTGTAGCCCTGGGATGTCATGGTCGGCACCTCGGGCATCGAGCTGTCCGGCGCTTCGGCTGCGACGCCGAGCACGCGGAACAGGCCGGTTTTCTTATTGGCCAGCGCATCCGCTGTCGAACCGGCGAGCACGTCGACATGGCCGCCGAGTAGCGCGGTCACCGACGGCGCGCCGCCGGCGAAATGGACCGAGGCAAACCGTACGTCGGCGGCGCGCTCCAGCATCAGCACCTGGCTGTGGGGCACGGCCATCAAGCCGCTATCGCTGATCTTGATGCTTTCCGGCTTGGCGCGCGCGGCTTCGACCAGATCGCGCAGCGTCTTGTACGGGCTGTCCGTGCGCACGGCCAGCATCATCCAGGTCAGATGGTGCAGGCCGATCGGCTGGAAATTCGCGCGCGTGTACACGGCGGCGCGCGTGGGATCAAGATAGTGGGTCGTGATGGTCGGCAGCACCGCATAGGACAGGGTGTAGCCATCGGGCGCCGAGCGCGACAGCTCGGTCAGGCCGAGCTGGGAGGCGGCACCGGCCTTGTTGACGATCTGGACGGGGGTGCCCAGTTCCTTTTCCATGCCGGCTGCCATCATGCGCGCGCCTGTATCGGTCACGCCGCCGGCGGCATAGGGCACGATGATGGTGATCGGTTTGCCCTTGACCGGGAAAGTTTGCGCACCCGCGGCGCCGATCGACAGCGCGGCGGCCAGGGTCAGCGCAACCTTGGAAACCTGACGGAACCAGTTCATAAATTTCCTCCCGCGTCTTGGCGGCTCTTCAAGCCGAATTCGCCAGGATCGTGTCAAGATTCTCTAGGGTTGGCAAGCATACGATGTTGATTGATCAACTTGGCCGGACGGCGTGTCGCTGCGACAGGTTTGAACCGGCGGGTTGTACGGATTAGAGTGCGTTCGCTGGCAATCCAGCGATGGTCGGCAATCGGTCCGTCCGCCCTTTTGGTGTTAAATTGCCACTCACCCAGAAATTCACCGAGGCACGGCGATGACAGGGCAGGGCGGTCCGCGGCCCTTCGGCGATTTATCGCGGTTGCTGGCGCCGCGCTCGATCGCCGTGGTCGGCGCCTCGGATCAGCCCGGCAATCTCGGCGGTGTGGCGATCCATTTCCTCCAAAAATTCGGCTATCCCGGTACGATCTGGCCGGTCAATCCGC
The DNA here is from genome assembly GCA_009694085.1 of Alphaproteobacteria bacterium. Taxonomy (GTDB): domain Bacteria; phylum Pseudomonadota; class Alphaproteobacteria; order SHVW01; family SHVW01; genus SHVW01. Next base: position 3,788 of record SHVW01000098.1, read on the forward strand.
GCCGCCAAGAGGTGCACGATATTCCTTGCCTGGCCAAGCTGGCCGATCTGCCCGAGCCTGCCGATCTGGCGATCCTAGCGACCGGTGCCGACAGCGCGCCGGGCTTGGTGCGGGAATGCGCGGCTTCCGGCATTCGCTTCGGTGTCATCTGGGCCGGCGGTTTCGCTGAGGTGGGCAGTCAGGGCCGCGCGCTACAGGACAAACTCGAAGCAGCCTGCCGGGAAAGCGGTTTCGCCATCGTCGGGCCCAATTGCATCGGCATCATCAACACATGGATGCCGGCGGTTTCGAGCTTCGCTTCCTTCATGCTCGACACGGCCCAGCTTGCGCGCGGCTGCATCTCCATGGTCAGCCAGAGCGGCGGGCTCGCCACCATGGCCCAGGCTTTCGCCCAGCAGGCCGGCTCCGGTTTCCGTTACATGATCAGCGCCGGCAACGAGGCGACGCTGACCATCGCCGACTACATCCATGCCCTGGCACAGGATGCCGACACCAAGGTGATCGCGCTCTATCTGGAAGGCGTGCGCGATGGCGATCGTTTTCTGGCGGCGCTCGACGCGGCGCGTGCGGCGGGCAAGCCGGTCGTGGCTCTCAAGGGCGGCGACACCGTTGCCGCGGCGCGGGCTGCTGCCGCCCATACCGGCGCGCTGGCGGGCGAGGGCCGGGTGTGGGAAGCCGTGTTCCGCGAGAAGGCCGTCATCCGCGTTCAGTCGCTGGAGGAGTTGCACGACGTGGCGTTGTTCCTGGCCAGTACCGATCTAACCAGGCTTCCGGCCGGGCTGGGCGTGGCGGCGGTCACCACGGGCGGGGGCAGCGGCGTGCTCTCGGCCGATCAATGTGCGCGGCATGGGTTGGCGACACCGCAATTGGCGCCGGCGACCCGCGCGGCCTTGCAGCCGCTCGTGCCGCCGATTGCCGCGATCGATAACCCGATCGATTTGACGCCCCAGGTTTATAACCAACCCAATTGGTTCGCCAGCTTCGGCCGGGCGCTCGACGTCATCGCCGATGATCCCGCGATCCATGCCGTGCTGATTCAGTTCGGCCCGATGGGTACGCGCGGCATGGACGTCGCCCGGGAGATCGTCGCCTTCCGCCAGCGTTGTGCCAAAACAGTGTGTATCGCCTGGCCCCTTAGCCCGCCTGGCGTGGCGGATTATTTGCTGGGCCAGGGCATCCATGTCTTCGGCGAGTATGCCCGCGCCATTGTCGTGCTGGCCAAGCTGGCTCGTTATCGGGCCGAAGCCGACGTAGCGGTGCGCCCGCCGGCCGCCGTTCCGGACTTCGACTGGGCCGGTCATGCCGGCCCGTGCCTGGCCGGTACGGTGATCGCCGAGCATGATTGTCACCGTATCATGGCGGCGGCCGGTCTGGCGGTCGCACCGGGGCGGCTGGCGCGCTCGCCCGGCGAGGCGGCGGACGCGGCACGCGCCGTCGGCCTATCCGTCGCCATGAAGGGTATTTCGCCCAAGGTGACGCATCGCGCCGCTGCCGGCCTAGTCGCGCTCGACATCGCGACGGAGGATGCGGTTAGGCTGGCATACGACCGCTTGGTTGAAACGGCAAACACCGCAGGTACCGTGCTTGACGGCGTCTATGTCCAACACATGGTGCGCAGTGGCATCGAGGTGCTGATCTCCGCTTTTCGCGATCCCGCGCTCGGACTCATGATCTCATGCGGCGCCGGCGGCAATTTGACCGAGTTGATCGACGATGTGGCGCTGGCAAGCGCGCCGCTCGACCGCGCGGCTGCTTTGGTCTTGTTGCGCCGCTTGCGATTGGTCGCAAGCGTTGCCAAGGGACGCAACCCGCCGCCGCTCGACCCGCTGGCCGACTATGTCGCCCGCCTATCCCAGGTGGTCGTGAGCGCGCCGTGGCGGCGATTCGTACTGGAGATCAATCCGGTCAAATGGAGCGCGGCTGGCGTGATGGCCGTCGACGGCCTGTTGATCGTCGAGGAACCTTAACGCCTCACATTAGCGCGAACATCGGCCGGCCCGGCGTGGGCAGGCGCGCCTTGAGAATGACGCCATGCTCGGCCTCCGTGATGAACAGCGAGCGCCGATCGGGATCGCCATAGGTGACGTTGGTCGTGCGATTGCCGGCACAGGATTTGATCCGGTAGAGTGGCTCGCCCATGGCCGAGAATACCCAGACCGTACCAAAGCCGGCATGGACGACGACCAGATTGTCGTCCTCGTCGACAGCCATGCCGTCAGGGCCGGTCGGGCTGCCCGAGAGTTGAAGGAATAGGCGCGTGCGCGGTAGGCCGTCGGGGCCTTTTTTGAGCGGGCAGCTCATGACCTGGTTGGAGCGTGTTGTGGAAACGTGCAGCACGGTCTCGGCCTTGTTGAGTACCAGCCCGTTCGGTCCGAGCAGACCCGTCATCACCAGTTTCACGGCACCGCTGCGGTCGAGCTTGTAGACCGCGCCCACGGGGTTGTCATAGCCCGTACTGCCCTGGTCGGTGACGTAGAGATCGCCATCGGAACTGAAACTCAGGTCGTTTAGCCCGAGGAACCGCCCGCGCTCGCCCCGATCCGCAACCAGCTTGCGCTCGCCCGTCTGGGGATCGAAGACGAGGATGCCATTGCGATGGTCGGCGACGAAGATGCGTCCGTCCTTGTGGATTTTGAGACCGTTGGGGATGCCGTCATACTCGGCGAATACCGACCAGCTCCGATCCGGTGCGACGCGGAAAATCCGACCATGGGCGAGATCGACGCAATAGAAATTGCTGGCGCGGTCGAAGGCTGGCCCTTCGAGGAACGAATGCAGCGGGCCGGCGCCGCGCGCCTCGATCCAGGCCGAGTACTTGTCGGGGCGATGCAGCTCCGCCGGCATGCGGGTATAGACCTCGGTCTCGATAATTTTGGGCGGCGGATACATCGGCGCTTCTCTCAGCCTCGTTCAGGTTGCGTCATTCCGTCAGCAGTAGGCCATCGACGGCGATTGGGCCGGTCGCGCTGAGCTTGATCGGATTGACCTCGAAGGTAAAACTCGGCCAAGGAACAGAGGCGACCAGAGCCGAGAAACGAGCGAGGAAATCGGCACCTTGCGCACGCTGCACGTCCGACAGCAGGTGAGGCAGGCGGTTCAGCGTACGCAACTGGCCAATCAGGTCGACGGCGCCATCGGCATCGATCGGCGCGCGAGCGAAAACGACATCGTCGATAATTTCCGTCATGCCGCCGCCCATACCGCAGCCGACCATGACGCCGAATTCGCGATCGCGGAAGGCGGTCACCAGCAATTCGGTACCGCCCGCGACCATATGCTGAACCCAGACGCCATCGAGCCCAACGCCAAGCTCGACGGCGCGAGCGCGAAACCGCTGCTCCATCCGCGCCACCGCATCCGCCGTTTCCAGGTTAAGCGCAACCAGGCCGGCAGCGGCGCGATGGGTTATATCGGGCGATATAGCCTTGAGGACGACGGGAAAGCCGACCTCATCGGCGGCTCGAATGGCTGCCTCGGTCGATGTAGCAAGCCGCCCCTTAGCAACCGGCAATCCCGCGGCTTCGAGGATTTGAGCCGCGATATTCTCGGACACGACGACGTCGCCGGATTTAACAAAATCGCCCCAAGAGAATTGCCGCGTTAGCTCCGGGCGGTGGCGAATGCGGTGGCGCAGATCCCGGGCATAGCGGGCGACATGGCCGGTAACACGGATAGCGCGGGCGTGTTCATCGAAGGCGCGGATGCCCCGGGCAGCGAGCCGTTTCAAGATACCGGCGGGCGGCGACAGCCAGCTCAGGCAGATCGGTTTGTCCAGACGCTGGCGCAGATCCTCGAACATATCGACCAGCTCGGGCGCGAGGGCACCGAACCCGGCCGACATAAAAACGATACTGTCCACATTGGACGTCTCGGCGAGCGTGCGCAACACTTCGGGCAGATTGGCCCGGTGCTTCGGATTGGTCATGGAGCCCGGCGTGAGATCGATCGGGTTCATGGTCGAGGCGAGCGGCGAGGCGATCGGTTGGACTCGCCGGCGGATGTCGTCGTCCAGCGGCGGCACGGTCAGCCCCTCGCGTGCGCATTGATCGGTGCCGATGACGCCGCTGCCGCCGCCGAAGGTGCTGAGCAGCACGCGATTGCCTGCCGGCAATTGCTCGGGCTTGAGTGCGGCGAGGTGCAGGCAGACATCCAGCAACTCTTCCGTCGAATGAACGCGGATTGCCGCGCATTCCCGGAAAATCGCCTCATAAGTGCGGTCGAGGCCGGCGAGCCGTCCGGTATGGGCAAGGGCGGCGCGGCCGCTCACCTCGGTGGCGCCGCCCTTGAGGATGACCACCGGCTTGCCGCGTTGGCGCGCCGCGGTCAGCGCGGCGGCGAAGGCTGGCGGGTCGGACAGGCCCTCGGTATAGACGGCGATCACGCGCGTGCCGTCATCTTCGATCAGCGCGCGGATATAGTCGGCGATACCGAGCACCGCCTCGTTGCCGGCGCTGATGGTGAGGCGGAAGCCCAGGCCGAGTTCCTGAGCGCGAGCATGGGCCGTGATCGCGGTGCCGCCGCTTTGGCTGACCATGGAAACCGAACCCGGCCGGAAACTGTCGAGTTCGGTCATCAGCGAGCTGAACGACGCGGTCAGACCGATCGAGGTGTTGATCACGCCGATGCAGTTGGGGCCGCACAGCTTGAGCGCGGTGCCGCGGCAGGCTTCTTCCAATTCGCGCTGGCGCGCGCGGCCGGCATTGTCCACCTCGGCGAAGCCGCCGGCCCAAACAATCGCGGCGGGGATTCCGGCGGCGATGCAGTCCCGGACGACCGCGATGACCGATTCCGCCGGCGTCGCCGCGATCGCCAGGTCGGGAATGGTCGGCAGATCGTTCAAGCTGGCAAAGCAGGGCCGGCCGGCGACCGTGGCGCGGCCGGTATTGACCGACCAGACCGGGCCGGCATAACCGAACTTGGCCAGGAAGCGCACGGCCAGGCCGCCCAGATTGCCCTCGCGGTCGGAGGCGCCGATGACGGCGACCGAGCGCGGGGCGAGCAGGGGCGTGAGGTCGCCGAACGAACCGTTCACGCCTGACTGTCCCCTGCTTGCCCGTGTTTCGGTACTAGCGCGACTTCCAAACGGGCTTGCGCTTCTCCTTGAACGCGCGCGGGCCCTCGGCGCCGTCTTCGCTCTCGGCGGTTTCCTGGTCGAGGTGGCGCGCATAAGCGATCAACGCATCGGGCTGCTCGGCGGCGAGGCGGAACAAGCGGACGGCGGCCTGGGTCGCCAGCGGCGAGCCCATGCAGATCATCTCGGCCAACTTTTCCGCCGCGGCCATGAGCTGCGCCTTCGGCACGACCTTGTTGACCAGGGCGTATTGCAGGCATTCCTGGGCGTTCAGCCGGCCGTTGCACAGCGTCAGATAGGCCGCGATGGCCGGAGGTAGCGCCTGATAGATCTTGTGCGGCGCGCCCAACCGCCCGACCAGGGTGTGGGTGTCGCCGATCCAGGCGTCATCCGCCATGACGCGAAGCTGGCATTGCAGCGCCAGCGACAGACCGACGCCGACGGCGAAGCCGTTGAGCGCGCAGATCAGCGGCTTGTCCAGGCTGACGTCGCTGGGCTGGCCGCCGCCGCCCCAGAAAAATAGCGGGCTGGTCGGATCCTCGTGGGGCGTGCGCTTGCCCTGGGCCTGGTACTGGGCCAGGAACTTGACGTCGCGGCCGGCGCAGAACGCCTCGCCCGTGCCGGTCACGATGCCGCAATAGATGTTGGGGTCGATGCCGATGTCGCGCCAGCATGAGCGCAGCTCGGCATAGGCGTAGGAGTGGAGCGCATTGCGCACATCCGGGCGATTGATCCGGACATAGGCGACATGCCCCTTTTTCTCATAGACAATATGCTCAAGGTTCTTGGGCATCATCGACGGGTCGTAGGGCGACTCATATCTGGGCATAGCGGGGTTCGATCCTCTCGATTTCGGGGCTGGAATAGCGTCGCCGGGCCGGTCGGTTCGTGCCAGAGCCGGCAAACGGCGATAGGTTGATTTCTCAACGATCATGGTATCTTTGAACCGATCGAGTTGCAAATGGGTTGGGCCATGGGCCGGGTAGCCATGCCGGGGCGAGTGAAGGAAAGGCTGCCTTTTCTGGCCAACCTTACCCTGTCCTTGCTGCTGCTCTGGCAGGCGCGGGGGCTGGATTCCTGGAGCATTCTCGGGCCCGGTCCGGGACTGTTTCCCCAGCTCACCACCGCCTTCTGCGCCGTAGTTGCGGGGCTTCTCGTGCTTTTTCCCGGTTTGGCTAGGACGCCGGACAAATCGGCCGAAGACGGCGAGACCGAGATTGGACCGGCTGAGCGCCGATTGTTTCTGGCCTATGGTCTGGCCCTGCCGTTTCTGGCGCTCGCCTCGGTCTTCACCGGCTTCATCGCCATGAGCGCGTTCTTGGCGTTGGCGCTGACCTGGGGGGCGGAGCGGCGGAGTTGGCGCGGCGCCCTGGTGTTCGGTCTGCTCTGCGGCCTGGCCGGCGTTGTCGGCTTCGATCATTTGCTCGGCGCCAGCGTGCCCGCGACGGTGCTGGAGCAAAGCATCCTCAGGCTGTTTCGCTGAGGGCCGGTGGTGGAGAACCTCCTACTCGGATTTTCGGTCGTGGTCACGCCGGCCAATCTACTCTACTGCCTGATCGGTACCTTCCTGGGCACGGCGATCGGCATCTTGCCCGGCGTCGGACCGCTCGCCACCATCGCGATCCTGATGCCGCTCACCGTCCATATGGACGTGACCTCGGCGTTGATCATGCTGTGCGGCATCTATTACGGCGTCGCCTATGGCGGCACGGCGACGTCGGTGCTGCTGCGCATTCCCGGCGAGGCCTCTTCGGTCGTGACCTGCCTCGACGGCTACATGATGGCGCGCAACGGCCGGGCCGGGGCGGCGCTGACCATCGCGGCAATCGGCTCTTTCATCGCCGGCACGATCGGCACGATCGCGATCTCCTACGCCTCGCCGCCGCTCGCCAAGCTGGTCTTCGCCTTCGGCCCGGCGCAGTACACCGCCCTGATGTTGGCGGCTCTTGCCGCCGTGACCTATTTCTCCGGCGGGCCGCTGCTCAAGGTGTTGCTGATGGTCGGCTTCGGCTTGACCCTGGGCTGCGTCGGCGCCGACCCCATGACGCTGACGCTGACGCTGACGCCGCGCCTGACCTTCGGCAGCCTCGACATGGTCGGCGGCATCGATCTGACTGCCCTGGCCATCGGGTTGTTCGGCTTTTCCGAAATTCTCTGGATGGCGCGCCAGCCGCTGGCCAAGCTGAAACTGATCCCGCCGCCGAAGACCTTGCTGGGCTTTCTGCCCAACCGCGAGGAAGTCAGGCGTTCGGTGATGCCGGTAGCGCGCGGCACCGTGCTGGGTTTCATGGTCGGCGTGTTGCCCGGCGGCGGTGCCATGCTGGCATCATTCCTGTCTTACGCGGTCGAGCGCAAGTTCTGCCGCTATCCCGAGCAATTCGGCAAAGGCGCGGTCGAGGGGCTGGCCGGGCCGGAAACGGCCAACAATGCCGGCACGTCGGGCGCGTTGCTGCCGCTGCTGTGTATGGGCCTGCCGGCCAATGCGGTCTCCGCCCTTCTGCTCACCGCGTTCATGATTCACGGCGTGGCGCCAGGTCCGGCGATGGTCGAGCGCCAACCCGAGATCTTCTGGGGCCTGATCGCCAGCATGTATATCGGCAACGTCATGCTGCTCGTGCTCAATCTGCCGCTGATCGGCTTGCTCGTGAAAATCCTGGAGGTGCCGCGCGCCTATCTCTCGCCGCTGATCCTGCTGCTCTGCGTGATCGGGGTTTATTCCTCGGGCGGGGCGTCGGCGGTGACGGTCGCGGTGGCGTTCGGCTTTCTCGGCTATTTCCTGCGCCGGCTCGACTTCGATCTGGGCCTGCTGATCCTTGCCTATGTCCTCGGACCGATCCTGGAGCGCTCGGTGCGCCAGGCCCTGACCATATCGGGTGGCGAGGCCAAGATATTTGTCGCCGATCCCTTGTCGATCGGATTGCTGGTCGCCGCCGCCGTGTTTCTTGCGGCCGGCTTGATGCCCAATCGCAAGCTTTCCCTGCGTGAGGATGCGTGAACGGTCGATGACGGGATACGGCTTGTCAGGGCAGGGGTTTGTAGCTTGTATGGCGCCGACACGGGTCAAGCGGAGGGAATGACATGAAGCGCAGGAATTTTCTGGCAACGGGCGGCGCGTTCGCGGCGGGGCTGGGGGCTGGAATCGCCACCGGGTCGAATCCGGCGCGCGCCCAGGCCTGGCCGGCGCGCGAGGTCACCATCATCGTCGCGGTCGGACCGGGCAGCTCGGCCGACGCCATCGCCCGCGGCGTCGCCAAGGTCATGACCAAGGAGATCGGCGCGGGCGTGCAGGTTAAGAACGTGCTGGGCGGGGCGGGGTTGACCGGCTTCGCGGAGCTGGCGGCGAGCAAGCCCGATGGCTACACCATCGGCTTGGTGAATGTCGGCGGGTTGCTCGTATTCCCCCACATCATGAAGGTGCCCTATACCTGGGATAGCTTCGCCTTCCTCGGCGGCGTGGCGGAGAATTATTACGGCATCGGCATTGCCGAGGCCTCGCCGATCAAGACGGTCGAGGATTTGATCGCCGCCGCCCGCACCCGCCGCGTCACCTATTCGGCCAGCGCCATCATGAACGGCGTCGCCATGATCCAGCTCGGCAACGCCGCCGGTGTGAAATTCCAGTTCGTGCCGTCTAGCACCCAGCCCGAGGCTGTGGCCCAGGCGGTCGGCGGCCATGTCGACCTCGTGTTGCAAACCCCGCCCGATCTGGTGCCGCTGATCGAGGGCAAGAAGCTGCGCCTGCTCGCCTCGGCGACCGGCAATCGCTGGCCGAATTATCCCGAGGTCAAGACGCTGAAGGAACTGGGCTACGACGCCGCCAGCGTCGTGCCCCTCGGCTTTGCCTGCCCGGCCGGCGTGCCGCCGGAAGCGCGCGCCAAGCTCGAACAGGCGATTGCCAAGGCTGCCGGGGATGCCGAGCTGGCGGCAGCCATGCGCAACCTGACCATCATGCCGCGCGCCATGACCGCCGCTCAGTTCTATCAGGCGATCAAATCGCAGGAAGCGACCGTCGAGGGCATCCTGGTCGCCGCCAGCATGAAGAAAACTTGAGGCCGATATGACGATCGAGACCATCGGCCTCGCCGTCGCCGACCATATCGCCACGGTGACGCTGCAACGCCCGCCGGTCAACGCGCTGAACCGCGCTGCCCGGCAGGCGTTCATCGACATCTTCGACATGCTGAACGACCGCACCGACGTGCGCTGCATCGTGCTGACCGGGAGCGGCCGGACCTTCTGCGCCGGCGCCGACATCAAGGAGCGCGCCGGCCTGGCCGATGAGCCCGGCATCCAGCTCAAACTCAACCGCTTGGTCCGCGATCTGTTCCTATCGATCAAGGAATGCTCCAAGCCGGTCATCGCCGCGGTCAATGGACCGGCGATCGGCGCCGGCATGTGCCTGGCGCTGAGTTGCGACATCTTGCTCGCCGCCGACACCGCGACCTTCGCCATGCCCGAGATCGACGTCGGCATCGCCGGCGGCATTAAATTCCTGGCGCCCCATTTCAGCCCGTCCAAGACGCGCCGCTTGTTGCTGACCGGACAGCGCGTGCCGGCCCCGGAGCTTTATCGCCTCGGCGTGGTCGAGGAATGCGTTCCCGCCGACAAGCTCATGCCGACGGCGCTGGCGCTGGCCGGCGAAATCGCGGCCAAGAGCCCGCTGGTCGTCGGGCTGCTCAAGGAATCCTTCAACATGGTCGAGAACCTGTCGTTCCGCGACGGCTACCAGCTCGAACAGATGACCTCGGTCGCCATGACCCGCAGCGAGGATTCCAAAGAGGCCAAGCGCGCTTTCATCGAGAAGCGCAAGCCGGTCTATAAGGGGCGCTGATGCCCAAAAGCCGCGCCGTCGACAGCCACGCCCATGTGTTCGGCGGGCCGGACCACCCCTTCGCCCGCGATGTGGTTTATGTGCCCGAGCCGAGCCAGCGCGGCACGGCCCGGGATTTCCTGGCCGTGCTCGACGCCCATGGCCTGACCCACGGTCTTGCCGTCGCCGCCCAACCCTATGGCTATGACAACAGGGCCATGCTCGACGCCATCGCGGCGTCCGGCGGCCGGCTCAAGGGCATCGCCTTGGCGCCGGCCGCCATATCCGACCGCGATCTCGCGGCATTGGTCGATGGCGGTGTCGTCGGCATCCGCATGAATTTGACGTCCTATGGGCTGCGGGAGTTCACGGAACCTGGTGCCGACCGGCTGCTCGCCCGCATCCGGGAGATGAATCTGTTTCTCCAGGTTCATTGCCAGAATGACGAATTGGCGGCGGCGGCACCGATCATCCGCAAGTCGGGGGTGCGCCTGATGGTCGATCATTTCGGCCGGCCCGATCTTCGGCGCGGGCTTGCCCAGCCCGGTTTTGCCACGCTGCTTGAGTTCGGCCGAGCCGGCAACGCGGTGGTCAAGCTGTCCGGTCTGTTCCGGGTCTCGCGCGAGGGACCGCCCTACCGCGACACCGATCCCTATATCGCGGCGGCGATCGAGGCGTTCACCCTGGATCGCGTGGTCTGGGGTTCGGACTGGCCGTTCGTGCGGGTGGAGGAACGGATCGATTACGGCCCGCAGCTCGCTTGCGTCGAGCGTTGGCTGCCGGACCCCAGGGATCGCCAAAAACTGATGTGGGACAATCCGGTGCGGTTGTTCGGGTTTACGTGAATGCGAGGCAATCGCCTCTGCTGAAATCACCCCC
>SHVW01000003.1 GCA_009694085.1 Alphaproteobacteria bacterium
CACCCCCGTCACCCGGATCAATCCGTCCGGATGTGGCACGAAGCCTTGGACCTTGGCACTAACGCCCCAGAACCATTTGCGGTGATAGAGGATCATGAGCGGCCGGTCGGCCAGATAGATCTCGGCAACCTGACGGTAGATCGCCTTGCGCTGGGCCGGGTCGGTAGTTTGCTGGGCCTGCTCCAACAGACTATCGAGCCGCTCGTTGCAATACTGGCCCCAATTGAGGAAGCCCTTGCAATGGAACCAGAAGGTGACGTTACCGTCCGGATCGGGCCGGCCCGACCAGATGGCGAAGGCGGATTGGAAATCGCCTTTCTGCGAGCGCTGCACCATGGTCGGGCCCTCGATCGCTTCCAGCTTGATCTCGAAACCGGCCTCGCCGGCCATGGACTGGATGACTTGGCCCACCTGGGCCTCGATCGGATTGTTGCCGATATAGATGCTGAGCTGCGGCCGGGGCGCGCCGGCCGCCGCCAGCAGCGCTTTGGCCTTGGCCACGTCGCGCTTGGGCGGAGCCAGATCGGGGAAGTGATAGGGGGTGCCCGGCGCCTCCGCCTGGTTGCTGGCGATGTATTCGCCGTTGAACACGACCTGGTTGATGATGTTACGGTCGATCGATAGTTCGAACGCCTCGCGCACCCGCTTGTCCCGGGAAAACGGCGTATCCGCGCGCGGCCCATGGGCCGTGTTGAAGATGACGGAATTGAAGGCGATCGATGCGCTCTCCGCCACCCGCACGCGCTGATCGCCGCGCGCCTGCGCCAGATCCGTCGGCGCCAATTGCTCGATGATATCGAGCTGCCCCGCACGCAAATTGGCCAGGCGCACGCTGGCATCGGGGATCGGTAGATAAACCAAACGGTCGGCCCTAGCCGCGGCGGGATCGCGATAGCCGGGGAAACGTTCGAGCACGATGCGGTCGAGGTCGATGCGCTCGACGAATTTATAGGGGCCCGAGCAGATCGGGCGGCGCGCGAAATTGGCGCCGGCCTCGGCCGCTGCCTTGGGCGACACCATCATGCCGGCACGATCGCTGAGGATGCTCAGCAGCGGCGCATAGGGCCGCTCCAGATCGAAGCGCACTGTGAGGTCGTCGACCACCGCGACCGATTTGACCGGTGCCAATTCGGACTTGCGGCGCGATTCCGCCATGGTCTTGTAACGGTCGATATTGGCCTTGACCGCGGCGGCGTCAAATTTTTCGCCGTCGTGGAACGATACGCCGGGACGCAACTTCATGGTCAACGCCAACCGGTCGGCCGACCAGCTCCATTCGCTCGCCAGCATGGGCACGAATTGCAGTTTGGTATCGACCTCCACCAGTTTGTCGCACAGCCCGGCGAAGATGATGCGGCCATAGACGCTGCCGTCGGTCGCGGGGTCGAGCGTGTTGGGATCGGAGGCGAGGCCGATGCGTAGCGTGGTTGCGGCCTGCGCCGTGGTGGCGAGCACCAGGATCGTGGCTGCCGCAACCAAGCGGTTGGTTGAAAACATGATGGGCCTCCATAAATGGTTTGGCCGCAAGGTTACCCCAACCGCTCCAACTCGTCGATGAAGCCCTCGATCACGCCGAGCCCCTTGTTCCAGAATGCGGGGTCGGAAGCGTCGAGGCCGAAGGGGGCCAGTAGCTCCTTGTGACGCAGCGTCCCGCCGGCACGCAGCATGGCGAGATACTTCGCGGCAAAGCCGTGCTCGGCATCCTGATAGACTGCATAAAGCGAGTTCACCAGGCAGTCGCCGAAGGCATAGGCATAGACGTAGAAGGGCGAATGGATGAAATGGGGGATATAGGCCCAGAAATAGCGGTAGTCGTCGTCGAAGCGAAGGGCAGGCCCCAGGCTTTCCGTCTGACAATCGAGCCAGATCTGGCATAGCCGGTCAGGCACTAGCTCGCCCTGACGACGCTCGTCATGGACGCGGCGCTCGAACTCGTGAAGCGCCACTTGGCGCACCACGGTGTTCAACATGTCCTCAACCTTTGATGCCAGCATGACGCGACGGCGCTTGGGCGCGGTTTCGCGTTCGAGCAAGGAGCGGAAGGTTAGCATCTCGCCGAATACCGAGGCCGTCTCCGCCAGCGTTAGCGGCGTGTCCGCCATCAGCGCGCCTTGGCCCGCTGCCAACACCTGATGGACGCCATGGCCGAGTTCATGGGCAAGCGTCATGACGTCGCGCGTGCGACCCTGATAGTTGAGCAGCAGATAGGGGTGTGCGCTCGGTACGGTCGGATGCGCGAAAGCGCCAGACGACTTGCCCGGCTTGACCGGCGCGTCGATCCAGCCGCTCTTGAAAAAGCGCCCGCCGATCTCGGCAAGCTCGGGCGAGAAGCGCCGGTAGGCGTCGAGCACGATGGTCTCGGCCTGATCCCATGGAATGGTGCGGTCGCTGTCATCCGGCAAGGGCGCGTTGCGGTCCCAATAGTCGATCTGCTTGCGGCCGAACCATTTGGCCTTGAGGCGGTAATAGCGATGGGACAGGCGCGGATACTGCGCGCGCACGGCGCCAACCAACGCATCCGCCACCTCGTCCTCGATCCGATTGCCCCGGTTGCGCGCCGAAATCGGGCGGGGATAGCGGCGCCAGCCATCCTCGATCTCCTTGTCTTTGGCCAGCGTGTTGGTGATCAGCGCGAATAGCTTGCCATTGTCGGCCAGCACCCGGCCGATCGATTTGGCGGCCTTACGCCTAACTGCACGATCCTTCGACGTCATGCGGTTGAGGATTTCCGCCATGGTCAGTTGCTCGCCCGCGAGCGGGAAACGCAGCGCCGTCAGGGTTTCGTCATAAAGGCGCGTCCAAGCTGCCCGGCCGGCCACGTATTTTTCGTGCAGCAGCTTCTCCATATCGTCGGCGAGCTGATGCGGCCGGAAAATACGCAGATCGCGCAGCCACGGCCGATAGCGGGCGAGTGCCGGAGCCGATAGCTTGGCATCGAGCGCGACATCGTCGAGCCGATTAAGCTCCAGAGTAAAGAACAGCGTCTCCGTCGATATCTGGGTGGTGCGTTCTTGGATGTTCTGATAGAAGCGGCCGATTATTGGGTCGCTCATGTCGCGGGCATAGACGAGCTGAGCGAAGCTGCCGATTCGGCCCAGCATGTCCTCGATTCGCTCATATTCCGCAACCGTCGCCCCAAGCGCATCGCCGTCATGGGTGGCAAGCTTGCCCTGATGCGCGGCACGGAAGGCCTTGGCCGCCGCCAGCGCCCGCTCTAGGTCGGCGGCAAGTTGTTTGGATTCGATGCCATCGTAGAGATCGCTCAGATCCCACTCCGGCAACGAGCCAAGTCGTGCCGATGTCCTAGTCTTTGCCGCCGCCATGTTTCACCTTCAAGAGCGCTTGCCAGACCCGACTATATAGGGTTCCACTAGATAGGGTTCCACTAGGATCAAGAAAAGCCGCGATGGGAAGGGCTATCCCCGCCCCTGAGCGGCACACCATGGTCGCGTTTCGGGGGGAAGCATGGACTATCAGGCCTGCCGCAATCTGGCGGTGTTGTTTTTCGACCAGGCTAAGGCCTTGGCCGATCGGCCGTTCCTGTGGGCCAAGCACGATGGCGCGTATCAGCCGCTGACCTGGGCGGAGGTCGACCGCCGCGTGCGCGCACTCTCGCGCGGCTTGCGCGCCTTAGGTCTGGAGCCCGGCGACCGGGTCATGCTGGTGGCAGAGAATCGGCCGGAATGGCTGATTGCGGATTTGGCCGTGATCGCGGCTGGCGGCATCACGGTCCCCGCCTATGTCACCAACACGATCGACGATCACGTCTACATCCTCGACAATGCGAGTGCCAAGGCCGCCATCGTATCGACGGCGAAACTGGCTGCCCGCGTCCTGCCCGCCGCCATGCGTGCACCGACCGTCCGCTTCGCCGTCACCATGGAAGAGGCCAAGGCGCCAGCCGATGCCACCGGGCATGCCGTTGACATCCATCGCTGGGACGAGGTGTTGACCAAGGGCGCTGCCATGCCCGACGACGTGGATGAGGTGGCAGGCCGGCGCCAGCGCAATGACGTCGCCTGCCTGATCTACACCTCGGGCACCGGCGGCAATCCCAAGGGCGTAATGCTGAGCCATCGCGCCATCCTGACCAATTGCATGGGCGCGCACGGCGTTATCGAGCGTTTGGGGGTGAGCGACAACGTGTTTCTGTCCTTCCTGCCGTTATCCCATTCCTACGAGCACACGGCGGGGCAGTTTTTCCCGATCTCGATCGGCGCACAGATCTACTACGCCGAAGGTGCCGATACGCTTTCGGCCAATTTCATCGAGGCCAAGGCAACCATCGTCACTGCCGTGCCCAGGCTATATGAAGTGCTGCACGGCCGTATCTTGAAAGGTGTGGAGCGCGCCTCGCCGCTGAAGCAGAAGCTGTTCTACAAAGCGCTCGAACTCGGCACCAAGCGCTACAAGGATCCGTCTAGCTTGACGCTGGGCGAGCGGCTGATCGACGCCGTGCTCGAACGCCTGGTGCGCCAGAAGGTGCGCGAACGTTTCGGCGGCCGGGTTAAGGCTTTTGTGTCCGGCGGCGCACCGCTCAACGTAGAGATCGGTACGTTCTTTACCGCACTCGGCCTGCGCGTGCTCCAGGGCTATGGCCAGACCGAAGCGAGTCCCGTTATCACCTGCAATACGTCGGAGCGGATCAAGATCCACACGGTCGGCCCGCCGCTCAAGGGGGTGACGGTCAAGATCGCCGAGGATGGCGAGATTTTGGTTCAAGGCGATCTGCTGATGAACGGCTATTGGGGCGAACCGGAGGCGACGGCCAACACGCTGAAGGACGGCTGGCTGCATACCGGCGATATCGGCCATTTCGACGAGGATGGCTATCTGCTGATCACCGACCGCAAGAAGGACATCATCGTCAATTCCGGCGGCGACAACGTCTCGCCTGCCCGCGTCGAGGGTTTCATCACGCTTCAGCCCGAGATCACCCAAGCCATGGTGTTCGGCGACAAGCGCCCCCATCTAGTCGGCCTGATCGTGCCCGATGCGGAATGGTTGAAGGGCTGGGCTGCCACTCAGAACAAACCGGCCGATTTCGCCCAGCTCGCGAGCGATCCGGCGCTGCATGCCGTGTTGTCCGACGTTATGAAAAAGGTCAATGCCGGATTGTCCCAGCTTGAAAAGGTGCGTTACTTCATGATCGCGTCCGAGCCCTTCACCACCGACAACGGCATGATGACGCCAACCATGAAAATCCGCCGGCACAAGATCAAGGCAACCTACGGGCAAAGGCTGGAAGCACTGTACGAGCGGGGGTGATAGATCGGACGCTGGCATGAGTCTTGCTGATTTGATGGCATGACTCGAGAGATGTCTGGTGTCCGGTGCCGCCCTTGACCACGGCTTCGATCGGCCACAACAACAGCCCGCCGCTGGAATCCGATCCGGCGACGAGTTGGAATTACTACTGTTGGCGCCAGGCGCACAAACGGGCCTGGAAGACGCCGGGGCGCGAAATTGCGTTGCGCCGGCTCAAGCGTGCCGAAGAATTGGGCATGACCTACCGCGAATACACCGCCATCGTCATGGATCGCGGCGTATTCCTATAGGCGCAGATCAGCCCAGCACGACCTTCTCATAATGTTCGTTGGCATAGCGCTGCGGCCTAAACTCAGGCATCGTCGGCGCCTTCGCGATCAAATCCTTGAGGATGCGGATCATGGTCTCGATATTGTCCAGATCCTCCCGGCGCACGCGATCGGCATATTTCGGCTGGGTCAAGCGTTCGCGCGCGTCCTCAAGCACGCCCACGTCGCGCTGGAACATGTCGCGCGCCCATAGCGGCATCACCTCGTCGGACTGCACGAACCGGCAATACTCAATGTTCGAATGCACCGATTTGGACAGCACGAACAAGGCGAGTTCGTCGATCTGCCGGCGCAGGCGATCGCGTTTATCGCGACCGATGTCATCGAGTTTGGCTTCGGCGGTCAAGAGCAAGGATTCGAAGACACTGACGCGCTCGCGGAATTGTTCTTTCGTGCGATAGAGCGTTCCTGGGTTTCCATCCTCGGTCCGGCCAACGAACGACAATATCTCCGTCGCCTGCCGCTCAAGAGCGGAGACGAGTTGATTGATATCGGCCTTGCCGGTTCTTCTTTCCATGGACCGCGTTCCGTGAGTTTCTTCACGCGCTTGATGCATATTATTCATGGAAGCGGTTGATTTGCAATATTTATGCAATAATTAGGGTGCGCAAGAGGGGCCACTTGCCAATCAGACCTTGTGATAGCCCCTGTACCAGGTCACGAACTGAGCCATCCCCTGGTTGATTGGAGTCCGCGGCTCGAAACCGAGATCGCGGCGAGCCGCCGCGATGTCGGCATAGGTTTCTTTCACATCGCCGGGCTGCATCGGTTGCAGGTCGATGATCGCCTTGCGGCCTGCCGCCCTTTCCGTCGCCGCGATGAAGTCGAGTAGCGCTTCCGACCGGCTATTGCCGATATTGTAAAGGCGATGAGGCGGCTCTCGCCCATCGTCGGTGGGTGGGCGATCCAAACTACTCAAAATTCCGGCGACCGCGTCGTCCACATAGGTGAAGTCGCGCCGCATATCGCCGTGATTGAACACCGGGATCGGTTCGCCCCCTAGGATCTTCCTGGTAAAGATGTAGGGCGACATGTCGGGCCGCCCCCAGGGCCCATAGACCGTAAAGAAGCGCAACCCCGTCGCCCTGATGCGATAGAGGTGGCTATAGGCGTAGGTCATCAACTCGTCGGCCTTCTTGGTCGCGCCGTAAAGCGACAAGGGCCGATCCGTTTCGTCGCCGACCGCAAAGGGCAGCTTGGTGTTGGCGCCATAGACCGACGACGAGCTGGCATAAACCAGATGCTTCAATCCGACGGTGTGGCGCGCCAGTTCGAGTATGTTGAGATGGCCGGCGAGGTTGGCCGCGAGATAGTCGTGGGGCGCCTTGAGCGAATAGCGCACGCCGGCCTGGGCGCCGAGATGGACGATGCGGTCGATATCGCCCGTTTCTGCGCGCAAACCTTCCATGGCTGCACGATCGGCCAGGTCAAGCCGCCGGAAAGTGAATCCCGGCCGGGCCAGCAGCCGGGCCAGCCGCGCCTGCTTGAGCGCGGGGTCGTAATAGGCGTTCATATTGTCTAGGCCGACCACGCACTCGCCCCGGTCGAGCAGGGCGTTGGCCGCGTGGAAGCCGATGAACCCGGCGGCGCCGGTGAGTAAGATAGGCATGCAGAGGGATATAGCGCGCCGCAGCGCCGAAATCACGCGCCGCGTTGACATGCGGGACTTGCAGCCTGGCTGGCCATTGTCGATGATCCCGAGGTCATTGGGGGCCAATTCATGCCGAAACGCCATCGCATCGCCGTGGGCGCGTTGCTGTTCGAGGGCAATACGCTGTCGCCCGTGGTCTCGGACATCGCCGATTTCGCGAATCGCTACCTCCTGCGCGACGGCGAAGTCCTGACTGGACTGGCCGCGACCAACACGGAAATTGCCGGCGCGCTGGAGCTGCTGCGCCTTCGCGAGGCCAACATCGTTCCCTTGATCGCCACCAATGGCGGTTCCGGCGGCCGGGTCGCCGCCGCCGCCTATGCCCAGTTCAAGGACGAGATGCTAACCCGGCTCCTCGGCGCTCTGCCGGTGGATGGCATCTATCTGGCTCTCCACGGCGCCTTCATCGCTCAGGGGCTGGACGACGTGGAGGGCGATCTGCTGGCCGCGGTCCGCATGCTGGTCGGCCCCGCCGTGCCAATCTCCGTCAGCCTCGATCTCCACGCCCATATCACGCCCGCTATGACGCGGTTGGCGGATGTCATCGTGGGTTACCAACACTACCCCCATGACGATACCTACGAGACCGGCCGACGCGCCTGCGGCCTTCTGCTTGGCACGCTCGACGGCCGGTTCAAGCCGGTCATGCGGGCCTGTCGCGCACCACTCCTGCTACCCGCACAGAAGCAGCGCACGAAAGGTACGGGCCCGATGGCCGAGGCTTTCGCTCGCGCCCGTGCGGTGGAAGTGACGGGTGCGGCACTGGCGGCCAGCTATTTCTGCGTCCAGCCCTGGCTTGACTTGCCCGACCTCGGATTCACGGTCGTGGTCGTCACCGATGATGACGGCGACGGTGCCGGATGGATCGCCCGTGACATGGCGGAATGGGCTTGGAATAGGCGCCGCGACTTCGCCGTGCCAACCGTGGTACCGGCCATAGCGATCCGGCATGCCCTGGCCAATTCTGACGGCCTGGTCGTGCTGGCCGATCCATCCGATTGCGTCGGCGGCGGGGCAAGCGGCGATAGCGCCATCGCGCTCCAGGCTCTGCTCGACCATGCCGGCGATGTTCCCTCCGCCATCCAGATCGTCGATCCCTCTGCCGTTCGCCAGGCCGAGATAGCCGGTATCGGCGCTCAAATCGCCGTTGGGCTCGGCAACAAGCTCGATCCCGCCTATGGCGCGCCGGTCCATGTCGAGGCGACGGTACGGCGCCTGTTCGACGGACGCTTCACCTATGCCGGCGGACTGATGGGCGGCGTCACCGCTAGCATGGGACCGTCGGCTGTGCTCGCCATCGGCGCGATCCAGGCGCTGGTCACGAGCGCAGCGGCCTATGAATACGGCGCCGAGCAATTCCTGGCCGCCGGCATCGATCCGGCCGCGCTAAAATTCATCGTGGTCAAGAACCCGATGAACTTCCAGCAGGCCTTTGCCGGAGCGCCGTCTTTCGTGCTGTCCACGCCCGGCCCGACCACGCCCGATCTGGCGCGCATCCCCTGGCAGCGGCTCAGCCGCCCCTGCTATCCCGCGGACGAGGATTTCGTTCCAAATTTCGTGGCGCTCTAAGCCTCCGCCACTGCCGCCGACCAGGGCGACATGACGTCGGATATGCCGGTGCGCGAACCATCGGCATTGACCACGATCATGTTGGGGCACGAGAAATTAACCGGATTGGCCCCGTGTTCGACCATTTCCAGCGGGAATTTCGCGCCCAATGCCTTGACGACCTCCGGTTCCATCCGGCGATCGACCATGACTTCGTCGCCACCGGACACGTCGATGCGCGGCCGGTGCGCCGAGGCTTCCGCGCCCAAGCCGAAATCGAGGGTGAAAGACATGAGCTGGAGCACCGCCGACATGATGCGCCGTCCACCGGACGCGCCAGCGGCGATCCAGGGCCGGCCGTCCCGCGCCACCACGATCGGGCACATATTGCTAAGCGGTCGCTTCGACGGCGCGATCGAGTTGGCCCGACCCGGCCGCGGATCGAACCACATGATGCCGTTATTCATCAGGATGCCCGTGGTTGGCAGCACGACCCGGCTGCCGAAGGTCGACAGTAGCGTGGTGGTCAGGGCGACCATGGTGCCCTCTCCGTCCACTACGGTCAGGTGGGTGGTGCAAGTCTCGGCCTTGACGTCGCCAAGTTGGTCCAACCGCGACACATAAGCCGCGCGCATGGCCTCGGCATAGGCGACGAAGGCGGTGGCGTCAGGCATAGAGCCGAATTCGACGCGATCGAGCCGGCCGAGCGTGTCGGCCAGTGTCGGCCCCGCCGTCATGCCACCCGGCGCCTGCACATTCATGCCGCGATAGGGAATAGCAAGGGCGGGCAATACGCGCGCGCGGTAGGATTTGAGATCGTTGCCGTCGAGCACGCCGCCGATCGCCTTGGTATCGGCAGCGATATCGGCGGCAATGCCGCCCTCGTAAAAATCGCGCCGGCCCAACCGGGCCAGCCGCTCCATCGTCTCGTCCAGCCGTCCCAGCTTGAAGAAGCCGGGCGCGCCGGCCTGGGGCGGTACGGGCGGGAGGTCGTTGGGCAGAAAGACGCGCCGGCTTTCGGGGTAGCGACGCAGATCGAGCGCGGCCGTCGCGATCTTGAGCGTGCTCCACCAATCCTGGGGCAAGCCGCGTTTGGCCAGCCGGATCGCCGGGGCGAGCACCTCGGCGAAACTCTTGCGGCCCCAGCGCTCGATCGCCAGGCCGTAACCATCGGTGGCCGTGGGCACGGCAAAGGATAGGGGGCCGTGGATGTTGCGGTCGTCCTTGACCGCCGGCCAGGTGAAAAGCTGCGCCTGCGTTCCGCCGGACAGCGGGTAGGCGGCGGGGTCGGTGTGCCCGGGAGAAATAGGGCCGAAATCGACGATCTCAGCGGCCTTCTGACCCGCGCGATGAACGACCATGAAGCCGATGGCGCCGAGCCCGGTATTCCACGGCTCGACCGCGGCGAGGGAAAATGCGGTCGCTACGGCCGCATCGATCGCATTGCCGCCGGATTGCAGGATCTCGACGCCGGCCTCCGCCGCGAGCCGGCTCTGGGACACGACGATCCCCTTGGTCGACCGCGCGGCCGGCTTAGTGACGTTCCAGTTCTGAGTAAAATAGACCGACATAATATCGCCGCTCCCTATGCTGCCAGCGCTTCAAGCAAGGCGCTCTCCAGCTTGTCCATGCCCTCACGCACCAGCGCATCCGACGCGGTCAGCGGCACCAGGAAACGGATGACGTTGGCATAGACGCCGCAACTCAGCACCACCAGCCCCTTCTCCGCCGATTTTGCCACCACGGCCTTGGTCAGGTCGGGCGCGGGTTCGTTGGTCTTGCGGCTCTTGACCAACTCGACCGCCACCATGCCGCCGAGGCCGCGCACCTCGCCGATGCAATCCAGACTGTTGCGGGTCAACAGATTGTTCAGGCGATCCGTGATGATCTTGCCGATTTCGTTGGAGCGCTCGACCAGGTTTTCCTCCGCGATCACGTCGAGCACGGCGAGACCGGCCACGCAAGCCACGGGACTGCCGGCATAGGTGCCGCCGAGACCGCCGGGGAGCGCCGCTTCCATAATCTCGGCGCGGCCGGTCACCGCCGACAGCGGATAGCCGCCGGCTAGGCTCTTGGCCATGCAGACGAGGTCGCCGTCGACGCCGGAATGCTCGATGGCGAACATCTTGCCCGTGCGCGCGAAGCCGGTCTGGATCTCGTCGATGATGAACACGATGCCGTGCTTGGTGCACAGCGCGCGTAGGGCTTGCATGAAGGCGGGCGGCGCCACGTTGAAGCCGCCCTCGCCTTGAACAGGCTCGATCACGATGCCGGCGACCCGGACGGGATCGACATCGGCCTTGAACAGGGTATCCAGCGCTTTCAGGCTTTGCTCGACCGTGACGCCGTGGAAGGCGTCGGGGAAGGGCGCGTGATAAACCTCGGTCGGGAACGGCCCGAAACCGACCTTATAGGGCACGACCTTGCCGGTCAGCGCCATGCCCATGGCCGTGCGGCCGTGGAAGGCGCCGGAGAAGGCGATGATGGCGGAGCGCCCGGTATGGACGCGCGCCAGCTTGACCGCGTTCTCGATCGCCTCGGCGCCCGTGCTGAAGAAGATCGTCTTCTTCGGGAAATCGCCGGGCACCAGCTTATTCAGCCGTTCCGCCAGCGCGATATAGCTTTCATAGGGTGTCACCTGGAAACAGGTGTGGGAGAATTGGCCGAGTTGGCTATTGACCGCTGCGGTCACCTTCGGATGCATGTGCCCCGTGTTGAGCACGGCAATGCCGCCGGCGAAGTCGATATAGCGCTTGCCCTCGACATCCCACAGCTCGGCATTCTTGGCCCGGTCGATGAAGATGGGATGCATGGTCGCGACACCGCGCGGCACGGCGGCCTCGCGCCGCTTCTGCAATTCGCTGTTTTTCATGGCAATACTCCCGTCCTCGTGAGGTCCGATCGCCTCGCCACCGAGGCGAGCAAACCCTAGCACCGGGGAATGTGGGTCGTATAGACGCGCCGGCACGGCGAGTTGGCTGGGATTGACAGTCTTTCCCCGCGCCGGTCAGCATGACCGCCATGTGGGATGCGCTGTGGATCAATGCTCGGCTCGCGACGATGGTGCCGGGCGCGCCGTTCGGCCTGGTCGCGCCGGGCGCGGTTGCGGTCGCGGGTGGACGCATCGCTTGGGTCGGGGCGATGGCGGCGTTGCCGAGCACGCCCGAAGCGCTCGCCGTCGAGGTGCATGACGTAGCCGACCGGGTGATGACGCCGGGGTTGGTGGATTGCCACACCCATATCGTCTTCACCGGCGACGGCCTCGTCGATTTCGAGGTGCTGACCCAGGGCGGCGGACGGACGGAGGTGGTTGCGGCCGGCGGCGGCATCATCGGCATGGTCAAGCGCAACCGCGCCGCGGACCCCGAGAAAATCCTGGCCGAAAGCCGCAAACGCGTGGCGCGGCTGATCGCATCGGGCGTGACCACTTTGGAAAGCAAGTCCGGCGCCGGCCTCGACCTGGATACCGAGATCGCCGCCATGGCGATCTCGCGTGAGTTAGGTCGTCTGCTGCCTGTAACTGTCGTGTCCACCTATCTCGGCGCCCACGGTATCGCGCCGGAGTATCGCGACCGGCTCGACAACTACGTTACCTTCATGACCGATACGGTGCTGCCCGAGGCGCTGCGCCGCGGCCTGGTGGATCAGGTCGACGGCTTCTGCGATGCCTGGGGCTATACCCCGGCCCAGATGGCGCGCTTGTTCGAGGCCGCGACCGCCGCCGGGCTGCCGGTCAAGCTACATGCCGAGCAATACCGCGATTTCGGCGCGGCCGAGTTGGTCGCGCGATTTCGCGGACTATCCGCCGATCACCTGGAATACGTCGGCGAGCCGGCGGTGCGTGCTATGGCCGAGGCCGGCACTGTGGCGACCTTGCTGCCCGGCGCTAATTGGACCCTGGGCGAGCGCCGGAGGCCGCCGGTCGATCTGTTTCGCCGCCATGGCGTGCCGATCGCGCTCGCGACCAATTGCAACCCCGTAAGTTCGCCCACGACCTCGCCCACCATGATGATGAATATGGGTTGCCGCATGTTCGGCCTGACTACCGAGGAGGCGCTGGCTGCGTTCACCCGCGTAGGGGCTAGAGCACTCGGTCTCGCCGCCTCACGTGGCACGATCGAAGTGGGTAAGCAAGCCGATCTTGCGATCTGGGACGTGGCCCAACCGGGTGAACTGGCTAGCCGGATTGCCGACAATCCCTGCCTCGCTGTCGTCAAGGATGGCCGCGTCGTTTATCGTGCCGTCGAACCCAGTTTTGCCGCCTAGGAGTGCGCCATGACCGCGACGACCATCATCCGCAACGCCGCCTGGGTCGTCGCCTGGGACCAGACCAAGCAAAGCCATGCCCATCGGCGCGATATCGACGTCGCCCTTACCGGCGATCGCATCACAGCAGTTGGCAGCGTGCCGCGTGATGGCGCAGACGCCACCGAGATCGATGGGCGCGGCCTCATGGTCATGCCAGGAATGATCGACATCCACGCCCATCCCTTTTCCGAACCCATGATCAAGGGGCTGACCGACGAGGTCGGCAGCCGAAAGCTCTACCAAAGCTCGCTCTACGAGTACCTATTCCTGTTCCAGGCCGACGCGGCAGGTGTGCGCGCGGCCATGGAGGTAGCTCTGACCGAATTGCTGCAATCCGGGGTGACGACCCTCTGCGACTTATCCATCGATCACGAGGGCTGGCTGGATACGTTGGGTCAAAGCGGTTTATGCCGCGCCCATGTTTCGCAGTGGCCGTTGGTTCACCACCAATGGTCACGAAGTGCGCTACGAATGGAACGCGGCGGCGGGCGAGAAGGGGATAAACGATGCGTTCCGCACCATCGAGCGCGCGCGCCAGCATCCCTCGGGCCGGCTCGATGGCGTCGTCTGCCCCGCCCAGGTCGATACCTGCACGCCCGAGCTGATCCGCGCCGCCGTTGCTGCCGCGCACGAGCGCCGGGCCGCGTTCCAGATTCACGCGGCCCAAAGCGTGGTGGAATTTCAGGAGATGATGCGCCGTCACGGCCAAACGCCGTTCGAGTGGCTGCACGGCCTAGGCGCGCTCGGCCCCAACGCGATCATCGGCCACGGCATCTTCCTCGATCACCACGACTGGCTTCACTGGCATGGCCGCCACGACATGGACATATTGGCCGAGACGGGCACCACTGTTGCCCATTGCCCGACCGTGTTCTCGCGCCGGGGCATCACGCTCCAGGATTTCGGCGCCTACCGCACTGCCTGCATCAATCTCGGCATCGGCACCGACACCTGTCCGCACAATTTTATCGAAGAGATGCGCACGGCGGCAATCGTAGCGCGCATTACGCGCGGCGCCGTCGATGCCGTACGCACGACCGATATTTTCAACGCCGCGACTATCGGCGGCACCAAGGCGCTCGGTCGCGACGATATCGGACGCGTCGCGCCGGGCATGAAGGCCGATCTGGTGCTGGTCGACGTGACCCACCCGGCCATGCGCCCAGTCTACGATCCTGTTCGCAGCATGATCTATTCCGCCGGCGAGCGCGCCATACGCGACGTGTTCGTGGACGGCCGCCAGGTTGTGCGCCAGGGTCGCGCGCTGGCCTTCGACTATGCCGACGCGGCACTTCGCCTGGAAGAAGCGCAGAAACGCGCCATCGAGAAAGTGCCGCAATTCGACTGGGCCCATCGATCCGTCGGCGAGATCATGCCGCCAACATTTGAAATTGCGGGGTAAGATCATGGCGCTTCATTTCACGCCCGAAGAGTTCGCTGCCCGCCGCCGCGAGGCCTGCCGGCGCATGGCCGTGCAGGGGCTGGATGGCCTGGTCGTCTTCCGCCAGGAGAGCATGTATTACCTCACCGGCTACGACACCAGCGGCTACAGCATGTTTCAGGGCATGTATCTCAGCGCCGACGGTGCGCTCGCCTTATTGACGCGCACGGCGGACCAACGCCAGTCGCGCCTGACCTCGGTGATCACCGATATTCGCATCTGGATCGATGGCGCCGGCGCCACGCCGGGCGACCAACTCCGCGACATGCTGGAGAGCCATGGCTGTCGCGACAAGCGGCTCGGCGTGGAGTACCACGCCTATGGGCTGACGGCGCAACGCGGCAAAATGGTGGATGCCGCGCTCGACGGTTTCTGCACCGTCGTGGACGCTTCCGACCTCGTGCGCGAGCAACGCCTGGTCAAGAGCCCAGCCGAGTTAAACTACGTCCGTCGCGCCGGCGCGCTGGCCGACCAGGCCTGGGCAATAGCCTGCGCCAAGACCGTGCCCGGCGCCAATATCGGCGCCATCTATGGCGAGATGATGGGCGCGATCATGGCCGGCGATGGCGATCCCTCGGCCAGCCGCTGGCCCATGGGCGGGGGCAGCGAGGCGCTGATGGTGCGCTATCATACCGGCCACGGCACGGTCGGCGCGAACGACCAGGTGATGTTCGAGTACGCAGCCTCCTATCGCCACTATCACACCGCGTCCATGAACGTGATCCTGACCGGCCGGATGGACCCGCGCCATGGCGACATGTTCAAGGCCTGTGCCGAGGCGCTCGATGCCTGCCAGGACAAGCTGCGGCCGGGCACTAGGGTCGGCGAGATTTTCGATACTCATGCCCGCATCCTCAAGAGCCGGGGGTATGAGGGTCACTACACCGCCGCCTGCGGCTACACCATGGGGGCGACATACCCGCCGACCTGGATGGACTGGCCCATGATCTATGCCGGCAATCCCGATGTTCTGGCGCCCAACATGGTGTTCTTCCTGCACATGATCCTGCTCAACAGCGACACCGGGCTGTCCATGTCGCTGGGCGAAACGGCAATCGTGACTTCAGGTGCCTGCGAGCGTGTCACCCACATGGCGCGCCAGCCCGTGGTCAATCGCTAGGGGCGCGAACCTATCCCTGGGAGCGGGGATGGCGAATGGTCAGCCAGGACAGCGCATTCAAGTCCGCAGGATAGACTCGCAAATTCGGCTTGGACTGGCCGGTGAATGGCGGCAATTCGATATTGGCCGGCTCCCCCGGTTTGATCGCGAGCGGCGGAATGCGGCAGATCGCCGATGTTCCCGGCGCATCCGGCAGCGGCACGGCGCCATCCGAGCCGAGCACACGTAGCGCCGGCAGATCGAACATAAACTCCGCCGTCAGCTTGAGCCGCGCTGCATCGCGTTTTAGCCACTGACGCCGGATGGCGTAACTCAGACTCAATCGCGGCGAGCGAGCCAAATGGAGCGGCGGCATCTCGGCCGCCACGACGATTGCGCCCGAAACCAAACGCGCCGGCCAGATCGTCACGAACACCTCCGGGCCAACCACACCGAGTCGAGCGCAACCCTTAGCAGCATAGTCGACCTGCGCGATGGTCTGGCCATGGCTGCGATGGGCGATATCGTCGGGTCCGACGGGAAACCGATCGGACCTGGCGGCGAGCGCCACCATGGCAATGGCGATATCGGGCCAGCGCCAGCGCACGCGAAGCGAGCCATCGTCGGAAACAAGCGCCGCCGGGTCGGCAATCGGGCCACCCTCGCGGTCAGTTGCCAGCATGGGTGACAAGGTCGCGCCACTAAAGCCGGCGCGCGCGACGGCGTCACGCACGCGAGAAACCAGGGCTGCCGGCAAGGCATAGGCGCCGAACATCGCTTCATCCCAGCTTGCCGCGATAGCCCCATCGTCGCCGCTATCCGCAAGTACCTGAAGATCGTCCAACCCCGCCGCCGCTTCGAGGGCAACTTGGATCGACGGCCAGAGCGGAGCGATCTCGGGATGCTCTTGGCAGCGCAGCCCATCCCACTCGGCCGCTGCCCAGGCCTCCGCTACCACACGCGGGTTCACCGGCAAGGCGGTCGCGGCGGATTTGAGGCGCTGACGATCGACAACCCGTCGCCCCGCCAGCGCCGCTCGCTCCACGGGCACCGCGCCGTTCATGTCAATGCAGGCGAGTCGGGCCGGACCGGAAGATTCGAGATCGGGCTCTGCCGACCAAAGAGCCCAAAGCCCGTCATCGTCCTCGGGCGCGCGGCGCCAATGAGCCATGAAATCGGCAAAGGCGCGTGCGCGTGGACCGGCGCGAGAAATACGATCCGCGTGGGACAAGGCGTCGGCGAAGGTAGCGAGCAACTCATCCGTACCCCAGGCCGCCGCAATTTCCGCGTCGTCGCCCACCGCCAGCGCGGTCTTGAGCCGAGTCCAGCGCTCCATGCGGCCGCGCGCCAGATCGACTCGTGTCAGCAGGGATTGCAACCGCACCAACCGGGCCTGGAACAAGGCGGGCTCGCCATCATGGGCCGCGAGGATCGCCGCCTCGCCGGTCTCGCTCGGCGGATTGCCGGCGGCGCGCACGGCTAGGCGCAATTGGGCGACCGAGGCGGCGCGCCGCACGATCTCGCCGGCAATGTCGGCAATCGTGCGATCGCCGATCCGCTGCGTCTGCGCGGCCCGGCAGGCCGAGAGATCAGGCGGGCCTTCCCACAGGCGGCGCAGCAGATCGTCATTGGATGGGTCGCGCCCATACACCTCAACAAAGCGATCAAGGGCAGCGAGCATACGGACCAACGACTTCACCGGCTTGGTATGGTGTCGCGTATAGGGCAACTCGGCCAGCTCGGGGTGGCGTGCCCACAGATCGAGCGCACGCCGTTCCTCGCCGCGCGCCAACGCCAGTTCGAAGCGCTTGACCAAAACGACCGGCTGGGTTGCAGCGCCTGCATAATCGGAAATCGGTGCAAGGATGCGGTCGAGATCGATCATATCGGTTCCTAACGAAGTTCGGGCGCGCGCACCGGGAAGGATGGCAGGACCAGTGCGGTTTCCACGTCCGCCTTGCCCTCCGCGCGTGCTACAGATTTTATGGCGACGCGAACATAGATGCGCGCGGCGAGCCGCAACCCCGGCCGCGCGACGGAACCCGGGTTGGCCTGGGTCGGCACGACAAATCTGAGTGTGTGCGGTCGATTGTCGGTCAAAGTCGCAGCTTCACCGGCTGGCAGAGCCTGACGCGATAGCATATCGACGAGTGCCCAGGGGCCTTCGTACTGGAACAACGCCGTACGATCGTCAATGGACAGAGCGGGCTGAGCATCGTCGGCAAGGGGAGCGGCCGGCCCGTTACGCGCCCAGCGCAACGCCAGCTGGATGGGTTGCCCGTACTGCCAGGTCAATGCCTTCTTGCCCGGACCGAACTGGATGCGCTGGTCGGCGATTTCCAACTGCCATTCGATGATTTCGCGGCCGCCGATCTCAGCGTTCTGATTGACGCGGAAGTCGACATCGAGCACGAAGCTGCGCCCCGGCCCTTCCGGCCCAAGCATCCCCGCAAAGAACTGCCGTGCCGCATCGAGGCGATCGAGGAAGTCATGGACCGGGCTTGTACCGCCGGCCTGCGGTCGGGCACCGACAGCCTCGCGCACGGTCTTGGCGCGCTGGTCGTAAAGCTCAAAAAACTGCCGTAGTTGGGCGAGATCGAGATCGCCGACGCGTTGCGCTCCGGGCTCCACGAAGGGGAAGCGGCCGGCAAGACTGCGGTTGAACGCGGTCGCCAGTTCGCCATAGGCCCGGCTGCCCTGGCGGTCCATCAGCGTGCGGCATTGATCGAGCAGACTCTGGCGAAGTTGAGCCAGTCTCAGCGCGAAGAAATCGGCACCCCGGTTGGCTGCGCGCGGCGATAGCTTGGCGACGCAGCTCGCGAGATCGACCTCGTCCATCTCGCCCGCGATGAATTTCTCAAGCAGAGCCAAGCTGTTGTTGGGCCGGCTGGCATCGTAGTCCGCCAAAGTTCCGACGATGCCGTCCCACTTGGCCGCGAGCGGCCCCGCACCTCGCCCGCGCGCCGCCGTTCCCGTCAGAAATACCGCTAGCGGTTCGGCATAGTCGCGCGCAATCGCGATGATGCGCTGGCGTTGGGCGGCGAGGTGACGCGGCAAATCGGCCTGGCTCGACAGGCCGAAAGCATCCGGTGCGATCGGCCGGCTGCCGGTCCACCAGGAAAACCCGCCGCCCTGGGGCAGATAGAGCTGCTCGGCATTGGGCAACCCATCGGCTTGGCCGAGCATGGTGATGGCATGATTGACGGCTGTTTCGGCCAAACGGTCGTAACCTTGGGCAAGTTGAAGCTGATCGAAATATTGCAGCAAGCGCTGGAGCACGGGCGCGGCGTCGCGGAACGCGGCGATCTCCTGGCGCAGTTCTTCGTCGACCCGCAGACGGCTGCCCGATTCCGGTAGCGGCTGTTGAGCTTGGGCGACACGGTCGAGCATGGCGACATTTAGGCGATCGAGCGCCAGGTTGCGCACGATGTCCTGTAGCGGTGCGGGAAATCCGGTCAACTCATCGGCAGCGAAGAGCACGTAGGTCTCGGCCTGGCCGATCGCGGTTTGCAAGATGCGCGCATCCCATAGGAAACGGCCGCCCGTGCGCAGGTCGCGCGGCCGCGCCTCGCCCAGCATGAAGGGTTGTTCGAACCAGCGCTGCAACCGTTCGGCCAAGCTGCGAACCGGCGGCGCCAGTGTTGACCGGAGTTGACCATCTTCCTGGGTCAGTAACGGGCCCAATGTCGGTAGTGACAATTGGCGCAGCTCGGCATTGCGCCGCGCATGTTCGCCACGCAGGAGCTGGGCCAATTCCTCGGCAAATTCGGGGCCGAATGTACGCAATGCGGCGATTTCGGCGATCAGAACGCGGATCGCCTCGGGTGGTCCGCTGCCCTGTAGCCAAGCCAGTGCGGGGCTGGTGATGGTTTCGGCTACTCCGTTCAAGCGCTCGGTCAACTTCGCGAAGGTCGCGACATCGGCACCGGGCGTCGTCGTGCCTTGGCCCGGCCCGGCGCGGCCGAGCGCGCCACGCATCAGTTCCGTTGCGTCGCGAGCCTTCTCAATCAATCCGGCGTATCCGCCCTCTTCGTCCATGCCGCCGCGAAGTTCGGCGCGGAATTTTGCGGTCGCCTCGGACCGGTAGGAGGCGGGGTCGATGTTCGTATATTCGGCATCGGCCAGCGCGCTTTGATAGTAGTAGGAGGCGTCGAAGAAACTCGGCGGCAGGGTCACGTTGAAAAGGTACAAAATCAGGCTCGCGAGGTCCCGGAGATTCTGCTTCTCGCGCAATCCATTGTATTTCTCGACCTGCTGATCGAACTCGCGGACCTGATCGACATAACGCTTCAGGCGCACCAGCACCGCCTCGCGGCTGTCAACCGGCGCACCCTGGACGTGGCCGGCCAGATCGATGATGGATTTCAGCCGGCGTATCAGGGCACCGCGGGTAGTGGAAATGATGATGCGACTGTAGCTAAGCGACAGGGCGCGCCGGAGATCGCGCGGCGTGTTCGAAAACCAAAAGCTCGGCAACAAGGCGACCTGCCACTCGAAATCAACCTCCGCCATGGCACGCAGCAGGTTGAGAGCCATCCGCTCGTCCAGCAGATTGACGACGGAGACTCCACCGGCACGGCTCGTCGCGTTGCTACGGCTGCCGATCTCGCGTAGGTCTCCGGCTAATTGATACATCAACGGAACGTCGCTGCGGCGCGAATCAAGCAGCAGATCATTGACCGTCCAGAGATCGACGACGGCAACAATAGCAGTGAAGCCGATCGCAACCTGGGTCGCACGCACCCAGCGGTTTTGGGACAGGGCCACGCCCTTGGCCAGTCGCGCCAACCCGCCCTCGGGAAACACTTTCTGCTCGAACAGGTGACGCAGAAAAACCTGATTCAGGCGCGGGCGCTCCGCGATCTCGATCGGCGGCAGGCGCAACCAGGGCGGGACGGGCTCGCGCTCGCTATCGGCCGACCCAGCCATTGCAGGAGCCGTCGCAGCTACCGGCACCAAGGCAACCGCCGTCGATGCGACTGGACGCGGCAGGTCGCGCGTTCCCATGTCGCCGGCGAAGTAGATGCCACGCAGGAAGAAGCTTTCGTGATAGGCGCTAGCGCGGAACAAAAGGCGCAGATACTGGGTCAACGGCGCCGCCATGCGCCGGAGATCGTGCGGCAATTGGAATATTTCGTCGGCACCGGCCACGCGATCGCGTTCGGCGAACAACTCCAGCTGCATGCGGAACAGGTCGCCATGCGCGGTTTCAAGCGCTTCGTCGACCCAGCTATCGACGAATGTCGCCTCCAACGGATAGGGATTCGACCAGCCCAGCATGTCGTCGAGCAGGCGATCCGGCAGCGCCTGGGCAAAGGACTGGAAGCCGGGTAGCACGTCGCACTTGGTCACGACGACATAGATTGGCAGGCGAAGGCCGAGGGTGCGCTGGGCTGCCCAGAGTGCGCCATAGAGGCGCTCGGCCTTGGCGGCGAGATAGGCAGCGTCGATATTCGCGGGATCGGCCAGATCGGTGCATGGAATTGCCAACACGACGGCGTCGGCCGGGCGTTCGGGCCGGTGCTGCACAAGTTGACGCAACACGTTGCGCCAACCCCGCTCGGCCGCCGCTCCGTCTGGCCCGAGCACGTAGTGCCCGGCCACGTCGATGACCACGCCACCGCCGAAGAACCACCAGGTGCAGCCGGCGGCGGGATCGCTGAATTCGTCGATCTGCTTGGGCAGGCCGGCACCGGCGAGAGCCGACGACTTGCCCGAGCCGGACTCGCCCAGCATCAGCACCCAAGGCATGCGGTAGCGTGCGTCTCGTCCGGGCACGCCGGCCTCGATCTGCTCCAATGCATGAAGAAACGAGCGGCGCAAACGCAGCGGCGCGACGATGTTGGGCAACCGGATTGTGACCATGTCGCCTGCGCCGGCTTCCGCCGGCTTGTTCAACAGCTTGAAGGCAACATAGGCAACGACCGCCAGCCCAACGAGCAAGCCCAGCCCCAGAACCGCCAACCAGGGCAGATTGTTCAACACCAAGGCGACCAGGGCGGATTGTTGGATCATAACCGGCCGCGCCTATCGTGCCATCTCGGCGGCCACGGCGAACACGGTCGCTAAGGCTTGAACGAGATCGGCGGTCTGGACCAGCCAGATCGCATGGGATACCGCGAGCCAAAGCGCAAACACCGCTGCCAGGCCGAGCGCCCAGCGACGCAATGGCCGCAGCCGCATACCGCCGCCCTCGCGCAACGTGTGATCGTAACTGCCGGCGCAGATGCGCAGGGATTCCGCGTCAAGCGCGGACGGACGATGCATGACGAGGCGGAAAAGCTGGCGCCGGTAGCCGGCGAGCCGGCCCTGATCGGGCAACCGCCGATACTTACCGCGAAAGCCGAGCGACAGCACCAGCAGGTAAATGGTGGCAAGTTCGGCCTGATTGGGATCGCGCAATTCGAGCAGGCGGTCCAAATTGGCGAACACCCGCTCGCCTGCCACATGGGATTTGAACATCAGGGATTCGACCAGGACGGATCGGTAGGCCGGCTTGTCCGACCAATTCACATCGTGCAGGAGAATTTCGTCCGCAAGCGCCGCCATGACATAGAGCGCTTCGTCGTGGATGCCCTGGACGAACTGGCTACCCTGTCGCATGGCCTGGAGCGCCAAATGTTCCAGCAGACGTTGCAGGCTGGTCGCGATCTGGCGTGCGTCGGCATCGGAATCTCGGGCATCGAACAGGGCGGGCTGCGCCGGCCCGTCGGTGGCATCCTCGGCCCGCGGCGCTACGGCAGCATCGCGCACGGCCGGCGCCGCCTGCCGGTCGGCCAGCGCGCGTTTGACCCGCATGACCTCGGAATAGAACAGCCAGAACTGATCGATCAGCGGCGAGACGATGACGGTATCGAGCACGCCGGCCATGGCCCCGCTACTCCCCCTGCTCGGATGCGATCGTCATGCTCACGGATTGATCCTGACATAGAGCAGAATTTCAGCCGGCCGCATCGACGCCTCCGTCATATCCGGGTTCCATATTTCCAGCGTCATACCGGGTTCGATACTGCCGGATTCAAGAACCAGTTCATAAAGCAGAACCCCATGGCGCGGCAGCAACTCGTATTCGCCCACGGCCACGATGCGTCGCCGTTCCGCGCCGCGCACACGATCACCGAACAACTCCGGCAGCGCCTGGCTCGATCCGATCAACGCCTTCTCAAGCCAGGCAGCAGTCGCCGCCTCCTGCGCGCCCAGCGCGCCGCGCACGCCGATCACCAATTTGTTGGAGCCAGGCTTTCTGCATGACGAGCGAGAAACGATCGAGCTGCGCCGCGAAGGATACGGGCTGGAATGCCTCTTCGATGCGCGCCAAGGATTCCTGGAGGAAGCGAATCGGTCCGCTGAAGGCGGCGCGCGGGTCGTCATGATCGTAGGGATCGAAGGGCGGGGGCACGACGCCACCGCCGATCGATGCCATCTTGCCCACCACCTCGGCCAAGGACAGGTGGAGATCAAAGGGATGAGCGCAACCGGTCTTGAGGCGGGCTTCGAGAATCGGCAAAGCGGAAACGATGCGCCGCAACGTGGCGCGCATCTCCTCTGCCGCGGCTTGGGTTTCCAGCGTGACCGCCCCGCTGGTCTGATCGGACAGGAACACCGCCTTTTCGCGCAGCCGATTGGCAATGTCCGCGCACATCATGCCGAGCGGCGAGCGCATGGCCACCGCAAGCGTCGGCGGTACGAACTCGGTCGGCACGAAGACCTGATCGCGATAGGCGATCTTCATGAGGGGAAAGCTGACATATTTGTCCGGCGGGCGCGGCTCGCCCGCGCGGGTCGCCAACAGCAGCAGTCGCGGTTTGAGCCGTGCAATTTCAACCGTGCTGTCCGGTGCATTCTCGTCAGCGACCGGCTCGCCGTCGATCAGATCGTAGCGTGCCAATTCGGCGTCCGATGGCGCGCCGCTGGATCGTCGCGCGGCAACCGCGAGATGGACGGTCACAGGCTGGCCGCGCGCCGCCTCGGCCAGATCGGCAAGCGACAGCTGAAGGTCGCCGCCCTTGTCGGTCACATGATGCACCGCGAGGCCATCGGGCATGATCGCCTCGAGTTCGGTGACGCGGAGCGTCCCGTTGTTCAGCATTGCGGCGTCGATCACGACCGGCCGACGCACCCCCCAATGAAAGGGTTGAATCATGCCGGCGCGATAGGCGATCAAGCCCTCGGCACGGCGCGCGAGCTGCTGGAAGTGCTGCGGCACAAGCAGCATGCCTTCCTGCCATTGGATGGCTGCGGGAATGTCGCTTGCACGGGTCACGATGGCATCCTCGATCGGGGTCTTGTCATCGGCTCAACCCGTCGCCGTGAAGGTTTTGGCCAAAAGCGTGATCACGAGAGTCTTTTCCTTTCCCACGCGCACGCGGTGCTCACCGGGCGAGCGGTAGTTTGCGAACACGACGGCGCCGGTCGATTGCCGGCGCACATCGATCGGCCGGCCGGACAGGGTTTGACCGGGCGTCAGTTCCCAACTCTCGATCTGAATCGTTTCGGGGTAGTCGCGCCGGAACTGTTCCCGCCGCTCGAACCACTGGCGCGCCGGCAGTTTGATCAGCTCGGCCAGCAGCATCGGATCGTAGGCGATCACCAGATCGATGGCGACGGGGCTGTTGTCGTTGGCGTTGGGCGCGGTCACGAAGGTGACGCTGTCGAGCTTGACCTCGTTGACCAGGCCGGACCAGGTGCCTAAGCCGCAAGCGGACAAGCCCAGCGTCGCCACCAGCGCCAGCGCACCGCGACGAGACAGGGAGGCATGACGAATTAGAGATGTCATCGCAGGGGCGGCCCCCCCGGCAATTCGGTGACGACCATGGTCGGCACGCCTTCCGCGCTCTTCAGGCGATCGGCAGCACCGAGCGCGGTGTAGCGATCGGTGAAGCGGCCGACGCGCACGATATGCCAGGGCCGGCCGCTGGTATCGGTCTCGACCACCACGCGGGCATCGTGGCCGCGCTTTTTGAGATCCTCGGACAGACGCTCGGCATGGGAGCCCGTGAGGAAGGCACCAACCTGAACCGCGAAGCCGCCGGCAGCGCCCGCAGCTCTCGGCGCGCCCGCCGGCGGGCTCGCTGCCGGTGGCGCCGCACCGCCTGTCGGCGGTATCAGGCGTGTCGGCGGCGCAGGTGAGACGGATGGGCCCGGAGGCGGCGGCACCGGTGCAGCCGCCCGCTGCTGGCCGGGCGGGGCAGCCCCAGGGGCCGGGCGGGCGGCGGGCACCGGTGACGCCGGGACCGGCTCAACTTCGGCGACTGGCGGCGGCGCGCTCGGCAAGGCCGGAACCGTGGGTCTCGCCCCCGCGGCCGGCGCCGCGGGCGCAGATGGCGCAACGCCGGGTAGAGCAGCGCTCGGCGGCACATCCGCAGGCCTTGCCGGCAGCACAGCGACGCTAGGCGCCCGGGGCATGGCGGCCTGCGGCAGCGACCCTGAGGCCGTAGCACTCGACGCCACCGTGGAGCCGCCGAACAGGCCGACCGCCGTGATAAACCCGGCAAAAAAAACAAGCAGCGCCGCTACGGCGGCGATTCCGCCGAGCACCATGGCGACCTTGCGATTGACCGTGATGGCCTGCACCGCCTGCGGCTCCCATGCCTAATGCCATACCGGGCCCACGGCCATGCCGGGGCGCCTCCGATCCGATTTCGCCAGAGGCTGATGGCAGTGCCGCGGCCAATCATAGTCGATGGCCTGGGCCGGTCATCGGCACCAGGTTTACAAATCAAATTATCTCAATATTTTCATAATGATTCAAGGGGAAATAAAAGCGTGATGGTAAGATCGAGGTTTGCCCCATACCCCATCTTGTACCAGCGCAGATCAGCACCCCCGTATCTTGGGGGCAAGAATGGCTCAGTCTAAACGACCTGATATGAAGTCAGAACCGGGGCGCTTTTAACAATCCAGCGTATGGTCGCGTTCCCATGGGGTCATGTGGCGGCAATAGTCGCTCCATTCCGCATTCTTGAGCTTGAGATAGCTATCGACGAAACCGTCGCCTAGGCCGGCGCGCAAGACCTTGCTGGCATCGAAGGCGCGCAGCGCATCGAGCAAGTTGAGCGGCAGCTTCTTCAAGCCCTTCACCTTATGGCCTTCGGTATACATGTTGATGTCGAGCCGTTTGCCCGGATCGCGTTTGTTGGCCATGCCGTCGAGCCCGGTGGCGAGCAGGCCGGCCTGGAGCAGGTAGGGATTGGCGGCGCCGTCCATCAGACGGAACTCGAAGCGGCCGGGATCGGGGATGCGCACCATATGGGTGCGGTTGTTGCCCGAATAGGTCACCGTGTTGGGCGACCAGGTGGCACCGGAGAGCGTGACCGGCGCGTTGATGCGCTTGTAGCTGTTGACCGTGGGGTTGAACAGCGCACACAGCGCCTCGGCCGAATGGAGCACGCCACCGAGGAAGTTGTACGCAAGCTTGGACAGGCCCATCTCGTCCTTGGCATCGTCGAACAGATTGGTCCGGCCCTTGGGATCCCACAGCGAGACATGGGCGTGGCATCCATTGCCCGTCAGGTTGGTAAAGGGCTTTGGCATAAAAGTGGCACGCAAGCCGTGCTGCTCGGCAATGGTCTTGACCATGTATTTGAAGAACACGTGTCGATCGGCCGTGATTAAGCTGTCATCGTAATTCCAGTTCATCTCGAACTGGCCGTTGGCATCCTCATGATCGTTCTGATACGGGCCCCAACCCAACTCGAGCATGGCGTCGCAGATCGCCGTGATCGTATCGTAACGCCGCATCAGAGCCTGCTGGTCGTAGCAGGGCTTGGATTGTGTGTCCTTGGGATCGCCGATCGCTTGGCCGTCCGGCGTGAGTAGAAAATATTCGGCCTCGACACCGGTCTTCATCACTTGGCCCTGTTTGGCCGCGCGTGCGATCTGCTGCTTCAAGATATGGCGCGGCCCGTGTTCGACCGGCTTGCCGGCCATGACCAGATCGCCGGCGACCCAAGCGACTTCGCGCTTCCAGGGCAGCACGATCACGCTGGAAGGATCGGGCACCGCGAACATGTCCGGGTCGGCCGGCGTCATGTCGAGCCAGGTGGCGAAGCCGGCAAAACCGGCGCCGGCTTTCTGCATGGCGCCGATGGCAGCGGCCGGCACCAGCTTGGCACGGACATGGCCGAACAGGTCGACGAAGCTGATCAGGAAATACTTCACGCCCTTGTCGCGGGCGAATTTGGCGAGATCGGCGGTCATGGCTTGCCCCCCTGGCGGTAACCCCGTTGGGTAATCTTAGATCGAATTGCCCCGGCCTGGAATCCAGCGCGTGCCGGCGAGCGGCACGCCGGCCATGGCGGCGGCCTCAATGGTCAGGGCCACCATATCCTCCGGCTCCAGATTGAGCAGATGGGATTTGCCGCAGGCGCGGGCCAGAATCTGCATCTCCATCACCATGGTCGAGAGGTAGTTGCGCACCCGACGGGCACCCTGCTCGGGATCGAGGCGCTTTTGCAACTCGTCATCCTGGGTGGTGATACCGACCGGGCAGCGCCCGGTATGGCAATGGTGGCAGGCGCCGGGCTCGGTGCCCAGCTTGCGGTAGTCCTCAATGTGTATGGGCTTGTTACAGTTGAGCGCGATCAGCGCTGCGGTGCCGATCGACACGGCATCCGCGCCTAGGGCTAGCGCCTTGGCCGCGTCGGCACCGTTGCGGATGCCGCCGGACACGATCAACTGCACTTTACGGTGCATATCAAGCTCTTGGAGCGCCTCGACCGCCTCGCGCACTGCCGGCAATGTGGGAATACCGACATTCTCGATGAATACATCCTGGGTGGCGCCGGTGCCGCCCTGCATGCCGTCGAGCACGATCACATCGGCCCCGGCCTTGACGCAGAGCGCCACGTCGAAGCGCGTGCGAGTCGCGCCGATCTTGACATAGATCGGCTTTTGCCAATCGGTGATCTCGCGCACTTCTTCGATCTTGATGGTCAGATCGTCCGGGCCGGTCCAGTCGGGATGGCGGCTGGCGCTACGCTGATCGATGCCGGTCGGCAGGGTGCGCATCTTGGCGACCCGTTCGGTAATCTTGAGGCCGAGCAGCATGCCGCCGCCGCCGGGCTTGGCGCCCTGGCCGATCACAATTTCGATGGCGTCGGCCCGGCGCAGATCGTCCGGGTTCATGCCATAACGCGAGGGCAGGAGCTGATAGACCAACAGCTTGGAGGCGCGACGCTCCTCCTCGGTCATGCCGCCATCGCCCGTGGTGGTAGACGTGCCCGCCATGGTGGCGGCACGCCCCAACGCCTCTTTGGCATTGGCGCCCAGCGCGCCGAAGCTCATACCGGCGATGGTCACGGGCACATCGAGCTTGATCGGCTTCTTGGCATAGCGCGTGCCGAGCCAGACATCGGTTGCGCATTTCTCCCGATAGCCTTCGAGGGGATAGCGCGACACGGAGGCTCCGAGAAACACAAGGTCATCGAAAGTCGGCAACTGCCGCTTGGCGCCGAAGCCGCGGATGTCGTAAATGCCCTCGTCCGCCGCACGCTGAATCTCAGCGATCACCTCGGGCGGGAAGCTATGGGACAGTCGGTTGCGGCGCGGATCGTGCTCGGTCATCTCCGCCCTCAATAGGATGCGGCGTGGTCGATGTGGAAATTGTACAGCTTGCGCGCCGAACCGAAGCGGCGAAAGCGTTCGGCATCACGATTCATGCCGGCACTAACCAAGAGCTTCGCCAGGGCGGCGCGATGCGTGTCGGTCATCTCTTTCTCGACGCAGTCCGATCCCAGGCTTGCTACCTTGCCGCCAACAAAGATCTCGGCCTCATAGATCGAAACGCCCAGATCGGGTCCGGCATCGCCGCACACCACGAGATTGCCGGCCTGGGCCATGAAGGCGCTCATATGTCCGACCGCGCCGCCGACCACGATGTCGATGCCTTTCATGGAGATGCCGCAGCGCGAGGCGGCATCGCCTTCGATCACGAGAAGGCCGCCATGGCCCGACGCGCCGGCCGCCGCCGAGGCATTGCCGGTCACGCGCACCAGACCCGACATCATGTTCTCGGCGAGCCCGGTTCCGGCATGACCGTGCACGACGATCTCCGCCTGCTTGTTCATGCCGGCGCAGTAATAGCCGGCATGGCCCATGATGTGGACGGTGACCGGCCGGTCCAGCCCGACCGCCAGCGAATGCTTGCCCTTGGGATTGAGCGCACGCCAGAACCGCTCATTGGTTTCGCGCGGCAAATCGTGCAGGCGCTGGTTCAGCGCCCGCGTTGTGACGCGGTCGAGGTCGATCTCGATGGCGCCGTCGCCGGCCGGTGCCCGCGCAACCGCAGCATTCACGCGCGACCCCAGCTATAGACGGTGGCGGGCTGCGGTTCCCACACACGCGCGCGGTCAGCGCCTGGCAACGGCGCGATCGAGCGATATTCCGACGCCATGGCAACCCATTCATCGGTCTCGGCCAGCACGGCGGGCTTGCAAGCGAAGGGATCGCGCAACACGGCGAAGCCGTCCTTGGTGCCGACCGCGAAGGTGTAGAAGCCGTCGAGATCCTTGAGCGCCGAGGTCATAGCCTCCTTCAGCGTCGCGCCCTCGCGCATGCGCCAGGTCATGTAACCCGCGGCTACTTCGGTGTCGTTGTCAGTTTCGAAGGCGATGCCTTGGCGGCGCAGAGACACGCGCAGGCGGTTGTGATTGCTGAGCGAGCCGTTATGGACGAGGCAGAGGTCGAGCCCGGTAGAGAATGGGTGGGAGTGCTCCGTGGTCACCGCGCTCTCCGTCGCCATGCGGGTATGGCCGATGGCGTGGGTGCCGGCGAGATGGGCGAGGTCGAAGCGCTTGGCCACATCGGCGGGCAGACCCATTTCCTTGAACAGCTCGATGCGCTCGCCGCAACCCATGATGCGGATATCGGGATAGTGTGCGCCAAGCCATGCCCGCGCGGTTTCGATGGTGGCGGCCACGCGCAGCACGGCATGGCTGGCGCGCCGCTCGGTCTGCACCGGCTTACCCGTCGCCTTGGCCAGGCCCTGGGACAGCTTCTTCCAGGCGAAAGCCGGATCGGCATGGTGAAGCGTAAGCTTGATGCGCCCTTTACCCGCAGGCTCGCGATAAACCGCGAATCCGGCGCTGTCGGGTCCGCGATCGCTCATACCGATCAGCATGGCGGCGAGATGGCTGCCCAGCTTCTTTTCCAGGCCCGGTTTCTTCAGGAATAACCCAACGATGCCGCACATGGCGCCTCACCCAACCTTGCCGATAGATGACGGCACATTAAGCAAGGGCCCCCCGTTTTGCAATAGGTGAAAAACGGTTCACTCCGGGGAATGCGCCCTACTCCTCCCGCTCCCCGCCGGTGATCACAGAGAGCAGGCGCACGGGAAGCTGCAACAGCTCCTCCGGCCCATGGGGTGCGTCGGAATCGAAGAACAGGGAGTCGCCGAGCCCCATCTTGTAGGTGCGGTTACCGTGGCGATAGATGACCTGGCCCTCCAGAACGTAGATGAACTCGACGCCGGAGTGCTGGAACAGCGGGAAGACCTCGGATTTCTCTGTCAAGGTGACGATATAGGGCTCGACCGAGACCTTGTTGCGCCCGCTATGGCCGAGCAACTGGTATTGATGGCCGACGCGCGAACCGCGCCGCTCGATCGACAGCCCCTTGCCGGCCATGACGAAGGTGGCGTCGCGCTGCTCCTCGAATTTGCGGAAGAACGAGGTCACGGGCACGTTGAGCGCCCGCGACAGCGCACGCAGCGTGGCAAGCGAGGGCGAGGTCATGCCGTTCTCGATCTTGGACAGCATACCCACGGAAATCCGGGCGAGCTTGGCGACTTCGGCCACCGTCATATCCAGCTTCTGGCGGAACTCGCGCACCTGGCGGCCGATGGCGGCCTCCAGCTCGTTTTCGCGCTCGCCGGCGGTCTCGACCGGGCCGAACACGCTAGGCGTGATCCCGAGCTTGGACTGATCGACCATGACACTCCTATCCGGGGAAACTGCGTTTACCCGGATAGCCTAGGGCGGAGGGCGCCCTGGCGCCATCCGAAAATGGCGATCTATCGATCACGGTTCCGCGACAAATCGCGCGAAATCGACGGCCAGATCGGCCGTGGCCGCCTCCACCAGCCGCCGTCCATGATCCGGCATGGCCAGTGCGGGGTCGGACCCGATGCGGCCATCGGGAAAGTCGCGCCGGTGGGTCGCGGCATCGTAGTGGTTGTCGCCGCCATGATCGGCGAGGAAACCCGCCGAGACCTGCCTCGGCGGCGTCATGGCCGCCCGCTTGATGCGGTCGGGATAGGCGTGCTGGGCAATCGCCACCTCGCTCGGCGTCACATGCATCCCCTCCCACGCGCTGTAGAGGTCGCGGCGCAACCGATCCACATTCGGCAGCTCCCACCAACTGCGCAAGCGGCAGCGGATTGGCGCTTCCGTGCCGGCAGGGTCGAAACTCCAGCCGCCATAGATGTCCTGAAAGGCGGCGCGCAAGGGCGCGACATTGCCGCCATGGCCGTTGAGGAAATAGACCCGGCGAAAGCCATGACGCGCCAGGGAGGCGACAATGTCTTCCACCATGGCAATCAGCGTTTTTGCGCGCACCGAGATGGTGCCGGGAAAGCCCAGGTTGAACTGGGCCACGCCCAGCGTCATGGTCGGCGCAACCAGAACCCCATGGGCGCGCGCAAAGGCGTGAGCGATGGTTTCCGGGCAAATTGAATCCGTACCGATCAGGCCTACCGGCCCATGTTGTTCGGTCGAGCCGATGGGCACGACGATGCCGGTGGAGCGAGCGAGATAGGCTTCGACCTCGGCCCAGGTCGCAAGTTGAAGCAGCATGGGAAGGACCTCATGCGCCGGATGCGCTGGCTATGCTAGCGTGCCACTCACGGTTTCAGCCACAGGAGTTCGCCATGGCGCGCAAGACCCACACCACCGGCCGGCCCTGGGAGGCGATGGGCGGCTATGCCCGTGCCGTGCGAGTCGGCGATCTCGTGGAAACCAGCCTGTGCTCGCCCGCCAGCGATGACGGCACCATCCTGTTTCCCGGCGACGTCTACCGCCAGACTCAAATCTCACTCCAGGTGATCGGCAAATCGCTGCGCGCGTTGAGCATGGATTTCAAGGACGTGATCAAGACCCGCATCTATCTGGCCGATGCCACGCGCTGGACCGAAGCCGCGCGTGCCCACAAGGAGGTGTTCGACCGGATCCGGCCAGCCCTTGGCTTTATATATATGAGCGGCTTCTTCCATCCCGACATCGCGGTCGAGGTGGAATGCACGGCCTACCGGCCGGGTAGAGCGAAAGCGGCGCCGGCGAAAAAGAAAACGGCGGCGCGACCGAAGCTGCACCGCCGTTCTCGTTAGCTCGGGATCGTTAGCTCGCCGGCTGGCCCTGGATGTTCCATTTCTTGTTCAG
Source organism: Alphaproteobacteria bacterium (assembly GCA_009694085.1). Taxonomy (GTDB): domain Bacteria; phylum Pseudomonadota; class Alphaproteobacteria; order SHVW01; family SHVW01; genus SHVW01. Next base: position 32,021 of record SHVW01000003.1, read on the forward strand.
ATCGGCCATGTAGCCGTTCTGCTTAAGGATAGAAAGCCAGTTGTTCAGGAAGTTGAGCCAGACCATGTCATCGATCCGGGTCATGAACACGACGGGCAGCGCGTTGCGCACCTGGTCGGGGAACAGGAGCTGTAGGTTCGGATAGCGCTGGGTCAGCTCCGCGCCCTCCAGGATGCTGGTCATGGTCACGTCGACGCGCCCGGCCAACAGCTCCTGCCAATCGCGCGCCGGCGATTCCACCTTGCGCGTCTTGGCCTTGGGCAGCTGCTCCTCGACGAATTCGGCGAAGGTGGTGCCCAGATTGAACCCGATCATGACGTTCGGATTGTTCAGATCGTCCCAACTCTTGAACTTGTCTGCGTTCTTCTTCTGAACGAGCGGCATGAAACCGGTCAGGCCCCAAGGAATGGTGAAGCCCGCCACCTTGGCGCGCGGTATGTTCATCGAGGTGCCGGTCATGACGATGTCGTATTTGTCGGCGACGACGCCGTTGAGCAGCGTCTTCCAATCGGTTAACACGTATTCGACCTTGACGCCCAAATCCTTGCCGAGCCGTTCCGCCAAATCGATCTGGTGGCCCTCGAACTTGTTGGTCTCGGGATTGCGCCAGCTCATCGGCTTGAAGTCGCCGGTGGTCCCGATCCGCACCACGCCGGCATCAAGCACCTTGTTGAGCGTCGATTTCTGCTGCTGAGCATCGGCTTGACTGACGCCGAAGAGCGCCAGCGCCGCGCCGAGCGTTGAAGCGATTGCCCAATTTCTCATGTCACGTCCTCCTGTTCCATCCGGTTTATTTGTTTGTGGCTAACCCTGTCGCCCCGCCACATGATCCGCCGCCACCGCCCGGATGCGCGCCGCGCGCGCGGCATGGCCGACCGATTTATCTTCGAGCATAGCAGCAACCAGCGCTCGACCAAAAGCCATAAGAACGGCCTCGTCGTCGCCGGCGCCCTGGGGCAGCGGTAAGACGCTGTCCTGCGTATAGGTTGGGATCACATCATCCGTCGCTGGTTGATCGAGCCGACCTTCCCGCGCCAGCCGGCGAATTCCCTGGCGCACGAGTTGGCGTAGCATCGCCACGCCGCGATCGCTCGATGCCAAATTCTCCAGCCCGTGGACCGCAATTGGGCGTTGAGACACTTGCGCCTCGTAATCGCCGGGTTGGCGCTGAACCTCCTCGTAGGGTCGAGGCTCGCCCTGGCCCATGAAATCGATCGAGCCGAACCCGACTTTGGCCCGATCGCCCTGATCGCGCGGATCGACGTCGCGGCCGAACCAGCGCCAACCCAGGATCGCCGTATCGGTGTCGTCGACCGGTACGACCCAGCGCGTGATGCCAACGCGCTGAAAGACCTTCTCGGCCTCGGCCTCTTCCCAGATCGCGCCGGTCTGATTGGCGTTGGGTAGCATGCATTCGACCGTGCGCACCCAGGCCCGCCCGCCCATGCGCCTGACCTGAAGGTTCATCATGCCGAGCGGCGTGGGCATGAAATCGTAGAGCTGCCGGACCGCATTGGATTGGGCAAACTGCACGCCGGTCGCCTGCGCGTGCAGGTGGAGCACATGAACCGGGTCTTGGGTATTCTCGTAAACCTGTAGCCAGTTACATGGGATGGTCAGGTGAAACGGCACCGCTTCGATGCCAGGCAAGCCATAGGTGTCGTAGATCGGAAAATCTGGTGCCGTGCCCGGCGGCCCCATATAGGCGAAAACCACACCGCGATACTCTCGCGTGGGATAGGCGCCATGGATCACCTTGTCGCGGATGCGACTACCCGATGCCTCGCCGGGGATATCCAACACCGTGCCGTCGCAGGCATAGTGCCAACCGTGATAGCAGCACGAAATGCCGCGCTCGCGGATGACGCCGTATTCGAGCGAAGCACCGCGATGGCTGCAATGGCGATTGAGCAACCCGATGGCGCCGGAGCCGTCGCGGAAGACGACGAGGTCCTCGCCCATCATACGCACGGCCACCGGCAAATCCTCCAGCCGGTTCGCCATGATCACGGGCTGCCAGATGCGGCGCAGATATTCCCCGCATGGCGTCCCGGGGCCGATCTGTGTGAGTTCCGGATCGGCCGCGGGTACGGCGCGCCTCATGTAGCCCTGAAATGCCATGGTGCAATACTCGACGTTGGGGCCGGCGCCGTCGAGTGAATTGGCTTCATGAGGTTCTGATGCCGCTTCATGGCCGGGCAACCCGCCCATGGTCATTGCATTTCCGGGCATAAACGGCTTTGCTGGTCAAAAGCCGCCATCGGCAACGAACAGGGGATTTCAGGAATGACCGTATCGGCGGCTGGCCAGGCCATCATCGAGATGACCGGCGTCAACAAATGGTTCGGCAAATTTCAAGCCCTCAAGGGCATCGATCTGACCGTGCGCCTGGGTCAGAAGGTGGTGGTGTGCGGGCCGTCGGGCTCGGGCAAATCGACTATGATCCGCTGCATCAATCGCCTGGAAAATCACGATGAAGGCCGTATCGTCGTCGATGGCATCGAACTTAACGACGACATGAAGAACGTTACCGCCATTCGCCGCGAGGTCGGCATGGTGTTTCAACAATTCAATCTGTTCCCCCATTTAAGCGTGCTGCAAAACCTCAGCCTCGCCCCCATGCGCGCGCGCGGCATGGCGCGCAAAGAGGCAGAAGAACTCGCCATGCTCTATCTTGAGCGCGTGCGCATTCCCGAGCAGGCCAAGAAATATCCGGGACAGCTTTCCGGCGGTCAGCAGCAGCGTGTCGCCATAGCACGCTCGCTGTGCATGCGACCCAAGATCATGCTGTTCGACGAGCCGACCTCGGCGTTGGATCCCGAGATGATCAAGGAAGTGCTCGACGTCATGATCGAGTTGGCGCGCGACGGCATGACCATGGTCGTGGTCACCCACGAGATGGGTTTTGCCCGCACGGTCGCCGACGACATGGTGTTCATGGATCACGGCGAAATCGTCGAACAGGCCCCACCCCAGGATTTCTTCGCCAATCCGCGGAGCGACCGGGCGAAACTGTTCCTCAGCCAGATTCTTTCGCATTGAGCCCTGGCATGCTTGGTATTTCGATGGCCGTGCGCACCTTCGCCGCGTTTGCGTTGTGCGCCGTCCTCCTGACGCTCGTAGGCTGTGGGCAATCGTCCTACACCTGGGGCTGGTATGTGGTTTGGCCTGGCACGGCGCAAGGCCAGCGCAATATTGGTTTCCTGCTGACCGGACTGACCAATACGATCACCGTCTCGGTCACCGCGATTCTGTGCTCGGTCACGATCGGCTTGATCGTCGGCTTGCTCGGCATCGCCAAGCATCGCGGCGCGCGCGCATTCAATCGAGGCTATGTCGAGATCGTGCGCGCCGTGCCGATCCTGGTGCTCGTGCTCTGGGTTTATTACGGCCTGCCCGTGCTATTCGAAAGCATGGGGTTGAATGTCAATTTCGACGTCTTCACCTCTGGCGTGGTTGCCCTGGCGCTCAGCGACAGCGCCTTCGAGGCCGAGATATTCCGAGCCGGCATTCAGTCGATCGATCGAGGCCAGCACGAGGCCTCGGACAGCATGGGCCTGACCTACATGGACAAGATGCGCTTCGTCATCTTGCCGCAAGCCATTCGGCGCATCCTGCCGCCCCTAGGCAACCAGTTCGTCTACATGCTGAAGATGTCGTCGCTGGTTTCGGTTATCGGCATGACCGAGTTGACCCGGCGCGCCAACGAATTGGTCGTCGCCGAGTACCGACCGCTCGAAATTTACACCTTCTTGGTGTTGGAATACTTGGCACTGATCCTAGTGGTGTCATATCTGGTGCGCCGGTTGGAGCGCTGGATGGGCAATCCCAGCGAGCGCGGGCGCTAGCGCTTGGCCGGCTCGCGTCCGGCTTCCTCCAGAAGCCAGGATCGGAATTGGGCGACCTTCTTCCGCTCCAACGCCTTTTTCGGGCAAACGATGTAGTAGGCGTAGCCCGAGGGCACGTTGGGCCCGAACGGCCTGACCAAACGGCCGGCCGCTAGATCGTCCTGTACCAGGGCGGTGCGGCCGAGGGCCACGCCAAGGCCATCGGCCGCAGCCTGGAGCACCACATCGGCCTGGCCGAAGCGCCGACCGCGCGCGGGATCGACGCTGGTCACGCCGGCCGCCTCCAGCCACATCGCCCAGCCCGGCTGAATACCGGCGAGTGGCACGATATCGTCATGCAACAATACGTGGTTCGCCAGATCGGCCGGCTGGCGTAGCGCCCGGGGCCCGCGCATCAATTTCGGCGCGCAGACCGGAAACATCTCCTCACCCATAAGGCGCTCGACCGCCAAACCGGCATAGCGTCCGATGCCGTAGCAGATGGCCAGATCGGCCTCGCTGGCCGCGAAGTCGACGAGCTGCATGGTGGTCGCCATATTGATTTGAATCTCGGGATGGCGCTGATCAAAGCGGATCAGGCGTGGGAACAGCCACTTCACGGCGAAGCCGGGCAGTAGACTGACCGTGAGCATTCCATCGTCGCGCCGCTCGCGCAATCCGGCGACGGCCTCGGCAATCCGGCTCAGCCCGTCGCGCACCGCCTCTGCTAGGCGTTGGCCTTCGGCGGTCAGGCGTGGCTGGCGCGGCTGGCGCAGGAAGAGTTGGAGGCCAAGCCGATCCTCCAGACTTCGGATCTGATGGCTGATGGCGCTTTGGGTGAGGCCGAGTTCTTCCGCCGCGCGCGTGAAGTTCATATGACGCGCCGCAGCCTCGAAAGCACGCATGGACGGGATCGGCGGCAAGTGGCGGAAAAGTGTGTTTGCCATGAATTGTTCTCATGCATATCATGCCTCGGCCGCGCTTGCAAAACGCCGGTCGGCGCCTAGACTTCCGGTCGCCCGGGTCGGGCCGGTTATTGAGAGTCTTCGATGAACTACGCTCAGGCCAAATGGATCGGCGTGCCGGAAATTCCGGTAATCGATGTGGCGTCGCTGGCCGGTGGGGGGCCCGCCGAGATTCATGCGGTCGGCCGCGCCATGCGCGAGGCCTCCGAACGGATCGGGTTCTTCTACATCCGCAATCACGGCGTTCCCCAGGAGCTGATCGACCGGGTCTACGAAGTTTCGCGCCGCTTCTATAGCCAGCCTTTAGAACGGAAGCTCAAAGTTCAAGTCAACGCGCGCCACCGCGGTTTCCTGAAAATCGGCGAAGCCAAGTTGCATGACCGCGCCAAAGTCGACCTGAAAGAAAGCTTCATTTGGGGCCTCGAACTGGGCGAGGACGATTCCGACGTGCGCGCCGGCCGAAAACTGATGGGCCCAAATCAATGGCCCCAGGATGTGCCGGAATTCCGTACGACGCTTTACCCCTACTACGAAGCTATACTTGCCTGCGGCAACCGCTTGCTGACCGCAATGGCCGCCAGCCTTGACCTGCCCTTAGATTTTTTCACAAAGAAGTTCGCCAAACCGCTGGCCCGTGGCGCCCTGGTATATTACCCCCCTCAACCACCCGACCTTGGCATCGAACAGTTCGGCGTGGCGCCCCACACCGACTACGGCGGCTTGACCCTATTGTCGCAGGACGACACCGGCGGGCTCCAGGTCAAGGGCAAATCAGGCGAATGGGTGACCGCGCATCCGATCCCGGGAACCCTGGTGATCAATATCGGCGATCTCATGTCGCGCTGGACAAATGATCACTTCATGTCGACCCCCCACCGCGTCGTCAATACGTCCGGCCGCGAGCGCTTCTCGGTCGCCGTATTCTTCGATCCCTCCTACGACACGGTGATCGATCCCGCCGATATCTTTCAGGGCCGAGAAACGCCGCGCCACGCGCCAGTCGTGTGCGGCGACTATGTCGTCGGACGATTCGACAAGGTGTTTGCCTATCGCAAGTAAGGCTACCCGCGTTTTCCGGAGGCCGGCAGATATGACCGACGCCGCAGGTATCAAGCCACGCGTGAAGATCGACGAGGTGCCGCCGCTCGACAAAGCGCGCTCGCCCCTGGGCGATCCAACCTGGCGCTATGTCAGCGCCACCCAGTTGGAGGATTTACGCGCGCCCGATTGGGCGATCATCGACGCCCAACGACCGCGTTTCATTAAGGGCCGTGCCGCACGCGACGCGCTGGCGCTCCTCGAGACCCAGCGCGACGATCCCTCCTTCGGCTATCAGACCAATATGTACCGGCATTGCCTGGAATCGGCGAGCCGGGCCTGGCGCGATGGTGCGGACGAAGAATTCATCGTCATCTGTCTGCTCCACGACATCGGCTACACCATCGCCAACCCAACCCATGGCGAATTCGCCGCCGCTTTGCTGCGCCCCTTCACATCCGAGGCGCACACATGGATGTTGCGCCATCACCAGGCATTCCAGGCCTATCACTGCCACGATCTCCCCGGGCACGATCGCATGAAGCGCGAGGCCTACCGCGGCCATCCTAGCTTCGAGCTAACCGCGCGCTTTATCGAGCGTTACGATCAGAATACGACCAATCCGAACTACGACACCCTGCCAGTCCAAGCTTTCGAGCCGCTGGTCCACCGCCTGTTTGACCGGGAGCCTCGCCTATGAGCGCCGCTGCAAGCCCCTACCTGACCGCCGGCGTCAAATCCATCAAATCAGGCGGCCCGCCCCTGGCGGCGGCGGAAATGCAGCGCTTGCACGGCGAGCATCTGCGCCTGCTCAACCTCAACGAATGCCCCTACCCGCCGGCACCCGCCGCAGTCGAAGCGATCCGTCGCCTAGCCTCCGGCGTCAATCGCTATCCCGAGACGCGCTCCACCGCCCTCGCCCAAGCCATGTCGGCGCGTACAGGCGTGCCGGCCGATCGCATCATGTTCGGCATGGGCAGCGACGAGCTGCTTGGCCTGCTAAGCTTGGTGGCGCTTGGGCCAGGCGACAGCATTGTGGCACCGACGCCATCCTTTCCGCGCTATCGCCTCTCCGCAGTGCTGATGAGCGCCAAGCCGATCCTGGTCAAGATCGACGCCGACGGCGCCAACGACGTCGACGCCCTGATCGCAGCGGTCGAACCGAAGACACGCATCCTTTATGTCTGTACGCCCAACAACCCGAGCGGCGCCCAGCTCGACGACGCCCGTTTGGCACGGTTGGTTGCGCACGCACCGGACGATGTGATCCTAGCCATCGACGAAGCCTATTCGGAGTTCGGGCGCCATGCCGGCGGCCCCGACGTATTGGCCCATCTGGCCAAACGGCGCGGCCCGTGGATCGTGTTCCGTACTTTTTCCAAGGCCTATGCACTCGCAGGTTTGCGCATCGGTTATTGCCTGAGCGGGTCGGACGAGATCGCGAATGCCATGCGCACGGTGCGCACCACCTTCAACGTGACCGATCCGGCCCAGCAGGCGGCGCTGGCCGCGCTCGGCGACGAGAAGCACTTGAAGTTCATTCTGGATTCTACAGCCCGCGAGCGCCAGCGGCTCAGCGAGGGATTCCTTAGGCTCGGCTACAAGCCGTTGCCGACCGTGACCAATTTCGTCTCGGTCGATCTCGGCATCAATGCCTGGTCGGTGATCGACGCCCTGCTGCTGCACGGCGTGGCCGCGCGCGAATGGCGCGATCCCGGTTACGAGACCTATCTGCGCGTAACCGTCGGCACGGCCGAGGACACCGACGCCGTCCTGAGGGCGCTGCCGCTGGCGCTTAAGACCCAGAAGGAAAAAGCGCCAGCCTAGGCTTACCATGGCCGCGCTCCGCGCCGATGTCGCCATCATCGGCGGCGGCGTGGCCGGTTGTTCCGCCGCGCTTCATATGGCGCGTGCCGGCCTCGCCGTTGTGCTCTTAGAGAAGGGGGCTTTCGGCAGCCAGGCTAGCGGCGTCAATGCCGGTGGCGTGCGTCAGCAAGGCCGCGATCCGGTCGAACTGCCCCTGGCACGCCGCTCGCGCGCCTTGTGGGCGCGCATGTCCGAATTGGTCGGCGTCGATGTGGAGTTCGAGCCCAAAGGCCATTTAAAACTCGCGCGCTCCGAGGCCGCGATGGCGGAGCTTGAGAACTACGCGGCCACGGTGCGGCCCTACGGTCTCGATATCCATTTGGTCGGTCGCAATGCCTTGCGCATGGAGTACCCCTGGCTCGGCGATGCCGTCGTCGGCGCTTCGCTGTGCGCCGACGATGGCCAGGCCAATCCTCGGCTTGTCGCACCCGCCTTCGCCCGCGCCGCCCGCCTGGCCGGCGCCGATGTCCGCGAGCATGAACGCATCATCGACGTCGCACGCCTATCGTCCGGTTTCACCCTAACGGCGGCCTCAGGGCTGGAAGTACGCGCAACCCAAATCGTCAACACGGCCGGCGCCTGGGGCGGGGAGATCGCAGCGCGTTTCGGCGAGCCCGTTCCCATTGCGCTGATGACGCCTAACATGATTGTCACCGAGCCCTTGCCTCCCTTCATCTCGCGCCTGATCGGCGTGGTCGGCGGCGGCGTTTATTTCAACCAGACCAAGCGCGGTAATCTGGTGTTCGGCGGCGGCCAGGGTTGGGGCGATTTGGCACAAGAGCGCGGACGCCCGTTGCCGATCGTGACGGCCGAGACCATCGGCCATGCTATCGCCTGCATTCCCGCACTGTCGGGCGCGCAGGTCATCCGGAGCTGGACAGGGTTGGAAGGCGTCATGCCCGACCGAATTCCTGTGATCGGACCGAGCCACACCACGCCTGGCCTGTGGCACGCTTTCGGCTTCTCCGGCCATGGCTTCCAACTCGGCCCTGCGGTCGGTGCCGTGCTCGATGAGCTGGTTCGCACGGGCGCCACGACGACACCGATCGCTGCGTTCGATATCGGGCGCTTCGCCTAGGCACCGATAGCGCGCGCCATCCAGGACAGGAAGTAACCGCGATAGGCGCGGTCGACCAAAATTTCGAACCCCTCTTCCGTTCGCAGCAACGCGACCGCGATCCGACCGAGCGCCGCGCGCGTGCAGGCCTGGGGGCCGAAACGGTCGAAATCGATCGCGCAACCCTGGGCCAGGACGTCAGCCGCCCCGGCGCCGGTCAACGCGAAGCGTAGGAGGCTATCGCTCAGAGTCACCGCTTGGCCGGCGCGCTCAAGCGCATCGCGCAGCGCCGTTTCCCGCTCAAGCGGCGCCTGTACAAGCCAGCAGTCCCGGCCGAGCCACAGCACGCGGCACTCCCCAGCTTGCCACATCGAATTGGCGGCCGAGGGCACGCCGAGCCCCGCGGTGGACAGGGCGCTGGGCCCATCGCCGCGCGTCTCGATGGCGGCGGCGAGCGGTAGTTCCGTTAGGTGTGCGTTAGGGGTCATGGCGTCATGATCGCAACCGCGCGCCCTGAGGATCGAGGAAGACCGGATCGACGACCAGCGCACGCTGACTGCCCGCGCGAGCGGAAAGCTGGACCGTTCGGCCGATCAAGGCGCGACCGTCATCGATCATGGCGATCGACAGGGACCGGCCGAGCGCCGGCCCCATGGCGCTCGCCGTAACGAAACCGATGGGAGCCGACGGATCGCGTCCGGCCTCCACCGACATGACCGGCGCGCCCTCGGGCAGCAGTGCAGCGCCGTTCTCCGGCAACAATCCGACCATCTGACGCCGCGGTCCTGCATTCCATGCTGCGATGGCCAGCGAACGTTTGCCGATGAAATCAGGCTTGTCCCGGGCGACCAAACGTCCGAGCCCGAGATCGTCGGGCCCCGCCATGCCGTCGGCCTCATGACCGACCGAGATATAACCCTTCTCCACGCGGAGCACATGGCTGGCTTCCGACCCGACCGGCGTGATGTCCATATCGCGCCCGGCATCAATCAACGCTTCCCATAGTGCCAAGGCATGACGCGCGGGCACGTTAATTTCGAAGCTGAGTTCGCCGGTGAAGCTGACGCGCATGACTCGTGCGGGCAACCCCGCCACCTTCCCCTCGCGCACGGCCATGAAGGGAAAGGCTTTGCTTGCGAGATCGACGCCCTCGGTCACGCGCGCCATCAGATCGCGTGCATGGGGGCCGCAGACCACGGCGTTGGCCCAAACCGTCGTGACCGGCGTGATCCAGAGCTTGAGTGCGGGCCATTCGCATTTATGCCAGCGTTCCAGCCAGGCATAGACCGCATCGGCATTGCCGGTCGTGCTGGTGAGAAAGAAGTGATCCGGGCCGAGGCGCATGACCGTGCCGTCGTCGAACAGCCTACCATCCTCGCGCAACATCAGCCCGTAGCGAATGCGATGGTGCGGCAGATCGAGGATGCGCGTGCAATAGATGCGATCGAGAAACGCCGCCGCATCCGGCCCGCGCACTTCGAACTTGCCGAGGGGCGAGCTGTCATAAATGCCAACGCCAAAGCGCACGGCGCGTGCTTCGCGCAAGGTCGCCGCTTCCATGTCTTCGTCCGGCCTGGGGTAATAACCCGGCCGCCGCCAAGTGGCACCGGCCTCATACATGACCGCACCCGCCGAGGCATGCCAGGGGGTCATGGGCGTTTCGCGCCAGGGCACAATGGTCGGTCCGGCATCTTGGGCCGCCAGCGCCCCGAAGTTGACCGGCGTATAGGGCGGGCGGTAGGTCGTTGTGCCAATGGCCGACGCCGCCACGTCCTCGGCGCGCGCCAGCACGTCGATCAGATTGAGATTGCCTGTTTTGCCCTGGTCGATCGCCATGCCGCCCGTGGTGTAACGCTTGACGTGTTCGATCGAGCGATAGCCTTCGCGTCGAGCAAGCCGGATATCGGCCGCAGTGACGTCGTTCTGAAAATCGACGAAGGCCCGCCTGCCGCGCGCGCCAGCCATTTCCCAAATCAGGGCGAGTTCCAGCGCCGGGCCATTCGATGCCACCGGCGGCGTCACATCCCTTACCGCGAAACCGGCGGCGCGCGCGGCCTCGGCACCGGCGCGCGTGCCATCGGCAAGCACGCTCGCAAGCCCGAACCGGCCACGACAGGCGCCGGCCGATCGTTCGGCCTGGACGCAGCGGTCGGGCACGACGCAGCCCAGGTCGGGCTCCCAACGCAACTTCCCTCCCGACTGCGAAAACAGATGAACTCCAGGCGTCCACCCCCCGGCCATGAGCACGAGATCGCAATCGATCCAATCGCCGCCAACTTCACCGACCGGGGCAACCTGTAAGGCCGTCACGCCCATGCGCCCACGGATACCGCCAACGCCATGACCGACATGAACCGAAATTCCGGCGCCGGCAGCTTCGGCTAGCGCAGTGGCTGGCGGCGTAGCACGTAGATCGACAATGGCAGCGACCTCGACGCCTCGCGCCTTCAAATGCCGCGCCGTATCATAAGCGCTGGAGTTGTTCGTGACGATCACGGCGCGCCGTCCGGGGGCGACGCCCCAGCGCTCAACATAAGCGAGCGCGGCCGAGGCCAACATCACACCGGGCCGGTCATTGTCGGGGAACACTAGGGGGCGCTCGATGGCGCCGGCCGCGAGCACGACTTGGCGCGCGCGCACCTTGCGCAGACGTTCGCGCAGGTTTGCCCGTCCGGTATTGCGTTCGATCACGCCGATGAGGTTGTGATCGTAATAGGCGAAGGCAGTGGCGTCGGCCAGGCGACGGACATTGGCCATGACGTCGAGTTCGGCCGTGACGGCCGCTACCCAATCGAGCGCCGGGTGGCCATCGATATCATCGGGCGCGTCGAGCAACATGCCGCCCGGTTCCGGCCGTTCGTCCACCAGCATCACCCGCGCGCCCGACCGTCCGGCCGCCACCGCCGCCATCAACCCAGCCGGGCCGGCGCCGACGACCAGCACATCGCAATGATCGTAGCGTTTCTCATAACCGAGCGGATCGCGCCGCTCCGGCACCCGGCCAAGCCCCGCTGCCCGGCGGATGAACCACTCGTAGAGCGGCCAGAAGCCCCGCGGTCCCATGAAAGTCTTGTAGTAAAATCCGGCGGGCAGCAACCGACCCAGCCGGTCGTTGATCGCACCGAAATCGAAATTCGGCCCGGGCCAACAATTGACGCTGCGCGCATCCAACCCCTCGGTCAGCGCGACGCGGGTCGCCACCATATTGGGCGCGTCGTCATCGCCGCCGAGTTGGACGATGGCGTTGCACTCCTCGACGCCCGCGGCGATCAGGCCGCGCGGCCGATGATATTTGAAGCTGCGGCCGACAACGCCGATGCCATTGGCCAACAAGGCCGATGCCAGGGTGTCGCCGGCAAAGCCCTGGAGCGCGCAGCCATTGAACCGGAATTCGATCGGGCGAGTCCGGTCGATTCGGCCACCCCGGTCGAGACGATAGCCGGTCACGGCACAACCTTAATCGCGTTGGTCACGGTGTCGCGCTCTAGCACGAACCACAGGCGGCAACCGCGCCCATGCCACCACCACTCGCGCACGGCCCCCTTGGGATTGGCGCGCTCGAACAAATGCGCCACCCAAGCCTGGTCATCAAGCGCGATGGGATCGGCGGGACGATGGCGATCGGCCTCACTGCCGGAGGTGAATTCCTCTTCGTTGCGCAGTCCACAGAATGGGCATGGGATCAGCAGCATGATCTATTCCCGATTGGACGCCCCGGCCGTCTCAAGAACGAGACGGCCCTGAGCGAAGCGATCGAGGCCAAAGGGTTGAATCAACGGGCTCGGCCGCCCCGTCGCTAGGAGATGGGCAAAGCCTTCGCCCGAGGCCGGGATTGCCTTAAAGCCGCCGGAACCCCAGCCGACATTGAGGTAGAGGCCATCGACCGGCGTCGCCGAAATAATCGGGCTCGTGTCATAGGTGAGATCGATCATCCCCGCCCATTGCCGCAGCATCTTGACCCGTTTTAACCGGGGCATCAGTTCGATCAGGGTGGCAACAGATTGCTCGATCACGTGCAGACCGCCGCGCTGGGCATAAGAGGTATAGCCATCGGCGGCGCCGCCGATGATCAACTCGCCCTTGTCGGTCTGCGCCAGATAGACGTGGAGTGCCGGGCAGTTCAGGATGACATCGAGCACGGGCTTCAGCGGTTCCGACACGAAAGCCTGTAGCGGTACCGTCTCGATCGGCAGGCGCAGACCCGCCATGGCCGCGACAACGCCGGCATGGCCGGCGACGGCCACGCCGATGCGCGGCGCGGCGATGGGCCCGCGCGTCGTCTCCACGCCGGTAACCCGGCCGCCATCGCGACGGATGCCCGTGACTTCGCAATTCTGAATGATATCGACCCCGGCGGCGTCGGCCTGACGCGCATAGCCCCAGGCAACCGCATCGTGCCGCGCGATACCGGCGCCGGGATGCCACGTCGCCGCGAGGATCGGCAGTCGCGCCGTCGGATCGATCTCGACCAAGGGCACTCGGCGTTTGACCTCCTCCGGCGTGATGATTTCGTACTCGGCATCGACCAGCGCCATGGACAACGAGCGGCGACGCGCATCGCGCAGCTTGGCCCAGGTTTGGATCAAGTCGATCTGGCCGCGCCGGCTGAACATGACGTTGAAGTTGAGTTCCTGGCTCATCTCCTCATAGAGCCGGCGCGCGTGCTCGTAGAAGCGAATGCTAGGATCGCGCAGATAGTTCGAGCGGATAGTGACCGTGTTGCGCCCGGTGTTTCCGCCACCGAGCCAGCCTTTCTCAAGCACCGCTACATTGGCGATGCCGTGATCGCGCGCGAGATAGTAGGCCGTGGCAAGGCCATGGCCGCCGCCACCGATAATGATCGCGTCATAGGCGGGCTTGGGTTCCGGTGCACGCCACGCCCGGGCCCAACCCTCGTGATAGGCGAGCGCGTTGCGTATCAGACTCCAGATCGAATAGCGCCGCGCTGCCAAACCAGCCTCCGCCTTCGCACCCTAGCAGCATCGAACGACCCGACCGGACCTGTCGTCATGAATTCCTTCATGACGCCCTCAATCGGCCTCATGGAATTGACGGCATGCGCGGGGCCGCCCTATAGCTTGCGCCTAAAGGGACCAAGGGAGCAGCGCGATGGCGTGGATTAAGTTGATGTCTTACGAGGAATCAGCCGGACGCCTGCGCGAGCTGTACGACCGGGTCAAAGGCCCCGACAACAATGTCGACAACGTCATGAAGGCCCACAGCCTAAGGCCCCACACCATGGAAGGCCACAGCGCGCTCTATAAGACCGTCATGCACCACACCGGGAACGTGCTGCCCGTGTGGCTGTTGGAAACCATTGCCGTCTATACCAGCCTGACCAATGCCTGCGACTACAGCGTCAAGCACCACTTCGCCGGCCTGTCGCGCTTGCTCAAGGATCAGGCCAGGGCCGATCGCGTCTATAAAGCACTGGCGGCAGACAGGCCCGAGGCGGAATTCGCCGGCAAGGAGCTGGCTTTCCTGCTCTATGCCAAAAAGCTAACGCGGCAAGTCGGCGTCATGGAAAAAGCCGATGTGGACGCACTCCGTGCCGCCGGTGCGGACGATGGCGAGATCCTGGAAGTCAACCAGGTCATCGCCTATTTCAATTACTCCAACCGCCTGCTCAACGGATTGGGCGTGACGACCGATGGCGATATCCTCGGCCTCTCCCCGCCCAATACGGGCAAGCTAGAGGATTGGGAGCACCGTTGACGGCGCGGCCTGGTCTAGCCCCGAAACGGCTTCAAATCGATCGGACCATCGAAGGCGCGCGCCGCGAATTTTAGAAACGCTGCGGCCCGATCGGTCGGCCAGCCGCCGAAGGCGGCGTTGCGCTTAAACTTCTCTTCGATTTCCCCACGGCTCAGACGCTCGTGATCGCCGCCGCGCAGATGGGGCTGGCGCTCCTCGACTACGCTTCCGTTGCGCAACGTCGCGCGGATGTGGCCGGTATAGCTGCGGGGATAGGGATTGTTCGGGTCGATGACGTAACCGACCTTGGCCGCCAGCGATTGGATGCGCGGATCGGCGACGGTGGCGTCGGTGAAGGCACCAAGACCGGCATCGCCGGTGAGGAAGCCGACGGCGATGCAGAACGGCGTGCTGAATTTCGCCGCATAGGCGTTGGGCGGGCGGCGCTTGAGCGCCAGCGGCTCCCACAAGCGATGAACGGTCCCCTCGCCCACCTCGCACACGATTTCGGCGATGTCGTCGGCAGCAATGCCGCGCGCGGCCAAGCGGCGGGCGCAGTCGATATAGGGATGGGTCATGGTACCGCAGGCATAGGGCTTGAAGGCAATTGTCTCCATCACCCAGCGCCGACCGAGATCGCCCAGCAGGGCGTCCCAATTGCCCTGCGTCGTATGGGCGAAGCCGTGGAATAAGCCATGCTCGCCCTCGAACACCGTACGCGGACCGATAAAGCCTTGGCGAGCCATCAGCGCGGCACGCAGTCCCGATTGCGCCGCCCAACCCGGATGGAGACGCTTGGTCCAACTGCCATCGGCCAAGTATTCGATGATGCCGCCGGCCATGCTGCCGGCCAAGCCGAGCGCGTTGACATGCTGCGCCCGGTCGAGGCCGAGGGTGACGGCGACCGCGCTTGCCGCACCCATGGCGCCGAACACGGCAGTCGGGTGGAAGCCCGATTTATGCACCGCCTTGGGCACCACCGTGCTGAGCCGGCAAGTCACCTCCGCGCCGACGGCGAGGCCCAGCAAGGCCGCCGCGCCAGAGCGGCCATAGCGTTCGGCCGCGGCCAACACAGCCGGCACGATGACGACGCCGGCATGAACCGGGCCGCCCTCGAAAGTGTCGTCGAAATCCTCTCCATGGGATGCGGTGCCGTTGATCGCGGCGGCACCGGCGGCATCGAAGCCCCGGGCATGGCCGATCGCCGTGCAATCGCCCGATCCATCCCATCCCGCGATCAGGGCCTTGACATAGTCGGTGTCGCGCGCCGCCACGCATAAGCCCGCGATGTCGATCAAGATTTCCTCCGCCCGCGCGCGCACGGTGGCGGGCAGTTTCGCCGGATCGACGCCGGCCACCGCATCGGCCAACCGCTCAGCCACGCTCAACTTAGTGCTCATGCCGATGGCTCAGTTCGGCCGGCCCGTCTTTCGCGCCGGATGGAATAGGCCAGCAGACCGGCGGCGGCGATCAGCAGGCCGAGCGAGATCGGATCTTGGAGGAAAACGAAATAGTCACCGTCCGAGAGCACCAGGGAGCGACGGTAGTTCGATTCCACCATCGGGCCGAGCACAACGCCGAGCACCATCGGCAGGAATGGCATGTCCAAACGTTTCATGAGGTAGCCCGCCACGCCGAAGCCGAGCACGAGGCCGATATCGAAGATGCTCTGTTGAACGGAGAACACCCCGGCGAAGACGAGCGCCAGAATGAACGCAATGAGATAAGGCTTCGGCCGGTTCACCAGCCACAGGCAGGGCGGTAGAATGATCAGGCCGATCACGAACATGAGCGCGTTGGCAACCAGCAGCCCGCCATAGAGGCCGTAGACCACGTCGGGTGCGCGCTCGAACAGCATCGGCCCTGGCGCGAGGCCGTGGATTAGCAGGCCCCCGAGCAGAATAGCGGCCGAGTTCGAGCCGGGAATGCCCAGGCTCAACAGCGGAATGAGCGCCGAGCCGGTGACGACGTTGTTGGCGCATTCGGGCGCGGCGACTCCCTCGGGCGAGCCCTTGCCGAATTCCTCGGGATGCTTGGACCAGCGCTTGGCCTCGTTGTAAGACAGGAAGGCGGCGATCGTGCCGCCGCCGCCCGGCGTCAACCCTTCGAACAGGCCGATGGTGCCGCCGATGAGCTGGGATGGGATCAGGCGCTTCCACAGCGTCCAATCCGGGAATTCCAGGCGCAGCGAACGCTCCTTCGCCTTGACCCAGTCGGGCTCGGAGATCTGGACCAGCATCTCGCTGACCGCGAACAGCCCGATCATAGCCAGGATGGGACGAATGCCGCCGAGCAGATCTGCCTCGCCGAAAATGAATCGCGGCACGCCCGAGACCGGATCGGTGCCGACCGTCGCCACCATGAAGCCGAGGATGCCGGCGATCAGGCCCTTGACCAGCGAGCCTCCGCTCAGGCCGGCGATGACGCTGAGGCCGAGCACGCCAAGCGAGAAATAGGCCGGCGGCGTGAAGGCGAGCGCGACGCGCGCCAGCGGCTCGGTCATCAGAATCAGCATGGCCAGGCCGAACAACCCGCCGATCGTGCCGCAGGCGAGCGAGATGCCGAGCGCCAAGCCCGCCTTGCCCTGCCGGCTCATCTCGTAGCCGTCGATGGTGGTGGCAGCAGCCGAGTTGGTGCCCGGCGTGCGGATCAGGATCGCCGGAATCGAGCCGCCATACTCCGCGCCGACATAGACAGCGGCGAGCATGACGATCGCCGCGACCGGGTCCATGCCGTAGGTGAACGGCAGCAACAGCGCCATCGCGATCGACGGCGAGATGCCGGGCATGGCGCCACCGAAGATGCCCCAGACGACCCCGAACACGCAGGCGGGTATGGCCCAGCCCTGGGTCAATGCGTTCCAGGCGATGATGATAGCGTCCATAGATTAACCGATCAGCTCCAGCCACATGCCCGTCGGCATGGAGATACCCAGTAGCTTGACGAACATGAACCAGAACACCCCACCGGCGATGGCGCCGATCGCGACCAGATTGCGGCTCATCGCGAGGCCGGCATAGACGGCGACCACGACAATGAGAATCCAGGTGGCAAGTGCAAAGCCGAAGATCGGCATCAGCACGACATAGGCGCAGCCAACGGCGAGCAATCCGGCGGCGCGGAGGTGCGCGCCTGATTGGACGGATTCCGCGCTCGCAGGCTCCGGCCCGGCCCGCCAGCCGGAGAACGCCAGCAAGGCACCCAGCATCGCCAGTGCGACTGCCAGGACTTTAGGCACACCGTCGGCGCCGACCGCGTCGGCGAGCAGGCTGACCTGCAATCGATCTGCAACCAGCCAATACGCGACGGCGAACACAAGCACGCCCAGCCCGGTTACGGCATCCCGACCAAGATGCATGCCTCCGCCCATCTGGTTGATCACGCTACTTGATGATGCCGAGTTCGCGCAGCGTGACCTCGACTTCCTTGGCAAAATCGGCCGTGAAGACGCGCGATTCGGCGCGCCCCTTTAGCGCCGTCACCAGGTTCTCCCCGTCATAGACTTTCTTGTACTCGGGTTTGGCGAGCACCTTACGGATCGCAGCCTCCCACTGGGCTGCGACCACATCGGGCACGCCCTTCGGCCCGGCCAAGCCGCGAAACTTGGTGACGACGAGATCGACGCCCTGTTCGCGCGCGGTCCTGAGGTCGGGCAGCGTATCGATGCGCTGTTCGGTGAGCGTGGCCAGCAATCTGACCTTGCCGGCTTCCAGTTGCGCCTTGATCTCCTGCATCTCGCCGACACCGATATCGAGCGTGCCGTTGAGCACGTTGATGATCAGGTCGCCGCCGCCGTCGTGGGTGACGATGGCGGCGCGCGTGCCGATCAGGCGGCTCATCCTCTCCAACGCGATGCGCTCGAGCGAGCCGGGGTTGGCGGCACCCCATTTGCTCTTGCCCGGATTCTTCCGGGCGTAGTCGACCACGTCGCCAAGCGACTTGAACGGCGACTCCGTGCGCGTGAACACGACTTCGGGATCGAGGAAAACCGTGACCAACGGGTCCAGGCTGTCGTAACCGAATTGCGGCTTGGACAGCAGCGTCGTCTGGATGTAGGTCGGCGTGGTCGCATAGAACATCGAGCCGTCGGCGGGTCCGCGCGCTACCTTGGCCACCGCCGTGGCACCGCTGCCGCCGCGAACGTTGTCGACCACGAAGTTCACGCCCATCTCCGGCCCGAGATGGCGGATCAACTCGCGCAGGAATACATCGCTGCCGGAGCCGGGGCTGGAATGGGTGACCAGGGTCACCGTGGAAACGGGGTATTTCGGTTGCGCTGCCAGCGCGCCCGGAACGAGCACGCCGACGACGCAGAGCAGGCGGAGCAGATATCCCATGGACTATTTCCCGGTGAAGGCGGGTTTGCGTTTTTCCATGAAGGCGGTGCGGCCCTCGATGTAGTCACGGCTGGCGAAGCATTCGGCGACCAGGCGTTCGCACAACGCGGTATCGCGCTCGCCAGCGTCTCTGACCGCTTCGTTGACGATGCGCTTGACGGAATTGACGGTCAGGGGTGCGTTGCCGGCGATCGTGCTCGCCGTGCTGGTCGTGTAGGCCTCAAGCTCGGCCGCCGGCACGGCGCGGTTGATCAGACCCATGGCGAGCGCCTCGGCCACGTCGAACTGGCGGGCGGTAAAAAACATCTCCTTGGCGAAGGCCGGGCCGGCCACGTCGACCAGCCGGCTAATGCCCTCGATACCATAGCCCAGGCCGAGCTTGGCGGCGGGAATGCCGAATTTGGAATGATCGGCGGCGAAGCGTAGATCGCAGCAGATGGCCAACGCCATACCGCCGCCAATGCAATAGCCCGAGATCATGGCGATGGTCGGCTTGCCCAGGTTATAGAGCAGACGGTAGGCGCGTGCCGAGGTCTCGGCGTAATGCTTGACCGCTTCTTCGGTCGCGCGCTCGCTGCCGAATTTGGAAATATCGGCGCCGGACACGAAGGCCTTGCCGCCCGCGCCGGTGACCACCACCACGCGCACGGCGGGGTCGGCGGCGAAATCGGACAGGATCGCTTCCGCCTTCTGCCACATCTCCAGCGACACCGCGTTGTGGCGCGCCGGATTGTTGAAGGTCATCCAGCCGATGCCGTCGTCCCTGCGACTCAGCATGGGTTCCGCGGCCGCGGGACCCGAGGATTGGGCGCTATCCATCACACGACTTTCTTTCGTTTTAGGGCGGCAATCGCTTCACCATCATAACCCGCCTCGGTCAAAATTTCGTCGGTCTGTTCGCCGCGCTCGGGCGGGGCGACCGCCATGGTGCTGGGCGTGCGCGACAGCACGACCGGTTGGCCGATCAATTCCTTCGTTCCCTTGCCCGGACCGCTCACGCTTTGGGCGATGCCGAGATGGCGCACCTGAGGATCGGCGAAGACCTGGTCGATGCTGTAGATGTGGCCGCAGGGCACGCCGGCGGCGTTGAGCTTGTCGATCCAGGCTTGGCTGGTATCGCTCAAGATCAACTTATCGATCGCGGCGTTGAGGGTGTCGCGATTGTCCGAGCGCCCCTTGGCCGAGGTGTAACGCGGGTCGCGCACCAGATCGCCGGCGCCGGCCGCCTCACAGAAGCGCTCCCAGATCTTGCCGCCGGCCGCCGCGATGTTGATATGGCCGTCCTGCGTCTTGAACACGCCGGTCGGGATGCTGGTGGGATGGTTGTTGCCCGCTTGCTTGGGCACCTCGCCCGAAACCGTCCAACGTGCCGCTTGGAAATCGAGCATGAAAATCTGGGCCTGGAGCAGCGAGGTGTGGACCCATTGGCCGCGACCGGATACTTCGCGCTCTAGCAGCGCCATCGCCACGCCATAGGCGCAGAAGATACCGGCGGTCAGATCGGCAATGGGGATACCGACACGCACCGGCCCCTGGCCGGGCAGGCCGGTGATCGACATCAACCCGCCCATGCCCTGGGCGATCTGATCGAAGCCGGGCCGCTTGGCATAGGGCCCGTCCTGGCCGAAGCCGGAAATGCTGGCATAGACGAGGCGCGGATTGACCGCGCTCAGATCGGGATAGTCGATGCCGAGCCGGCGCTTCACGTCGGGCCGAAAATTCTCGACCAGCACGTCGGCCTTCTCAACCAGTCGCTTCAAGACGGCGACGCCTTCGGGGTCCTTCAGATTCAGTGTCAAGCTGCGCTTGTTGCGATGAAGGTTCTGGAAATCGGGCCCGTCGCGCGGGCCGCCCATGGGCTCACCGCCCTCCATGTCCTCGGGCAGTTCGATCTTGATGACGTTGGCGCCCCAATCGGCGAGCTGGCGCACCGCCGTGGGGCCGGAGCGCACCCGCGTCAGGTCGAGGACGGTGAAGCGCTGGAGCGCGCTGGAGGCTGGTTGGAAGGGCATGGGTCTCGGGTTCCTGGTGGTTGTCGCGGGGGGTATTCAAGCGCGGCGGGGGGCGGCCGTCCACAACGGAACGCGAAGGCGGCGGCAAGCATGAAGTCGCGATCGAGGCGGGCTCCGGCAAGCGTTCTCGCTCAAGGGGTCGAAGGAAATTCGGAATGTCCCCATTCCCGATCCTTGCATAGAACCGGTCGGCGGCCAGCATGACGGACACACCTTCCGGCAACCACGCGCGTACGCTGTCCAAAAGTTCCTTTTGAACGGCAAAACCAATGCTTCCCTGCGTCGAACGCACCCGCCACGCCACCGGCACGGCGCGTTTGCGCAAGCGCGCTGACAGCATCAGAACTTCGTTCGTGTCGTTGATATGGCTTTGATCCATCTGCAAGACAATGGTTTGACCGCGCGAGGTCAGACGCTCGATCGCCCCATCGGCGTCGATTGCCCGGTTCTTCAATTGCCGTTCGATGTATTGATAGCGATGATCCGCCGCGCCAATCTCGCGCGGCAACGCCGCCGCCAGCTCCATCAGGTTTGCGCTACGCGCCTCCAACATAACTCCGGCCAGCGTCGTCAGACCTTCGCGCCGAGACTTGTGATAACCAGGCAGCCGTTCCTTGAAATCCTCTTCGATCGCCTCGATCAGCGCCGACCGCTTGACCATCCAAGCCCCCACAGTCAATGGAGACTCCTTGAATCACATAAGATTCTTCATAGGCAAGAAAATTTGAGGGGTGGTAAGGGGTGATCGGCCACGGACTCGCCATATTTGTCGAGCAAGCTTAAAATACGCGTAGAGGTCGATCGTCAGTCCTATGAAAAAATTCCTGCTCTATTCCCTCGGTACCCTGTCCGTCCTGGCGCTGATCGGCGCGGCGGGCGCGGTCGGGCTGCTCTGGCATTTCGGTAAAGGCTTGCCCGATTACGCCCAGCTCGCCGATTACGAGCCGCCTACGGTCACGCGCGTGCATGCGGGAGATGGCCGGCTGCTGGCCGAATATGCCATCGAGAAGCGCGTGTTCATGCCGATATCGGCCATGCCCAAGCGGGTGATCAACGCCTTCCTTGCCGCCGAGGACAAGAATTTCTACCACCATGTCGGCGTCGATCCCGTCAGCATCGTGCGCGCGGCGGTGACCAATATCGGCAAGCTGTCCCAGAACCGCCGCCCCACCGGTGCCTCCACCATCACCCAGCAGGTCGCCAAGAACTTTCTGCTAACCAGCGAAGTGTCGCTTCAGCGCAAGGCCAAGGAGGCGATCCTGGCCTTCCGCATCGAGCGCGCTTTTTCCAAGGATCGGATCCTGGAGCTTTACCTTAACGAGATCTATCTGGGCTTCGGCTCATATGGCGTGGCCGCGGCAGGGCTCAATTATTTCGATCGCGCGCTCGACGATCTCAGTATCGCCGAGGCCGCGTATCTGGCCGCCCTGCCCAAGGCGCCCAACAATTATCACCCCACGCGGGCGCCTGAGCAGGCGAGGATTCGCCGCGACTATGTGATCGGACGCATGCTCGAAGACGGCCATATTTCCGAAACGGATGCGCGCGCTGCGTTTGCCGAGCCCCTGACCATCCGCCAGCGAGCCGAAACCGATTATGCCAGAGCCGATCATTTTGCCGAGGAGGTTCGGCGCGAATTGCTGGCGCGCTATGGCGAGAAGGGCCTCTATAAGGGCGGGCTATCGGTGCGTACCACGGTCGATCCACGGCTCCAGGATATCGCCGACCGTGCGCTGCGCGAGGGTTTGATCGCCTACGATCGCCGCCATGGCTGGCGCGGCCCGGTCGAGCGCGTTGCGCTTGGCGCGGATTGGCGGCGGCGGCTCAATGCCGTGGCCATGCCGGTCGGTGCCTCGCCATGGTTGCTCGCGATCGCTTTCGAGGTCGGTGCCCAGGACGTGACCATCGGCTTCGCCAATGGTAGCGGCGGCAAAGTTCCCCTCGCCGAACTTGCCTGGGCGAGGGAACCGCGGGAAGAGCAGCGCATCGGTCCGCCGATCACCCGGCCGAGCCAAGTGTTCGCCCCGGGCGACGTCGTGTTGGTCGAGCCCGTGTTCAAGGCGGCGGACGGTAAGCCTTACCCGGCCGGAACCTATGGGTTGCGACAAGTGCCCGCGGTGAGCGGCGCGGTGGTGGCGCTCGATCCTCATACCGGCCGCGTCTTTGCCATGAGCGGCGGGTTCAGCTTCGAGTCCAGCCAGTTCAACCGCGCTACTCAGGCAATGCGCCAGCCCGGATCGGCCTTCAAACCGTTCGTGTACATGGCCGGGCTCGACAATGGGATGACGCCATTCACGCTGATCCTGGATGCGCCGATCGTACTCGAACAGGGGCCGGGCCTGCCGAAATGGCGCCCCGGCAATTACGGCAACAAATTCTATGGGCCGAGCACGCTCAGGCTCGGCATCGAGAAATCGCGCAATCTGATGACCGTGCGTCTGGCGCTGACGGTGGGCATGGACAAGGTCGCCCAGCAAGCCGAGGCCTTCGGCATCTACGACAAACTGCCCCTGCACATCTCCAATTCCCTCGGCGCTGGCGAGACCTCTGTGCTTAAGCTAACAACGGCCTATGCCATGCTCGTCAATGGCGGCAAGGCGATCACGCCGACCCTGATCGACCGGGTGCAGGATCGCCATGGCCGCACCGTGTTCAAGCACGATCGTCGCGCCTGCGATGGCTGCGTGAGCGAAAGCTGGGCCGGCGAAGCCGCGCCGCGCCTGCCCGACAATCGCCGGCAGGTCGCCAACCCGTCCTCCGTGTTTCAAATGGTCAATATGTTGCAGGGCGTGGTCGAGCGCGGCACCGGCGCGTCGATCCGTTCGCTCGGCCGGCCGCTCGGCGGCAAGACCGGCACGACCAATGACAGCAACGATGGCTGGTTCGTGGGCTTCGCGCCCGATTTGGCGGTCGGCGTATTCGTCGGTTTCGACACGCCCAAATCCCTGGGCCGTCAGGAATCCGGCGCCTCGGTCGCAGTGCCGATCTTCAAATCCTTCATGGCCGAAGCGCTGGCGGGCCAACCGGCGATTCCGTTCCGCGTGCCCGGCGGCGTGCGCCTGGTGCGGGTCGAACCCGACAGCGGACGGGTAGCACGAGCGGGCGACCGTGGCATCATCATGGAGGCCTTCAAACCCGGTACCGAGCCTGTCGGCCATGCCGCCGTCATCGATGCCGGTCTCGCCGCCGGCCAGACCATCGCGGTGGACGAAAGCGAGGAGCAGGCGGCACCCGGTATCGGGCTCGGACCCGCGGTGCAGCCGGGCGCGCCGAGGCCCGCGGCGCAGCAGCCGGTTGCGACCGGGGTCGGCGGGCTGTATTAAGATCGCCTCGCCAATCTTTCGCCCTGAAGGAAATCCATCACGATGCGCGCCGAACTCGAAACGGTGGTCCAAGAGATCCAGCAGTCCATGGCACTGCTGAGGAGGCATCTTTGACTGGGACCGCACGCTCAAACGCCTGGATGAACTGAACGCGGCGGCCGGCAACCCCGAACTGTGGAACGACGCGCCGCGCGCCCAGAAGGTGATGCGCGAGCGCACCCAACTCACCAAGAACGTCGAGGGTTATCGGGCGATCGAGCGCGAGCTGACCGATACGGTCGAGCTGATCGCGCTCGGCGAGGCCGGGGGCGACCGCGGCGTGGTCGAAGAGGCGGAGAAGGCGCTGTTCGCGCTGCGCGATAGCGCGCGTACGAAAGAGTTGGAAAGCCTGCTGTCCGGCGAGGCTGACGCCAACGATTGCTATCTCGAAATCCATGCCGGCGCCGGCGGCACCGAGGCCCAGGATTGGGGCAGCATCCTGCTGCGCATGTACACGCGCTGGGCCGAACAGCGCGGCTACAAGGTCGAGTGGCTGGAGGAAAGCCAGGGCGAGGAAGCTGGGATCAAATCGGCGACCCTGCGCATCGCGGGCGAGAATGCCTATGGCTGGCTCAAATCCGAATCGGGCGTCCATCGCCTGGTTCGCATCTCGCCCTTCGATTCCAATGCGCGCCGCCACACCAGTTTCGCCTCGGCCTGGGTCTATCCCGTGATCGACGACTCCATCGACATCGAAATCCTGGACAAGGATCTGCGCATCGACACCTATCGCGCGTCGGGCGCCGGCGGCCAGCACGTCAACAAGACCGAGAGCGCCGTCCGCATCACCCACATACCGACCAATATCGTCGTGCAATGCCAGACCGACCGCTCCCAGCACCGCAACCGCGCCGTCGCCATGGACATGCTGCGCGCGCGCATGTACGAGGCCGAGCTGCAGCGGCGCGAGACTTTGGTCCAGGAAGCCAACGCCACCAAGAAGGACATCGGCTGGGGCCACCAGATCCGCTCCTATGTTTTGCAGCCCTATCAGATGGTCAAAGACGCGCGCACCGGCGTGGAAGTCGGTAACGCCCACAGCGTGCTCGACGGCAATATCGACGCGTTCCTCGAGGCCTCGCTGGCGCAAAAGGTGGGCGGCGGGGAAGGTTGAGACCCATGAGGTCGTTGGATGAACTGGACGAATTGGCCGCCATACAAATCTATGAGCGCTACAAGGCCGCGCCGCCGAGCGAGACATTCCCCGCACCTCTCGTCTATGCGCTCGCGACCGGCGGAAACCCCGTTCGTCTTTGGCGGAAATATCGCAAGCTGACCCAAGCGCGGCTTGCCAAGCGCTGCGGCATCGCGGTTCCCTATCTTTCTCAGATCGAGATGGGCAATCGTCAGCCCTCATCGGCGGTGCTGAAAAGGCTTGCACTGGCGCTCGGTGTCACGATGGATGATCTAGGGCGTGTCGTCTGGGTCTTTCGGTTACTTTTGGCGGGATCACGGCGGTCTTTCCCGCTGCCGCCAGCACTTCGAGCACGCGCTCGTCGGCATCGAAGGCCTTGTCGGCCAGCAAGGTGCCGGCTTCCATCTGCGGCAACAGCGCATCGGCACCCGCGAGATCATGGGTCTGGCCCGGCGTCAGCAGGAATGCCAGCGGATTGCCCAAGGCATCGACCAGAGCGTGGATCTTGGTGCTCAGTCCGCCTTTGCTGCGGCCGATCG
>SHVW01000099.1 GCA_009694085.1 Alphaproteobacteria bacterium
CATCGTGTTGGGCATCCTGGTCGGCGTGCTTATGGGGGCCTACCGGCGTTTCGAATGCATCGTCGACCCCTTTATCAACGCGCTCTATTCCACGCCCAACGTCGCGCTGATCCCGCTCCTGGTGCTTTGGCTTGGCTTGGGGCTGGCGGCGAAGATCGCGATCGTATTTCTGGTCGCCTTCTTCCCGGTCGTGATTTCCACCTATAGCGGCGTGAAGAACATCAGCGGTTCGCTGGTCGAGATTGGCCGGGCCTTCGGACTGAATGAACTGCAGGTCTTCAGGAAGATCATCCTACCTGGCTCGATACCGTTCATCGCCACGGGGGTGCGGCTGGCGGTCGGCCGGGCCGTGGTTGGCATGGTGGTCGGCGAGTTCTTCACCGCGATCAGCGGGCTGGGCGGCATGATCATCAAATATTCCAACAATTTCGCGACCGACCGCATGTTCGTGCCGATCATCGTTCTGGCTGTGTTTGGCGTGCTGTTGACCGAGGCTGTCAAGATATTCGAGCGCAAAGTTGCCCCCTGGAAAGAAACGGAGCGCATGACCTTTTGATCCCGCAGCCATCGCATTTGCCGGAACGATCGGCTGTTCGTGCAGCCAAGCGCCGCCGCGTTTCGGCCGAACTGGTCATCGGCTCTCTGCTGCTTGGAGTTGTCGGTTATTTCGTCGTACCTCCGTTGCTAATGCTGGTCTATGGCAGCCTCACCGACACGCCGCCGGAGGCCGTCCCGAATTTTACGGTGGCGACGCTGATGCAGGCCTATGGGGCTCGCACGACCTATCGTTCCCTTACGAACTCATTGATCTACGCCTTCACCACCGCCACCTTCGTCATCATCATCGGCGGTTTTCTGGCCTGGGCGGCCGAGCGAACCGACGCCATCGTTCGCAACATCACCGATCTCTTCGTACTCGCGCCGATCCTGATGCCGGCAGTCATGCTGGTGAGCGGCTGGATCATGCTGTTGGGCCCGGGCAGCGGCATCGTCAACATGATGCTCAAGGACCTGCTTGGCACGCAGCAAGCGCCGCTTAACCTATTCTCGCTGCCCGGGATGATATGGGTTGGTATTTTGCAGGAATTGCCGCTGGCTTTCCTGTGGCTGTGGCCGGCGTTCCGCGCCATGAATCCCGCGCTGGAGGAGGCGGCCCTGATGGCGGGCGCGTCCAATTGGAACGTCCTGCGACGGATTACCCTGCCGATCCTGCTACCGACGATCTACGCGGCATGGCTGATCTGCTTCATTTTCGCGCTGGGTGCGCTGTCCGTGCCGCTGCTGCTCGGCCTGCCCAGCGGCATTCTGTTCTATTCAACCGAGATATATCTCGTCACCACCCGCTTTCCCTCCGACCTGAACGCGGCCAGCGCCTATTGCCTGTTGTATCTGGTGACGGTGGTTCTGGGCCTAGCGCTCTATCGGCGCGCAACCAGGGATGCTTCGAGATTTGTGACCATCACGGGCAAGGGGTACACGCCGCGCCGCATCGAGCTGGGCTTGTGGCGCCACGCGGTGAATGCCGCGGTGATCTTCGTGCTGTTCTTGGTGGCCGGGCTCCCGATGCTGGTCTTGATCTGGAGTTCCCTGATGCCGTTCCCGCAGCCACCGTCGATAGCCGCTCTCAGCCAAATAACGTTGCAGAACTTTCCAGCAGCCTTGAATTACGGACCTGCCAAACGGGCAGTGATCAACAGCCTAGTCCTTGGCTTGGGCGCGGGCGTGATCACCACGGTCCTCGGCGCCGCCATCGCGTGGTTCCTTCTACGCACGCGCCATCGGCGGCTGGGCGCATGGATCGACCAACTCTCCACCGCGCCGATCGCGCTGCCCGGGATCCTGGTTGGTGTCAGCCTGTTATGGACATACATCATGATCCCGTTACCGATCTATGCCACGGCGTGGATATTGCTGATCGCCTATATCACGCTCCACATTCCTTATTCCGTACGCATCTGCGTGTCGGCACTCAGTCAAATTCATCGCGAACTCGACGAGGCTGCGATGATGGCCGGCGCCCGCAGATTCACCACATTGCGCCGGATTATCTTCCCCTTGATGGCTTCCAGCCTGGCCGTGTCGGTGGTCTACGTGATGCTGCGGTCGTTTCGCGAATACTCGGCGTCGATTTTTCTCACCGGGGTCAACACCGAGGTGTTTTCCGTTCTGGTCCTGGATATGTGGGCGGGCGGCGTCTCGAATGTGCTAGCCGCTTACGTGACCATGGTGATGGGGCTGCTGATCGTGGCGACTTCGATCCTGCAGTGGGCCGGGGCGCGGGCAGGGATCAAGCTCTGACATTCCGTGCCGGCATTATCCGGGCAAGAGATAAACGTCGCCCGGCGGGATGTGGATCATCACGGCGCGTCGGTCGCGCGGGATATCGACCTCCGCGGATATGCAGCGCAGTTCCAGGGAGCCGTCGAGAACCAATGTCAGCTCGACGCTGTGGCCGAGAAAGCTACGCGATTTGATGACCGCAGGAAAAACATTCTTGGTCATCCCCGCGCCCTCGGGCAGCACGCGAATCTTCTCCGGGCGCAAACAGATCATCACGGCGCCGGCATGGGTGCCCTCGGTGCGCGCCCAAACCTTGCCGAAGCCGGTCGCCACTTCGTATTCGCCATCAGCCGGCGCGCGCGCCCGGACGCCGCCCTTGATAATGTTGGCCCCGCCGATGAACTCGGCGGCAAATTCGCTTCGCGGCGCCGAGTACAGGGCCTCGGGGGAGGCGACTTCGCTGACTTCCCCCGCTCGCATCAGTGCAATGTCGTCGGAGAGCGACAGAGCTTCGATCTGATCGTGGGTGACATAGACGGTCGTGACCTTGAGGTCTTCTTGGATTCGGCGCAGCTCGGCGCGCATCTGCTCGCGCAACGCCGCATCCAAATTGCTCAGCGGTTCATCCAGTAGAAGGATCCGCGGCTCGGCCACCAATGCCCGCGCGAGCGCGACGCGCTGCTGCTGACCGCCGCTGAGTCGCGAGGCGTAACGGCCGCCGAGTTCGGCTAGGCCAACGAGCCGAAGCGCGTCCTGGACGCGGCGTTCGCGGTCGGCCTTTCCCTGCACTTCCAGAGGAAAGGCGACGTTCTGATGCACGGTCATGTGCGGCCAGATCGCATAGGACTGAAATACCATCCCGATCTGCCGCCGGTTCGGCGGAACATTGACCCCGTCGGTCGAGGAGAACATGACGGTATCTTCCACGACGATCTCGCCGGAGTCAGGCGTTTCCAGCCCGGCGATGCAGCGCAGCAGCGTGCTCTTGCCGCAGCCGCTCGGCCCCAACAACGTGAAAAATTTTCCCGCATCTATGGAGAGATTGATGTTCTTTAGCGCGGCGACATTCTCCGCGTCGCTTGAAAACGTCTTGTGCAGACCGCGTATCGAAATCATTGAACCGCCGGACTGCTGGTCATCGGTCGGCCCGTATCCGGACACCGGTCATCCCTAAGCAATGACAAAAAAAGCTCCTATTGCCGGCGGATGAACAGCTTTTCCTTCAGCATGTTCCATTTGCGGACGTCCTCGGTGCTGATCGGCGGATAAATGACTAGGCTGGGCAACTGGTCGATGCTTGTCGCGAACTTGCCTTTCCTGTTGCCGAACAGGCGCCCGGCATCCCACTTATCCGATGCTTCCTGCACCTCGGCCGACAGCATGACGTCGTAGAACAATGCCGCGGCATAGGGCTTTTTCGTGTCCTTCAGCAGCATGAGGGCGTTGCTCTCGGCATAAAGCGGATCCATGAAAGCCCAATCCACCGGGGCTCCTTTGGATTTGAGCAGGATCGGCCGGCTGCTGACCAAGTTCCATACGATATCGACTTCGCCGGATGCCAGCCCGTCGCTGAGCGCGGAATGGGTCGGGAACATCCGGTTCTCCAGGGCGGCCAGCTTCTCCAGGACCGGCGTCATCTTCGTTTCGGTGCCGTGGGTCACCATCAAGCCGCCGATGAGCTGATCGATATGAGCGGTCGTGCCGACCCGGCGGCGCCAGGGGCCGGCGGCCAATTGTTCCAGGGTCCTGGGCGCCGATGCCGAAGGGATGCGATCCGTCCGCCAGGCGATCGCCATGGGGAAGATTTCATAGACCACGCTAGCCCAGCCCTTGTCCTTGCCGCCATAGAGGAAGCGCTTGTCGAAATTACTCCACTCGATCGATTCAAAGGGCGCGAGGAGACCGCTGAGGACATTGACGTAGTTGATGGTCTGGAACAGGAGGTCGGCTTGGCTGCGGTTAGCCCGGGCTTCGGCCGCCACGCGCTGGACCATATCTTCGGCCGTTAGCCGGACGAAATCGGCCTTAATATCGGGATAGCGCTTGTTGAACTCGGCGACCCAGAACTGCCCGCGATCGAGACCGGTTGCGCCATAGATGACGATACTGCCATCTTTGCGCGCCTCGCGTTCGAGAACGGCTTTGCGCTCCGCACCGGACAGGCCGGCCAGATAAGGCCAGACCTTGGCGTTTTCTCGTGGTGCTTGGGCAGCGGCGATTGGTGTGAGGGCAATACCGGCCAGGATGACTGCAATGACGATCTGGAACGTCCGACCCAATCGATTCATAGCCCCCTCCTGTGAGCGCAAAGCCGGCAATTCGAGTTTTGATTCGATCCGACCCATCCACATGCCGATTGCGCAATCTGAGGTGCCACTCTAGCCTTCGGGACGATCGGACGCAAACGCGGTGCGGTGTGCGCCTCCCGATGCGAGGTCGTTTCGGGGCCGATCGCCGCGCGTCCGTTCGGAGTGTTGAGCTTGACGGCCATATTGCATATTGGTGATGCCGTTCCGCGGCTGGAGGATGGCCGCCTGTTGCGCGGCGCAGCCCAGTTCGTCGACGATTTGAATTTCCCGAACCAAGCCTATGGCTGCGTGGTTCGCTCGACCAAGCCGCATGCGCGTCTTCGCTGCGTGGCGACGGCGGCGGCGCTCGCCGCGCCAGGCGTCATTGCCGTGCTGACCGGTGTCGAACTCGCTGCCGATGGCATCGGCACCTTGCCCAATATCATCCGTCGCCGGTGTCGCGATGGCACCGACATGGTCGAACCGCCCTATCCGATCCTAGCGCAGGGTCGCGTTCGCCACGTTGGCGAGGCCATTGCCTTTGTCGTTGCGGAAACGGCAAGCCAGGCCTTGGACGCTACGGAACTGGTCGATGTCGACTACGACGACCTTCCGGCGGTGGCAAAACCGGATGATGCGCTGCGGCTTGGAGCGCCTGCGCTGTGGAACAATGTGCCAGGCAACGAAGCGTTCTATCTGGAACGCGGCGATCGTGCCGGCACCGACGCGGCATTTGCTGGCGCCGCCCATCGCGCCCGTATATCCCTGGTCATTCCGCGCGTGGCCTCATGCGCACTGGAACCCCGCGGCGCCATCGGCACCTATGATGACGTCGCCGGAACATGGTGCCTTTACGCCAGCGTGCAAAAACCGCATTTGCTTCGCGGCTTGCTGGCGAACAGCGTTTTCTGCGTTCCCGAGGCGCGGGTACAGGTCGTCGCGCCGCAGATCGGCGGAAGTTTCGGAACCAAGGGGTTGCTGCATCCCGAACTGCCACTCGTGCTGTGGGCGGCGCGACGGCTTGGTCGCCCGGTCAAGTGGATCGCCACTCGCAGCGAGGCGTTTCTGTCCGACTACGCAGGACGGGACAATCTAACCACGGCCGAGCTGGCCATGGACCGGGATGGGCGCTTTCTTGGTCTGCGGGTTTCGACGATCGCCAATTTGGGCGCCTATCTCTCCAGCTACGGGACCCATTCCTCGACGAACAATCTGCTCGGCCTGTTGGGCACTTACACCACGCCTGTTATTCATGTCGAAGTCGTTGGGGTCTACACCAATAGCGCGCCGACCGGCCCCTATCGCGGTGCCGGTCGCCCCGAGGCCAGCTATGTCATCGAGCGCCTGATCGATGTGGTCGCCGCGCAATCCGGGTTGGATCGATTGGAGATTCGGCGGCGCAATTTGATCCAGGCCGATGCCATGCCGTTTCGGACCGCCCTCGACTTCACCTATGACAGTGGAAATTTTGCTTACAATATGGCACGCGCGCTTGAGGTGGCCGGGGCGGATGGATTTACCGCGCGACGCGATGCCGCACGACGGCGTGGTCGTTTGCGCGGCCTTGGCCTGGCAAATTGCCTCGAAATCGCGGGCCCCATCGCCTTCGAGGAACGCGCCACGGTGCGGATCGATCGCGCGGGCAACGCCACACTGTTTCTCGGCACGGATTCCCACGGGCAAGGCCATGAGACGGTTTTCACGCAGCTCGCCTCCGACATGCTGGGCCTTGCCGTCGGCGCCATACGCATTGCTTCCGGCGACACCCGAATCGTTGCCAAGGCTCACGGCAGCTTTGGATCGCGCTCGGCCTGCGTCGGCGGTTCCGCCCTGGTGCTGGCGATCCAGGACGCGATCGAGAAGGCTCGGGAAGCGGGGGCTCGCATACTGGGCGTCACGCCGGCCAACATCGCCTTCGCGCGAGGCCGGTTCCAAGCGGCGGGATCCGGCCGAGGCCTGGGCTGGTCTGATGTCGCCAGCGCGGATGGCCTTGTTGGCGACGGACTATTCGCCCCGGACTCACCAACCTATCCGAATGGCTGCCATGTCTGCGAGGTGGAAATCGATCCGGAGACCGGGACTATTGCAATCCTGAACTATGTCGTGGTCGACGATGTCGGCCGCGTTCTCAATCCTTTGGTTGTCGAGGGCCAACTGCATGGCGGCATCGCTCAGGGCATAGGCGAGGCGATCCTGGAGGCCGTCTGCCATGACCGGGATGCGCAACTGCTGACGGGATCGCTGATGGATTACGCCTTGCCGCGCGCCAGCGACCTGCCATCTTTCGTCACGGAAACGTGCCCCGTGCCAACCCTGACGAACCCTCTAGGCGTGAAAGGCGTGGGCGAGGCGGGCATCGTCGGCGCCATGCCGGCGATCGTCAACGCCGTGTGCGCCGCGCTCGCGCCACTGGGTATCCACCATCTGGATATGCCGCTGACTCCGCTGCGCGTTTGGTCCGCCATCCAATCGGCGGCATCGGGCAAGGCCAAGCGTTGACTGGCTGACCCGTCGTCGATCATTCCTCGGCGGTTCGCGTCATACCGGCCGTGGTCGCTGCGGAGTAGCCGGGCTGAATGCGTACATCGACGACGGCGACTCCGCCTTCATCGACGACGGCGATCGCGCGCTTGTAGATATCGGGCAGGGCGGCGGGGTCGACTACCGGACCGAAGCCCTCTGTGCCCTGGGCGCGCGCGATCGCGGCCAGATCGATATCGGGATCGGAGATGCGCTGCCCGATCCACCGGTTCTCCACCGGACGCTCGCGGGCGAGCGCAACGCGCTCCTGATGCATCTCGTCATTGAAGAAAGAGGTGTTGTTCGCAACGACCAGAAGCAGGGGAATGCGGTAGTGAACGGCCGTCCATAGGGCCGTGGCACCCATGAGGAAATCGCCATCGCCCACGATGGCGACGGGCAGGCGCCCGCTGTCCTTGAGTGCCAGGGCGGCGCCCACGGCAAGTCCCGGGCCGGCCCCGACGCCGCCGCCGCCATTGCCGCCAATGAAGTCGAGGGGATGGCTGAACGGCCAAACCTCGGCATTCCACGATATCGGCAGGTGCAGAAGCGAGGCCGGCCGCGTGCCCAGCGCCCGGCGCAGCGCGTGGCCGAGTTGTTCGATCGAGATCGGTTTGCCCGTTCGGACAGAGGGTTGCGCTGATTGCCGGCCGGGCTGGGCAAGCTTTGCTCCTCTCTTCGACGACAGGGCACCGATCAGCGCCGGGACGACGGCATCGGGATCGGCCGCGAGCATGAGATCGATCGGCGGCAATGCCTGATAGTCCATGTTCCAGCCGGTGTGCAGGTGATGATCGAGGGAAACCTGGATCACGGCACCATTTGGCGCGGCCCCGCCACATGCCACCTTGAGCGTGCCGGCGAGGTCGACCCAATCCAGGCTCAGCACGACATCCGCGGCCTTGAGTGCAGCGCCGGCCTCATCGCTGATCGACGCAGTGGGCGCACCGATATGGAGCGGGTGTTCCGAGGGGAAGGCGGCGCCGACTTTGAGGTCGGTGATGACGTGTGCGTTCAGCGCCTCCGCCAGCTTCACGCGCGCATCCCAGGCTGCGATGTTGCGGGAAACGCGGCCGGCGAGAATGATCGGCCGTTTGGCTTGGCTGAGTAGCTTTGCCGCTTGCTTGATCAGATCGTCGGGTGCGGCGGTCGGAACGGATGGGACATAGCGTGCGGTTTCGATCGGTCGCAGTGGCTTTTGCAGGGACATTTCCTGCATGCCGGCATCGAGGTTCACATAGACCGGCCCCATCGGCATCGTCCCAGCAATCCACTTTCCCCGTATCAGAGCCTCGCGTGCCGCGATGGGCGAAGCGGGCTGATCGTCCCATTTGGTGTAGCCGCGCACGATGGCGCCCTGGTCGCGCGCGGTATGGATCCAATCGATCCAGGGGCGGCGCTGAGCGGCATCGACCGGGCCGGTCGCGCCGATCACGACGACCGGCATGCGGTCGCACCAGGCGTTGAACATGGCGATCGTCGCGTTGAACAGCCCGACATTGGAGTGCACCGCCGCGGCCATGGTACGACCGGTGACCTTGGCATAGCCATGGGCGACCGCGACGGCATGGTCCTCGCGCAGGCAGAGCAGCATGGTCGGCCGCTCATTGCCGAGATGGTTGACGATGCTGTCGTGCAGTCCGCGAAAACTGGCGCCCGGCGTCACCGCGATATACGGCATATCGAGGGCGCGCAATGTCTCGGCAATGATGTCGCTGCCGAATAATGCGCCGGTCTTCGACGACGGCAGGGGCCGCTCGATCGCCTGGTTGTCCTTGCGACCGCGGCTGGGCTGGGACGGCTGTTGGGGCTTGGGCATTCCTGGCTTTCCCTGGGCAAGATCTATTCACGGGCTTGGTCGGCGCGCGACTTTGGGCCGGTCGACATCCCGGTAGCGCGCGGGTTTGAAACGATCGGGCGTTACTTGGTCAGGCGGGGCTTTCCGTAGCGATCGACATAGCCGATGATCTCGGCGTCCAAATCCCGTTGCGGCACGGGGTCCTTGCCGAAATGCCCGAGCGGATCGGTGCCGCGGACGACGGTCGCGGCATAGGGATCGCCCTTGTTGGCGACATGGGGCGCCACGTAGCGGATGGCAAAGCCGCACCGGCGGTTTGCCGAGCGATTCGGCGGCGAGCCGTGAAACGTGTACATGTGGTGCATCGAGATCTGACCGGGCTCAAGCAACAAGTCCACCGCCTTGGTCTCGTCAACCTCGACCCCGATTTCCAAATTGTCGCGGATCATGGTGGGTGCGCCCGGCGGCGACAGGACGTGCTGTACATGGTGCTGGCGCCAGGAGCCAGGAATGACGCGCATGGCGCCGTTCTCCCGTGTGCTCGGCAGGAGCGCGACCCACACGGACACGACGGCATCGCTGTTCGCGCCGAAATCATAAACGTCCTGGTGCCACTGGACGTAAGCGGGGTCGCCCGGCTCTTTCAGGAACAGACTCGAATTCCAGACCAGGATATTCGGTCCGACGATCGATTCCACGAGATCGAGGATCGCGGGATGACACACCAGCTTGTACAGCGACAAGGATATCAAATGCCCCTTGCCGCGTATCGACTTCAGAACATTCCGGCCATTGCGAGATTCAAGGTCCTCGAGCTCGCGCATGCATTGCGCCGCTTCGGCGGAAGTCAGCGCGGGGACAGGGCAAAGAAACCCCTGGTCGCGATACCGCTCCACCTCTGTGCGTGAAAGTCCCATCGCGCGCTTCCTGATGATAAGGACGATGCAGTATGGCATGAATCACCGGAACCTGGGAATTCGCCCGACCCGGGTCTAGCGCGCCTCGGGGCCGCAGATATTGCATCTAAGTCCGCGCCTAACGCCGGCGGTGGCGGGCGACGCCACTGGGGCAAGTACGGCGTGGCGCAGATTGCGTCGTTTCTTGCTTAAGTGCAGGCGGCGACCTATCGTGCGCGTCGCACGTGAGTCGGCGGAGGAGGCGGAGCATGCGCATCGCGCAAGACGTTACCGACTTGATCGGCAAGACACCGCTGCTTCGCCTGGGCCGATTGTACGACGATGCCCGCGGCGCGGTCTATGCGAAGCTGGAAAACTTCAACCCGATGTCCAACAAGGACCGGCCGGTTCTTCACATGATCCGCCAGGCCATCGCCGCCGGTCGGATCGGGAAGGAAACCGAAGTTGTCGAGGCAAGCAGCGGCAATACGGCCATTGCCATCGCCATCCTGGGCACCACTATGGGCTTTCGCGTGCGCGTCTATATGAGCGAAGTCGTGAGTATCGAGCGCCGCCGCGCGCTTGCCGCCTTGGGTGCCAAGATCGTGTTGACCCCGGGCAAGGAATATACACGGGGCGCGCGCGATCGGGCGATCGCCTATTGCGAGGCCAACCCCAAGACGGCGCTATTCTTGAATCAGCACGGTAATCCCGACAATCCCAAGATGCATGAGCTGACGACGGGCCCCGAACTCTGGGAGCAACTCGAAGGCAAAATCGATGCCGTGGTGATCGCGCTGGGCACCTGTGGCACCTATGACGGCGTCGCGCGCTACCTCAAGCGGATGAATCCGCGCATCCATGCCGTAGGCGTCGAGCCCAAGGGCAGCCCGCTCTATTCCGGCGGGCAGCAGGGCACGCACCATATCTATGGCATGGGGCCGGGGTTGGTGACCGACATTTTTAAGCGCTCCGCCAACAAGCCTGACGAGATCATTCTGGCCGAGGACGACGACGCCTATGAGTGGACCCGACGGGTAGCTCTGAAGGAGGGCGTTCTGGTCGGCCTAACCTCGGGCGCGGTAGCCTGGGCGGCCGGTCGCGTTGCGGCGCGCCCCGAATTTGCGGGCAAGAACATCGTGACCTTCTTTTACGACACGGGCGAGCGATACCTGTCGATCGAAGGCCTATTTCCCAGTGGTGACATTGAAACCGTATCCTGATCGGGTGTTTCCGGCGCGCACCGTAGGTCCAGCGGACAGCGGAGTCGGGAGATGACGGGCGAGATCGACGTCCTCATCGTCGGCAGTGGTGCGGCGGGCATGCTGGCCGCAGTCGTTGCAGCCGAGGCGGGGCAAAAGACCGTTCTGCTGTCGAAAGGGCAAGTGGCGCGATCGGGCGCCACTGCGACGATCACCGGCGACTGCTCCGTCGATGGCCGGACCTGCGTCGAGCTGTTGGGTCTCAAGGCTGATCGAAATGATTCCCCTGAAGACTTTTTCGAAGACACGGTGGTCGGCGGTAAATTCCTGAACGACCAGCGTCTGGTTGAGGACATGATTGCGCAGGTTGGCCCACTGGTGAAACGCATGCGGGATGCCGGCATGCGGACCGGCGATCCCATCCGCAGCCCCGGCCATCGCACGCCGCGCGGCGTTTGGATCTCGGGCATGGAATTGATGCAGGCGTTGCGCAAGTTGATGATCAAGCTCGACATCAAAGTGCGCGAGGAATTTTTCGTGACCGACCTGCTGCTGAATGATGGTGTCGTGGCCGGCGTCGCCGGCATCGACCAGCGGACGGGCGAAATTGTGGGACTCCAGGCCAAATCCGTCGTTCTAGCGACCGGCGGCGGCATGATGATCTACCCCGTGCAAACCGCACCGGAAGAACTAACCGGCGACGGGCACAGCATGGCATTGCGTGCCGGGGCAGAGCTGATCGACATGGAGATGGTGCAATTCCTGCCATGCACTCTGATGAACCCGGCGATCTGGCGCGGCATTCAGTTTCCCTGGGTCATGGGACCGCAAAGCGGTATTCGTGCTTGGTTACTGAATCGCTTTGGCGAGCGTTTTATGGCGCGATGGGACCCGGTGAACATGGAGTTCGCCACGCGCGACATCATCTCGATCGCTTGCATGAAAGAGATCGTCGAGGGCCGCGGCGGACCCCAGGGTGGGGTCTTCATCTCATGGGCGCACCTGCCCCCCGATATCATCGACTTCGCTGCGACCTGGTATTTTCGCACCCATCTCAAGGGCAACTGGATCTGGGAAGGCTTCGACTTTGCCGAGTTGGTGGACAGCATCAAGAAAGGCCGCGCGATCGAGGTAATTCCGGCCAGCCACTTTTTCATGGGCGGTGTGGCGATCGACCGGCAATGCGCCAGTCGCGTGCCCGGTCTTTTTGCCTGCGGCGAAATCGCTGGCGGCTTGCACGGGGCAAATCGTCTGTCGGGCAATGCCAGCAGTCAGATCTTGGTACAGGGGTACGGGGCGGGTGCGGCGGCGGCGGCCTATGCCGCCAAGAATCGTCACCGCGATATTCCGCGCGCGGCATGGCAGTGCGCGCGCGAGGATCTCGAGGCCCCCTTGAGGCGTGATAGCGGTGTGTTTCCCCATGAGATCAAGGACGAGCTGCAACGTCTGGCGAACGTCAAGGTCGGCATGTTGCGATCGGGCGAATCCTTGGAAGAGGCGTTCGCCGGCGTGCAGAAATTACGACGTGAGTCCTTGCCGCGCCTCTATTGCCGGTCTCGGGAGCGGCTCTATAACAAGGAATGGGCGGATGCCGTGGAGTGCCGGAGCCTGCTGGACACGCTGGAGGCGACGACCCTTTCGGCCCTGCGTCGCCAGGAAAGCCGCGGCGCCCATTATCGCGAGGATTTTCCCAAGCAGTCCAACGCTGAGGCGCCCTGGAACGGCATCATCACGCTTTTAGGTGAGAAAATGATCCACGCGCGCCGCGCGACTGACACCCATCGCATGGCACCGCCGCGCGATCCCGCACCGGCCGTCAAGCCGGCTTGAGCTGAAGGGAGAGTTCCGTGCGCGTCACCCTGGTTCGCGGCCCGACGCCCGAAGGCAAGACGTGGACCCAATCCTATGATCTTCTCGACCTGACCGGCGCCAGCGTCAGCAACGTCTTGCAGTACATCAGCCGCCATATCGACGGGGGCGTCGCGTACTACCTCTCCTGTCGGCGCGGTCTGTGCGCGGCGTGCGTGGTGCGGCTCGAAGGACGAAACGAAAAAGCCTGTGTAGTGCTTGCCTATGATGGCATCGTGATCGAGCCAACGCAGGAACGATTGATGATCAAGGACTCGGTGGTCCATCTCGGCATGCCGCGAGAGAGCGAGTATGACACCTTCGGGGCGGCTTTTCGCGTGGGCGCCGGCCCTGGCGATGATTGACATCATGCGAGGCCAGCGTTTCTATGTGATCGCCGATCGGGTGGGCGAGACGACATTCATAGCGGGAAAGTGATCTATCCATGGCGCTTCGACTGAACGACCCGTCGCACATGGCCGACCGCGAGCGGTTGGCCAAAGGGGTCCGCTTGTTGGTGCGCGAGGGGCTGATCCCGAATGCCGGGCATATCAGCTACCATCCGCCCGGCATGGATTGGTTCTGGACGCCGCGTCATGTGCATGTAGGTTTGGAAGCCATCGGCCCCGGCGATTTTATCGCCTGCGACATGCAGGGCCGCGCCATCGATTCGCCCTGGGAGGCCTCGGGCGAGCGGTTCATCTACACCGAAATTTTTACCCGCAGGCCCGATGTGCGCGTGATCGCTCATTTTCATCCGCATATGGCAACGGTGTTCAGCGTGGCTGGCCGCAAACTATTGCCCGTGCTGATGCTCGGCGCCCATATCGGCGACGTACCCCAATACGAAAAGCCGGAGCCGGTGGAAAGTCCGGCCGATGGTCAGGCGCTAGCCGATGCGCTCGGTCCGGCGAAAGCGGTCCTGATGCGCGGACATGGCGCTGTGACCGTTGGCGAGACGGTCGAAGAAGTCTGTGCATTGGCCGTGATGTTGGAGGAGACGGCGCGCGTGCTGTATCAGGCCAGCCAGTTGGGCGAGCCGCGCACCATCGACACGCGCGGCCGCGAGGCGGTATTTGCCGGCGCCTTTCGTCACTTCCAAGACGTACTTTGGGATCACCACAACCAAGCGCCGGTCAACACGCCGTTCCTGCGTCAAGGCACTTAGTTACCTCCTGGCTGGTTCGCCGCCGGGAGCCGATTGTCTTTTCCGTAACGACGACTAAGATCGCGCAACACGCACGGGGCCGCCCTCTATGAATCACGACCAAGGCCGCTGATGCGGGACATCAAGGGAGACTCAGCCATGCATATGCTTAAGCGCCTAGTCCGGACGATCCCGACGCCGCACCTGCGGGCGTTTGCCGCCGCCGCCATCGGTATATTGGCATTTGCAACACCTGGATTGGCGGCCGATCCGGTGCCTGTGACGTTACGCGTCGATGTCTTCTTCTAT
>SHVW01000100.1 GCA_009694085.1 Alphaproteobacteria bacterium
GCCACATCGACGACGGATGCGCCGGAGTGCAGGTCGAGCGCGCCCGCCGCCAGTTTAGCCAGCTTGCCAAACCCGCCGGCGATGGTCAGGCGCGGCACGGGATGGCGGCGCAGATATTTCAGCATGCCGCCGGCGAAATCGCCCATGTCGATCAGTGCGATGTCGTCGAGCCCGTGAAGCTGTTTAACAGCAGCTTCCGAGGTCGAACCGGTAGAGCCGGCGATATGAGCAACACCGGCCGCGCGCGCCACATCGATGCCGCGGTGGATCGAGTGAATCCAGGAGGCGCAAGAATAGGGAATCACCACGCCAGTCGTGCCCAGGATCGACAATCCGCCGACAATGCCGAGCCGGCCGTTCAGTGTTTTGGCCGCTAGATTGGCGCCGCCCGGAATGGCGATCGCGATCTCGACATCGCCGCTCCCGCCATGGGTGTGTGCTACCTCGGCGATGGCGGCAGCGATCTGCGCGCGCGGTCCCGGATTGATCGCCGGCTCGCCGACTGCCACGGGCAAGCCGGCGCGCGTTACCATGCCCACCCCCTCGCCGGCCCGGAGCACAATCCCGGCGCCGGGTTTGGCTCGCCGGACCGTCGCCAACACCAAAGCACCATGGGTGACGTCGGGATCGTCGCCCGCATCCTTGACGATACCGGCGGTGGCGTGGTCGGTCGCCAGTTCCTCGCGAGCGAGCGCAAAGGCAGGCTCCAAACCTTGAGGCAGACGGATCGTAACGGGATCGGGAAACGCGCCGGTCAACAACGCCTGATAGGCCGCCTTCGACGCGGCGGCGGCGCAGGCACCAGTCGTCCAACCCCGTCGTAACGGTCCAGCCGGTCCTCTAGCCATTTAAAGAGAGGGCCATCAGGAGTCGGGCGCGACCTTGAAGCCCGCGGCCGCGATACCGGCAAAGGCGCAGGCCTCGTCGCGATCGGAAGTGTCGCCGCTGACGCCGACCGCGCCCAGCACCTCGCCCACACTGTCGGTGAAGGCAACGCCGCCGGCAGTGGCGAAGATGCGCCCGTCGGACGCACCAACCAAGCCTGCGAAGAAAGGCAAATGCTGCATCGCCTGTTCGCCCATCTTGCGCGTGGACCGACCCATGCCCAGCGCGCCCGCAGCCTTGGCCTCGGCGATGCGCGGGCGCAAGAATTCGCTGCCGTCCTGGCGATGGACCGCTTTGACGTGGCCGCCATCGTCGAGCACGGAGACGGTCAGCGGCCGGCATTTTTGCCGCGCCGCTTCGGCCAAGGCGCCATCGATCAGCGCGACGGCAGCCTTCAGCGTGAGTTTCGACATAAGCACTCTCCTTGTTGGCAGGTCACTGTGCGCCAGACCGGCGCATCTCGGCAAGGTTGCGACCGCACATGGCGATGGACGGCCAATTCACTTCATTCGATAATCGCCCGACATCAATTTGGAATATCGCCATGAAATTTGCCATTGCCGTCAATCTCGAACGCTTCGACG
The DNA here is from genome assembly GCA_009694085.1 of Alphaproteobacteria bacterium. Taxonomy (GTDB): domain Bacteria; phylum Pseudomonadota; class Alphaproteobacteria; order SHVW01; family SHVW01; genus SHVW01. Next base: position 1,470 of record SHVW01000100.1, read on the forward strand.
ACGCCAAAGACCCACGCACGGTGGCCGCCGAGGCGCTGGAATTCGTGCGCATGGCCGACCAAGGCGGCTTCGAGATGGCGGTGGCCCAGGAGCATCACGGCATCGAGTTCGTGATCGGCGCCAACCCATTCCTGACCATGACCCAATGGGCCACGCACACCAAGCGCATCCGGCTCGGCACCGCGGTCGTGGTGCCGCCGTTCTGGCATCCGCTCAGGCTGGCTGGCGAGTCCGCTTTGTTCGACGTGATCAGCGACGGGCGGCTCGACCTCGGCTTCGGGCGCGGTGCCTATCAATACGAGTTCGACCGCATGGCCGCCGGCATTCCCCATCTGGAAGGCGGCGAGCACATGCGCGAGATGCTTCCGCTCGTGCGTGCGCTCTGGCAGGGCGATGTGGCACATCAGGGCAAGCATTGGAGCTTCCCTGCCGCCACGGCCGCACCCAAGCCGGTGCAGAAACCGCACCCGCCGATCTGGGTGGCAGCCCGCGATCCCGGCACCTTCGATTGGGCGGTCAAGCAGGGCGCCCACATCATGGCGACGCCGCTGTCCCGCCCGCACGCCGAGGTCGAGATCCTGGCCCAGCGCTTCAACGACACGCTCGCCGCCAATCCCAGCGTGCCCCGACCGAAGCTGCTGGTGCTGCGCCGGGGCTGCGTGTTCGAGGACGAGACGACGGCGGCCCGCGTGGTCGCCGCCTCGATCGAATACGGCAGGCGCTTCGAGAACCTGTTCAAGAATATCGGCACCGTCACCGACGGTTTTCCCGAGCCGGCGCCCTTGTCGGCGATCGCCAACCGCGCCGATTACGCGCCCGATTTCGTGCGCGCCAACATGATCTTCGGCACGCCCGACGAAGTGACGGCCAAGCTCAAGCTCTACGAGGCGCTCGGCATCGATCTGTTCTGCCTCGGCGTGTCGTTCGGCTTGCCCTTCGAGGTGGCGCGTCGGTCGCTGGAGTTGTTCATTACCAAGGTCATGCCGAATTTCCGCGTGCCGGCCGCACGGGCGGCGGAATGAGGGGCGGCAAAGTATCGGCGCATTTTCGGCACCATCGCCGCAAGCCCGGGCCCCTCAGGATCGTCCTGGCGGCGCTTGCCGTCGCGGGGCTGACCGCGACCGCAGCAAACGCGCAGATTCAGCGGCGTGCCACGGGTGGGCTATCCGAACCAGCCGAGGCCGAGAACGATGCCGGCTTGGCCACCGGCCTCGATTCCGAGACGATCGGCGCCTTCTTCCCGCAGCGCGCCGATCTTGACGCCATGCGGGCGCGTGGCCTCGTCCGTACCGGGCTGGAACCGGCCTATCCCGAGCGTGCCCGGTGCCCGGTCATCGATTCGCCGTTCGGCGTCGACACGCGGGGCGACGGCAGCCTGCGTCAGAAGACTTTCTTCCGGGGCTATCACGGCGGCGCCGACATTCCGGTGCCGGAGGGCACGCCCGTGCTGGCGGTCGCCGACGGCACGGTGGTGCACAAGAAGATGGGCGCCGGGATCGGCGGCATCGAACTGGTCTTGCAGCACGCGCCCGAGGATACCGGCTTCTCCGTCTGGACCTACACCGAGTACAAGCACCTGATGCGGCTGCCCGAGCTGGAGATCGGCCGGCGCGTGCGCCGGGGCGAGGCGGTGGCGCTGTCGGGCAAGACCGGCACGGCCGGGCGCCATTACGGGCCGGGCGGCCACGCGCATCTGCACCTAACCGCGTTCTTCAGCGGAGAAAGCAACTATCGCGCGGGTGCCGCCTTCGTGCCCATGGGCGGCCAATGGCTGGACCCGCTCGCGCTTTTCCGCGCGCCGCTCGCGAATTCACAGGCATTGGTTGCGCTGCCAGCAGCTCAGAAGACGGTGACGATTGCCTATATGACGGCCGACGGGGAGGTGGTTCCGGCCGACGCTCGGGTGGTTTGGCCGCTAGCCTGCACTCGGCGGTAGCGGGGCTGGGGTCACGGGCAATTGGGATCGGAAATCGATTGTCGCGGCGTCCCAGGAATCATTGGATTCTCCCTGCTATTGCGGCTAACCTTTAATCATTAGGGCTCGAACCATCGGCATGACAAGTGCCGGAGAACAACAACTGAACCCCGGGGGAGGAACTAGACATGACAGCAGGGCAATTGCATCGGCGCGCCTTCATCGGCGTCACCACAGCGGCATTGGTTGCCGGCGCGGCGTTCGGCGCGGCGGCGCAGCAGCGCAAGTTCAGCTTCGCCTACGACCAGCCGAACACCACGGCCTATGGCATCGCCGCCAACATCTTCGACGACAAGCTGAAGGAACTCAGCGGCGGCAAGATGAGCATCAACCAATTCCCCGGCGCCCAGCTGGGCACAGAACCGCAGACGCTGCAAAAGATGCGAGCAGGCGACATCGACTTCGTCATTACGTCCACCGCCAACGCCGCCAGCGTCGCGCCCCAGGCGGGCGTGTTCTCGCTGCATTTCATTTTCCGAAACGAAGACCATCTGGCCAAGTCGCTGGCGGACAAGGCCGTGTCTGACGCCTTCCGCGCCATGATCAAGGATTCAGTCCAGGGCGCCCAGGTGCTGGGCCTGATCACCATGGGTTTCCGCAACATCTACAGCAAGCGGGAATACACGAAGGTGGACGACCTCAAGGGCGTCAAGATCCGGGTGCAGGCGACCAAGACCGAGGACACGCACTTCCCCGCCTATGGTGCCCAGACCGTGCACATGCCGTTCGGCGAGGTCTATATTTCGCTGCAAACCGGCGTGGTCCAGGCCGCCGAGAATGGCGTCAACGTCTATGAGCAAAACAAGCACTACGAAGTGGCGCCCGTATTGAGCATGACCCAGCACGAAGCCAACAACAATTGCATCTGGGTCAGCGACAAGGCCTGGAACAGCTTCAGCGACCAGGAGAAGCAGTGGGTGCAAGCGGCGATCGACGAGGTCAGCCGGCGCGAACCCGCCATGGCCTTCAAGCTCGAAGCGGATTCGGCCGTCAAGCTGAAGAAGATTGGCGTCAAGGTGGTCGAGGGCGTCGACAAGTCCGGCTTCATGAAGGCGGCGGCGCCGATCCAGGACTCCCTAGCCAAGGAACTCGGGCCCCATGCGGTCAAAATCCTCGGCCTCGTCCGCGCCGTGAATTAGGCAGCACGACATTGGCGGATATGGGCGGCGGCGGTGCTGCCGCCCACATTCTTCCTTAGGAGAGCCTGACTTGGCCGCCGTCACCGATTTCGTCGCCAACCGAGCGCTCGTTCTTCAGCGCCACCGTCATTTGAAATGGACCTGGCTTGACCCGCTGGAAGCCGGGCTGATGGTCCTGTGCGGCCTGTGCATTGGCGGCTTCACCTTGTGCGTGTTCCTCGACGTTCTGACACGTTCGCTGGGTAATCCCTGGCTGTGGCTGCAACAGGCCACCACCGCCTTTTTCGCGTGGGGCGTATTCGTGGGCATGGCGGCGGCGACCCGCCGTAACGACCACATCTACCTGGCTGAGATCACCAAACATATGACGGGCAGCAAGCGCACTGCGATCGAAACCCTCAATCGCTTGGTCGTGCTGGCCGTGGCCGGATTCATGGCCTGGTACGGTTTCAAGAACGCGCTACTCGACCTCGGCAGCTTTCGCATGCCCTGGCTTATCCCTTTGACCGTCTATACCGGCGTGGTGCCGATCGCCGGCGCGTTGATCATGCTGTTTTCCCTGGAGCAGATCGTCAACGGTTGGAAAAATGGTTTCGAAGGTCCCGAAGACCATGAGTTCCGCACGGAGCCCGTGGTATGAGCGAAACCGCGATCTTGATCCTGATGGCGAGCCTGTTCCTAATATTCGGCTATATGGGCGTGCCCGTGGCGTTCGCCATTATGGCCGGTGTGCTCGTGGCGACCGCGTTCACCCCGATCAGCTTCCAGTCCATGATCGGCCAGATGTTCCACGGCATCGACGCCGAGACGTTGCTGGCCATTCCGTTTTTCCTGCTGGTCGGCGAGCTCATGTCTTCGGCCGACGTGACCCAGCGCATGATCCGGCTGGCCCAGGTGTTGGTCGGCCATATGCGTGGCGGCCTGGCCCAGGTCGTGACCTTGTTCAGCATGTTCTTTGCCGGCATCTCCGGCTCGTCGGCCGCCGACGTCGCCGTGCTCAGCCGCACGGTCGCGCCGGAGATGGACAAGGAAGGCTACGATCGCGCCTTCACCGCGGCGTTGATCGCCTCGGCCTCGACCATCGCCAATCTGATTCCGCCCTCGATCATGGCGGTGGTCTATGGCGCCACCGGCAACGTGTCGATCGGCGGGCTGTTTCTGGCCGGCGTCGTGCCCGGCGTGATGATCGGCGTGGGGTTGATGATCTACAGCTATTTCTTCGGACCCGCCGGCCGGTTGAAGCCGCGTGCCAAGCTGATCGAAGTTTTTGTCGCCGCGCGCGGCTCGGCCATGCCCATGGTTATCCCGGTCATCATCATGGGCGGTATCCTAACCGGTTGGTTTACGCCGACCGAAGCCGGCATGGTCGCCTGCGTCTATATCCTGTTCGTGCTGATCCCGATGTTCAATCCCCGACACGTCAGCCAGCTGCCCGGCGATTTCATCTATACCGGCCTGCTCTATGCCTTGCCGCTGACCTTGGTGGCCGGCGCGTCGGCTTTCGGCTGGATGCTGGCCTATCTGCGCGGTCCCGACATGGTAGCCGATGGCATCCAGCACTACGCCGGCGCCGATCCGCGCATGATCATGTTCCTGCTGGTCCTGCTATTTATCGTGGTCGGCGATTTCATCGACGCCGTGCCCGCCATCATCATCTTCATGCCGATCATCAACAAGCTGACCCATCTCGGCGACATCAATTCCGTGCATATGGGCGTCGTCATCATCACTACGCTCGTTTTCGGGTTGATCACGCCGCCTTATGGCCTGGCCTTGCTGATCTCGGCGAAATTCGTCGGCGTGCCGTTCTATCGAGCGATGTTCCGATCGTTCCCGCTCTATATCGTGTTCCTCATCACCATCGCCTTCACCGTGTTGTTCCCGGAAGTGGTGCTGTGGCTGCCCAAGACATTGCTGCCGGAATCGGTCGGCTGCTTCAAGAATCCGAGCGGCCCCGGCTATATCTGCCCGTGATGGCCGGCGCGTCCCTAGCGATCGCGCCACTCGGCCCCGTCATGGCGGCGGGGGTCAGGGGTCTGGACTTGTCGATCCCACTCGATGACGCGACCTTCGCCGCAGTGTGCCGGGCGCTGCACGATCATCAGGTCCTAGTCTTCCGCGACCAGGATTTCGATGAGACCGCTCATGTCGCCTTCAGCCGGCGCTTCGGCGTTTTGCAGGCCCATGTGCTGAACCAATATCAACACCGGGCCAATCCCGAGATCCTGTTCCTGACCAATGTGCTGCCCGATGGCACGCTGCGCGGCGAACATCCCGATCCCGGCTCCATGATCTGGCACACCGACGCGTCCTGGTCGGCCCGGCGTGCGCTGGCGACCACGCTGCTGGCCGTGACCTTGCCGAAAGCCGGCGGCGATACTTTGTTCGCTAATATGTATGCCGCCCATGATGGGCTGGCGCCGGCGCTGCGGGCGCGGTTAGCGGGGCTGCGGGCGGTCCACAGCCTCGACCATTCCCGCCGCCTATCGGGCGCGCGCGAGCAGATGACCGAAGCGCAGAAACGCGCGGCACCGCCGGTCGAGCACGAAATCCTACGCACCCATCCCGATACCGGCCGCACCGCCATCTATCTGGGCGAACATGCCTCCCACATCGCCGGCATGGCCGAGGATGAAGGCCGAGCGTTGGTCCAACGGGTCAACGCCCACGCGACCCAGCCGGCCTATCGCTACATCCACCGCTGGTCGCCGGGTGATTTCGTCATGTGGGACAATCGCTGCGTGCTCCACAGCGCCACCGATTTCGACTGGCGCAATGACCGTCGCACTATGCGGAGGACGACCATCTTGGGCGAGCGGATCGGGGAAGCCTAACCCCGATAACCCCGCTTACCGCTCCGGCGCAACCACAGGCGCACCAGATGGCGTTTGCGCTCGGGTTCGGGATAATCCTCGAACTCCGTGCGGGCATGGCCGGTCAGCAGGTTGTTGACGAACTGGATCTGGCCCGGTTGGAAATCCAGCTCGATCCGAAGCTCCGGCCGATCGAACACGGCGCGGATGGCGGCTAGCGCTGCCGTCGTTTCGTTGTCCATGCGCTCGCCGCGCAATTCGTAGCCGGCGTAAATTTCACTGAGCGCCAAGCGAGCCTTGAGTTCGCCATTGTAAGCGAAAACCGGGGCAGCGAAGGTGTTGGGCTCGTCGGGAAGATGCTCGGCGTGGCGGTCGTACCAGAAGGGGCGATAAAGCCGCGCCAACAAATCGGGGTGATGTTCGGCCAGCGCGGTGTGCACGGTATAGACGCTGACGACCTGGCTGACGCCGCCCGACTTCGCCGTTTGCAGGCAGAGCAGGCAGACATAGTCGGGCGGGGTCTCGTTGTAGGAATTGTCGTTGTGGAAGCGCAAATCCACATTGGTCACGGTCGGCCGGATGCCCGAGCCGGGTTTGAGCTTGGCCCCGGTGTCGCGCACGTCGAAAAACATCTGGCCATTGAACTTCTGTGCCACGGGCCGCGCCAGCAGGCCGGCAAGCACCCAGTAGAGCGCGGTCGCCTCTTCGCCGTTCATTTCGTTCATGGGCAAGCGATCGAGCACGGCGAACATCGGGCCCTCCCGCGTCACGCGCTCGACCCTGGCCATGGTGGTGCGGCAGGCGTCGAGGGAAAAATCGGCGGGATCGAGCAGGGTCAGCGGCACGGGCGAGCGGCGGAACTCCGCCAACACCGCGCGCAGCTCGGCCAGCGCCGGAGCATCCAGCCGCACCGTCCAATCCTCGGGCCGGAGCCGGTCGGGCATCCAGGCGCGCTGGTCGGTGACGCGCTGGGTCAGCATGGGAATCTGGGTCATGGGGCCACCTCGCTAAGGCTTTTATTCTAGCCCGGCCGGTGGTGGGTATGCCAGTGCCGAGCGATGTCGATCCGGCGCGCCAACCAGACCCGCTCATGACCCTGCACGTAATCCACGAACCGCTCCAACGCCGCCGCCCGGCCGGGCCGGCCGGCGAGCCGGCAATGCAGGCCGATCGACATCATCTTGGGAGCTTCGACGCCTTCACGGTAGAGCACGTCGAAACTGTCCCTGAGATAGGTGAAGAATTGGTCGCCTGCGTTGAAGCCCTGGGGTGTGGCGAAGCGCATGTCGTTGGCATCCAGCGTATAGGGCACGATCAGGAACGGGCCATTCGGACCCGGGACCCAATAGGGCAGATCGTCGGCATAGCTGTCGGCGCCGTAGAGAAAGCCGCCCTCCGCCATCACGATGTTGAGCGTGCGGACCGATGTGCGGCCCTGATAGAAGCCGAGCGGCCGTGTACCCGCCACCTCCGTATGGATACGAATAGCCTCCAGGATATGCGCGCGCTCCTCCGCCTCGGTGAAATCCTTGTAGTCGATCCATTTAAGGCCGTGGGAGGCGATTTCCCAGCCCGCCTCGTTCATGGCGGCGACCTGCTCGGGCCCGCGCATCATGGCGTGGGCCACGCCATAGACCGTGACCGGCACGGCGCGACTGGTGAACAGCCGCCAGAGCCGCCAGAACCCGGCGCGCGCGCCATATTCATAGATGCTTTCCATGTTCATGTGGCGCTGGCCCGGCCAGGGCTGAGCGCCGACGATCTCCGACAGGAACGCCTCGGAGGCGGGATCGCCATGGAGCACGCAATTCTCGCCTCCCTCTTCGTAGTTGATCACGAATTGCACGGCGATACGCGCGCCGCCGGGCCAGCGCGGATCGGGCGTGACGCGGCCATAGCCGCGGAGGTCGCGGGGATACTCGCTCATGGTCGATAATCCTCCAAGTGTCGGATCCACTGCAATCCAGGGCCTAGAATAGGGGGTTTTCACGACTTCGCGATATCGCCCGCCAAGCGAAATGTTCAGGCGACAAAGCCCACGACTTACGCCAAAATCCGGCTCCGCTGAGCCAGCAAAGGCCGGTCTTGCCGGCCAATCACAAACGAAGCGCGGATTCCAAGGAGAGAACGATGGCGTTTACCGATCTCGACACCGATCACCTGTTTTCGCAAATGTTCTTCGCCGCCAAGCCGGCGGCCGGCGCCGACTGGGATCAGATCCGCGGCCTCATGAAGATCGAGCTGAAATCCATGGGCCGGCACATCAAAGAGATCGGCAAGGGTGTAGCCGCCGGCGACATCACGCAGAAGACGGCGCAAGCCCTGATCCAGATGATGCGCAACAGCGCCGCCCTGATGCTCGCATCGATGTCCGCGCTGACGCTGGCGCGGGCGGAGAAGATCGTGGATAGCGCGCTCGGCACGATCCGCGACACGGTGAACGGGGCAATGGGGTTCGAGGTGGCGTAGAGAGGGACACTCTCGCTCAGAACGCCAACTGCACCTTCATTGCCCGGCTCCTGTCCGTCGCCAGTTCGAACGCCGCGACGGCGTCGGCGAAGGGCAAGGTGGCGGTGATCAGCGGTTTCACGTCGATCAACCGCTTTTCCATCATCTCCAGCGCCAATTCGAATTCATGGTCGAAACGGAACGTGCCGCGCAGTTGCAATTCCTTAGCGACCGCCATGTTTATCGGCAGGGTCATTTCGCCGCCGATACCGATCTGAACGACGATGCCCCCGGGGCGCATGACATCGAACGCGCCGCGAAGCGCAGCCTGATTGCCCGACGCCTCGAACAGCACGTCGAACCAACCTTTGTCCTTGCCATAGGGCATGAGCCCGTCGGGTTCGCACGCCATGTCGATGGCCCTGTCGGCGCCGAGCTTGCGCGCCATGTCCAACGGCTGACTCGCCACATCGGTGACGACAATTTCGATGGCGCCGGCAGCGCGCGCGACCAGGAGGGCGAGCGCCCCGATCGGCCCGCAACCCGTGACCAGGACGCGCTTGCCCAGCAGAGAACCGGCCTGGTGGGCCGCGTGCAAGCACACCGCGAGCGGCTCGGCCATGGCGGCCTCGCCCAGGCTGAGACTGTCGGCGATCGGGATGACCTGGCTGCCATCCACAACGACATTTTCGCGGAAGCCGCCCTGCACATGGGGAAAGCGCATGGCGCTGCCCAGGAAGCGCATGTTGAGGCAGTGATTGCGCTGACCTCGATGGCAGTAGCGGCAGGCATTGCACGGCCGGCTCGGGTTAACGGCCACGCGCATACCCGGCTTCAGATGGGTCACGCCGGGGTCGATCCGGTCGATCACCCCGGAAATCTCATGGCCCAGCGCCATGGGCTGCTGGATGCGCACGGTTCCGAAGCCGCCATGGTGGTAGTAATGGAGATCGGAGCCGCAGATGCCGCCGCAGCCGATGCGAATGCGCACCTCGTTGGGGCCGGGTTCAACCTCCGCAATATCGTCGATCCGGAGATCTTTCGGTGCATGAATGACGACGGCGCGCATGACACGACTCCGTGCTGATCGAGTTCAATTCTTAAGAGCTTCGCGGTCGAGGCTGACAAGCCGGGGGTCAAAGGCGCGTAGCCGGCGGCAGACGTGCCGCCGGCCTTTCGCCCTCATCCCCTCATCCGGCCGCCATTGGGATCGTGGAGCGGTGCCGCTTGCAGCCGGGCCGGACGGCGCTCGCCCAGAATCTCGATCTCGAAGCTCTCGCCAGGCTTGGCGAGCGCGGCCGGCACGTAACCCAGCGCGATGCTGGCCCCGACCGTGTGGCCGAAGCCGCCCGACGTGACATAGCCGATGCATTTGCCGCCGTGAAAGATTGGCTCGTCTCGATTCACGTCGACGTCGTTGACCCCGACCGTCAGCGTGACCAGGCGCCTGTCCGGTCCGCGCGCGCGTTCCGCCAAGGCGGCGGTGCGACCGATGAAGTCGACGCCCTTGTCGAAGCGAATGAAGCTGTTGAGGCCGGCTTCGGCTGCGGTGAAGTCGGGGCGGTAGTCGAGCGTCCACACTCCCCAGTTTTTCTCCAGGCGCAGCGACATCAACGCCCGCCCGCCATAGGGCGCGAGGCCGAGATCGGCGCCGTGCCGCTCGATGGCATCGTAGAGGGCAAGCTGGTACTGCGGCGCGCAATAGATCTCGTAGCCGAGTTCGCCGGTGAACGAGATGCGCGCGACCAAGGCCGGCACGCCGCCCACCACCAGGGATCGGATGTCGAGGAATTTGAACGCCGGGGTCGACACATCCGCGCGCGTGAGGCGGGCCAGCAAATCCCGGCTGCGCGGCCCGGCGATGGCGAGGCCGTGGAGTGCATCGGTCACGTTGCGATAGGCGGCGCCCTCCGGCGGCAAATGCTGCTCGAACCAGCGGCGATGCATGTTCTGCGCGGCGCTGGAGCCGAAGATCATGAAATGATTGGCGGCTAGGCAGGCGACTGTGAGATCGCCATAGAGTTTGCCCCGGGCCGTCAGCATGGGCGTCAGAGCCAGCCGGCCCGGTCGGGGCAGCCGATTGGCGAGCAAGCGGTCGAGCATGGCAGCCGCGCCGGGGCCCTTGAATTCGTGCTTGGCGTAGTTGGCGATCTCGCCGACCCCGACCGCATTGCGCACGGCGCGACATTCGGCAGCCACATGGGGAAAGGCGTTGGAGCGGCGGAAGGTTGGCTCCTCCCGGGCTTCGTCCAGCGATGGCGCGAACCACAGGGCGTGCTCCAATCCGTGGGACACGCCGAACACGGCGCCCCGCGCCTTGAAGCGATCGTAGAGCGCTGTCGTCTTGAGCGGCCGGCAGGCCGGCAGTTCCTCATTGGGATAGGTGATGATGAAGCGGCGGGAGTAATTCTCGCTCGATTTGAGCGTGCCGTAGTCATGGGTGGCATAGTCGCCGAAGCGCGCGACATCCATGCCCCAGACATCGATCCCCGGTTCGCCCTCGACGATCCATTCGGCCAGGCACCGCCCGACGCCACCGCCCTGGCAGAACCCGGCCATGACGCCGACGGCGACCCAATAGTTCCGCAAGCCCGGCACCGGCCCGATCAGGGGATTACCATCGGGGCCGAAGGTGAAGGGGCCGTTGACCACGTTCTTGATGCCGGCGCGGCCGAGGGCCGGCATGCGCTCGAAGGCGAGTTGCAAGCGGTCGCCGACGCGCTCCAGATCGGGCGGCAGCAGCTCATGGCCGAAATCGGCCGGCGTGCCCGCCACCGACCAGGGCACGCAGTGGGGCTCGTAAGTGCCGAGCAGGATCCCCTGATGCTCCTGGCGCGTATAGGCGTTGCCCTCGTAATCCACGGTCACCGCGACCTCTTTGCCGAAATCGCGCACCTCGGGAATGGTTTCGGTGATCAGGTAATGATGCTCCATGGGCTGAACCGGCAGATCGATGCCGGCGAGATGGCCGACTTCCCGCGCCCACAGCCCGGCGGCGTTGACCACGCGCTCGGCATGGATGATGCCGGCCTCGGTCACCACATCCCAAGTGCCGTCGGGCCGTGGGCGCGTCGCGATCACGGGCGTGCGTAAGGTGACCTTGGCGCCCAGCTTGCGCGCGGCTTTGGCATAGGCATGGGTGACACCGGCGGGATCCACATGACCGTCGACCGGCTCGAACAGCGCGCCCAGATATTTCTTCGGGTCGATCAGGGGGTTGAGTTTCTTCGCCTCGTCGAGCGAGATGAATTCGGTGTCCAGCCCCATATAGCGCGCCTTGGCGCGCTCTTGTTTGAGATAGTCCAGCCGCTCCGGCGTGGCGGCGAGATAGATGCCACCGGGCCGGTGGATGCCGCAGGAATGCTCCGACAGCGTCTCGATCTCTTGATAGAGCTTGATGGTGTAGTCCTGAAGCCGCGCGATATTGGGATCGGAGTTGATAGTGTGGATCACGCCGGCGGCGTGCCAGGACGAACCCGAGGTGAGTTCGCTGCGCTCGATCAAGAGCACGTCGGTCCAGCCCATCTTGGCCAGGTGGTAAAGAACGCTACAGCCGACCACGCCGCCGCCGATGACGACGACGCGGGCATGGGTTACCGGGGTGTTCATTCCGTCGCCTCCTTCGGCACGACCCGAGAGGTCAATGCCACATATCGGGCATCGAATCCTTCTTCTTCGCGACGAAAGCGCGGAGCGCCTCGTCGATTCCGGGATCGAGGGCGGGCGCCTCGTAATCCTTCAGCATAGCCTGCCATTTGGCGTTGGCGCGACGCACCACGTCCTTTTCGCCCTCGTCACGCCACTGCTCGAACGAATTGTTGTCGGCGACCGACGATTCCCAAAAGGCAGTCTGATAATTCCGCATGGTGTGGGCGCAGCCGAAGAAATGCTTGCCCGGCCCGACCTCGCGGAAGGCGTCGAGCGCCAACCCATTGGCATCCGTCGCCATCCCGGCGAGGTAGACATGCAAGGCCGCGCACATGTCGACATCCATGATGAATTTCTCGTAGCCCATGGACAGACCGCTCTCTAGCCAACCCGCCGCATGCAGAATGAAATTGGCGCCGCACAGGATAGCGGCCTGCATGGACATGGCTGATTCCAACATGGCTTGACCATCCGGCACCTTGGACGCCGTGAAGGCGCCGGAGCAGCGCAAGGGCAGGCCCAGCCGGCGGGCCAACTGGCCGACAATCAAGGAGCCGAAGGCGGGTTCCGGTGTGCCGAAGGTGGGCGAACCCGAACGCAGGGCGGTGGACGACAGGAAGTTGCCGTAGATGACGGGTGCGCCCGGCCGCACCAGCTGGGTCAGCGCGCAGCCGGCCATGGTTTCGGCGTGGGCCTGGGCAATGGCGCCCGCCATGGTCACCGGCCCCATGGCGCCGCCCAGAATGAACGGCACGAC
>SHVW01000101.1 GCA_009694085.1 Alphaproteobacteria bacterium
ATGGTGCCCACGCTGGAGCGCGCCGGGCTCATCCGGCGACAACCAGGCGAGGCCCGCACCATCACCATCCTGGTTGATGCCGAGGACCTCCCAGCCCTACGATCCGCACACAACCAACCGGTCAAAACCTCCGTGCAGAGGTACTAGAAGGGGGAGCCAGTCGGCAGGGGTAGGAAGAAAGCAACGCCCTGGGGAGGGGCGCCTACCATGACCGCAATTATATAGTACTTAAGATGGCAAAATTAAGATCGCGTCGTGCTGCGTTGCAGCAAATCAATAATCAGTCTAATTTCCGAATGTCTTCAATGACTTTTCCGTCATTGGGCAGGCTGCCCGGAGCGACCAAAACAACCTCGCCGCGCAGCTTGCACACGATCTGGATCGATTCGACGGTCGCCGCGGCAAGACCGGGATCGGCCGCACCAGCGATTTCGCAGGCCAGCACCATGCGGTCCTGCCCTTCGACCCGGTCGACGGTCAGCCGTGCCTTGCCCATGCCGGCATGGCGCCTGACGATATCGGCGATCTGGCTCGGGTGGACGAACATGGCGCGCACCTTGGCCGATTGATCGGCCCGACCCATCCAGCCTTTGATGCGCGTGTTGGTGCGCCCGCAGGGCGAGACGCCGGGCAGCACGGCGGAAAGATCGCCGGTGGCGAAGCGGATCAGCGGATAATTGCGATTGAAGCTGGTGACCACGATCTCGCCGACCTCGCCGGGAGGCACGGGATCGCCGGTACCGGGGCGCAGGATTTCCAGGATCAGCGCCTCGTCCAGGATCATGCCCTCGCGTGCTTCCGATTCGTAGGCGAGGCTGCCGATATCGGCGCTGGCATAGCATTGCTGGACGCGGCAGCCATGGGATTGCAACTCGGCGCGCAGGCTGTTGGGCAGGGCCTCGGCGGCGACCAGCGCTTTCTTGACCGAACCGATATCGACTCCCAACTCCTTTGCCTTGTCGAAGACGATCTTGAGGAAGCTGGGCGTGCCGACATATCCCGCCGGCCGCACATCGGCCATGACGCGGATTTGCAACTCGGTCTGCCCGACGCCGCCGGGAATGACCGGGCAACCCAAGGCGAACGCGCCCGATTCCAGCATGGAGCCGGCCGGCGTCAGGTGATAGGCGAAGCAATTGTGGATCACCTCCCCCGCCTGGAAGCCAGCGGCGAACAGCACGCGCGCGAAGCGCCAGTAGTCCGCCCTCTTGCCCTCGGGATCGTAGATCGGGCCGGGCGAGGCGAAGATGCGCTGGAGTTGGCCGGTGTCCGTGGCATTGAGGCCGCCGAAGGGTGGGCGCGCCTTTTGCCGGTCCATCAATTCAGATTTGCGGATCACGGGCAATTGCGCCAGCGCTTGGCGATTGACGATGTCGCCGGGTACCACACCCTTGAGCCCTTCGGCAATGCCCGGTGCCTTGGCGATGGCATGGGCGATCAGGCCGGGAAGGTCGGCAAAAAGCTGACGCTCGCGCGCTTCGGGCACGCGCGCTTCCAGCTCGTCATAGAAGCGGCGATCGACAGCCATGCCGGTCAGGATAGCCAGCGCTTGCGCCGGCGGTAATGTTTGACGTCGCGGTAACTCTTGCGCTTGGTGCCGCTAAGCCCGAGGTAGAATTCTTTGACGTCTTCGTTGGCGGCGAGTTCGGCGGCGTTGCCGTCCATCACCACGCGCCCATTTTCCAGGATATAGCCGTAGCGTGCGTATTTGAGCGCGATGTTGGTGTTCTGCTCGGCCAAGAGGAAGCTGACTTTCTCTTCCTCGTTCAGCCGCTTGACGATCTCGAAAATCTCTTCGACCAATTGTGGGGCAAGGCCCATGGATGGTTCGTCCAGGAGGATCATCTTGGGCTTCGACATCAGCGCGCGGCCGATCGCCGTCATCTGCTGTTCGCCGCCGGAGACATAGCCGGCCTGGCTGGTGCGGCGCTGCTGGAGACGGGGGAAATAGCGATAGACCAGGTCGAGGTCGTCGCGAATGGCGCCGCGCCCATCGGTGCGCGTATAGGCGCCGGTCATCAGGTTTTCCTCGACCGTGAGGTGGCCGAAGCAGTGGCGGCCTTCCATCACCTGCACCACGCCGCGCGTGACCAGCTCGTTGGGGCTGAGCTTCTCCACGCGTTCGCCGCGATATTCGATTGTGCCCTTTGTCACGTCGCCGCGCTCGGCGCCGAGCAGGTTGGACACGGCCTTGAGCGTCGTCGTCTTTCCCGCCCCGTTGGCCCCGAGAAGGGCGACGATACCCTCCTCGGGAACCTGGAGCGAAACCCCCTTCAACACCAGGATGACGTGATCGTAGATCACCTCGATGTTGTTGACGGCAAGCAAGGGGGCTCCGGTCATGAGTACGCGTCGTCCCGCCGTCAGCAGCTACGCGGCGTGATGTTCTTCTCCTTGGCGTAGGAGGCGGCGGAGACCTCGATCATCGGCCGCACGATCGATTGGTCAGTCGTCACCCAATCGGAGATCATGACCCACTTCTGACCGTCCCATTGCTGGAACTTGACCGGCGCCTGGCCCTCATGGTCGCGGCACGAGGTCTTGAACGGCGGCAACAGGTTTTCCGCGCCCAAGGCCTTCACGCGCTCGGCCGTGAAGTTCAGATTCTCCAGACCGAACTGAACCTCTTCGCCCTTGAGCGGCTTTTTGCCGAACTTGGCCTGAGCGACGATGATCGCTTCGATATTGACCAGGCCATGAATGATGCCCCGGTTCCACATGACGGTGCCGATCTCTTTCTTGTCGCCATTGCCCTTGCCCTTGTCATAGACGTGCCTGATCACGTCCTGGACGACGGGGAAGGCCGTGCCCGAGCCATGCATGGCGGCGCTGATATAGCCCTTGGCCGCGTCGCCCGCGGGCACCGTGTCCTGCTCCGAGCCCGACCAATAGACGCCGACCATCTTGTCGCGCGCGAAGCCGATGGCGGCGGCCTCCTTGATCGAGACCTGGGACATCACGCCCCAGCCGCGCAGGATGACCCAGTCAGGCCGGGCCTGGCGGATCTGTAGCCAAGTCGCCTTCTGATCGAGACCGGGATGAGCGACCGGGTAGTGCTTGACCTCGAAGCCGTACTTCTTGGCCTGTTCGTCGAGCACCGGGATGGTTTCCTTGCCATAGGCCGAGTCGTGATGGACGTTGGCGATCTTCTTGCCCTTGAGTTTGTCCATCCCGCCTTCCTTAACGGCGATGAACTTGATCTTGGCGGTCGACTGACTCCAGTAATTGGTGATCAGCGGGAAGCTGTAGGGAAACACCCGCCCGTCAGTCGAATCGGTGCGGCCATAGCCGAGCGAGACGATTGGGATTTTGTCAGCCGCGGCCTTTTCCAGGATGGCGTAGGTCAGGCCCGTGCCGAGCGGGTTGAACACGGCCGCACCGGTCGGGCCCTTGCCCTTGAGCCGCTCATAGCATTCGACCATGCGGTCGTTCTGGTAGCCGGTCTCGCATTCTTCCCACGTCAACTTCACGCCGCCAACGCCGCCGTCACGTTCGTTCAACATGGCCATGTAGTCCATGTAGCCGACCATCAAGGGCGCGCCGGTATTGGCGTAGGCGCCGGTGCGGTAGATCGTCACCGGCACGAATTGCTCACCCTGGGCAAAAGCCTCGGGCGCAGCAAGCAGGCCGAGCGCGAGCGCGGCCATCGACAGTTTTCTCAGTTTCATCTTCGTCCTCCCTTGATCCAAATCGACATGCGAACGGATGCTTTGCTCTTACTTGATCCAACCCTAACACGACCCAGCTTTGGCCGTCACCTGCACGCCGGCCTCAATGGGGAAACGGCCATAATCTCAGCTTTTCCTTACCGATCTGCCAGAGTCGAGCGAGACCCAACGGTTCGACGATCAGGAAGAAAATGATCAGGCCGCCGAAGATGATCAACTCCAGATGGGACAGCGTGTCGGCCTGGAGCGCGCCGCCGAACAGCGCCGCCGCATTGTTAAGCGCGATCGGCAGGAACACAATGAAACCAGCACCCAGGAACGAGCCGAGCACACTGCCGAGCCCGCCGATGATGACCATGAACAGCACCTGGAAGGAGCGGTTGATGTCGAACGCCTGGGGTTCGACCGCGCCGATGTAGAAGAACACCCAGAGCGCGCCCGCCACGCCGCAATAGAACGAGCTGACGGCAAAGGCCAACAGCTTAGTGTGCAACGGCCTGATGCCGATGATCTCGGCGGCAATGTCCATGTCGCGGATCGCCATCCAGGACCGACCGACCGCGGAGCGCACCATGTTCTTGGCCGCCAGCGTCAGCACGGTCACGATGCACAGCGTGATTAGGTAGCGGCTGACCGGATCGCTCAGATCGAAGCCGAACATCTGCATCTTGGGCGCGGTGATCACACCGGACGAACTGTAATTGGTGAACCAGGGCACGCGGGTGAACAGCCACTCGATGAAGAACTGGGCCGCCAGCGTGGCGACCGCCAGGTAGAAGCCCTTGATGCGCAGGCTGGGCAGGCCGAACAGCACGCCGACAGCGGCCGCGATCAGACCGGCGAGCGCGAAATCGACGATGTAATTGAGCTGGGGCAGGCGAACGGCAAGGTTGTAGGCGGCGAACGCGCCGACTGCCATGAACCCGCCGGTACCGAGCGAGACCTGGCCGGCATAACCCGTCAGGATGTTGAGCCCAAGGGCCGCCAGCGAGAACACCAGGAATGGGATCAGAATCGAAACCAGCCAGTAATTGTTGGCGACCATGGGCACGACGGCGAAGGCAGCAACCAACACGATCGCCAGGCTCCAACGATCCTGCGGGATCGGAAAAATCGCCTGGTCGGCGGGGTAGCTGGTCTTGAACTGTCCGGCCTCACGGTAGAGCATCTGCTTATACCCGTTTGATGATTTTCTCGCCGAACAACCCCTGCGGCCGGAACAGCAGGAAGACGAGGGCAAGCATATAGGGGAACCAGTTCTCGATAGCCCCGCCGACGAGCGGGCCGATGAACACCTCGGCCAGCTTCTCCGAGGCGCCGATGATCAACCCGCCGATGATAGCGCCGGGGATCGAGGTGAAGCCGCCCAGAATCAGCACAGGCAAGGCCTTGAGCGCCACCAACGTCAGGCTGAACTGAACGCCGAGCTTGGCGCCCCAGACCAGCCCAGCGAATAGCGCGACGATGCCGGCCACGCTCCACACCACGACCCAGATGCTTTGCAGCGGAATGCCAACGGACAACGCGGCCTGGTGATCGTCGGCGACCGCGCGCAACGCTCGACCGATGCGGGTACGGCTGAAGAACACGGCCAGCCCCGCGACCATGGCCGCCGCCGCCGCCGCCGCGACCAGATCGAGCGGCGGCAGCAGGACGTCGCCGATGATGATCGGCAGTTCCGACACGCCGAGATTGAGGCGGTGGACCTGGCTACCCCACACGCCCTGGGCGGCGCCCTCAAGGAAGAAGGTCAAACCGATCGTCGCCATGAACATGATGATCTGGGCCTGGTTGACCAGCGGGCGCAGCACGACCCGTTCGACCGCGAAGGCGAGCGCGATCATGACCGCGAACGTGATCGCGAGGGCAAGCACGAACATGCCGTCCCACGGGTGCTCGCTGCCTAGAATCTGGGTCAGGCGCACGAAGGTCAGGCCGGCCAGCAGCACCATGGCGCCCTGGGCGAAATTGAACACGCCGGAGGCCTTGTAGATCAACACAAACCCCAGAGCGACCAGCGAATAGAGCACGCCCGACAGCAAGCCGCCGATCAGCACCTCCAGGAAGAAAAAAAGGTCAGCCATGACGGATGTTCCTGTTCGCCGGCATCAATGGCCGACCCCGAGATAGGCGTCGATCACGTCCTGGTTGGCGCGCACCTGGTCGGGCCGGCCGTCCGCGATCTTGCGGCCGTAATCGAGCACGACGACACGATCGGAAATGTCCATCACCACGCCCATGTCGTGCTCGATCAGAGCGATCGTGGTGCCGAACTCGTCGTTGACGTCGAGGATGAAGCGGCACATGTCCTCTTTCTCCTCCACGTTCATGCCCGCCATCGGCTCGTCCAGCAACAGCAGCTCGGGCTCCGCCGCCAATGCCCGGCCCAACTCGACGCGCTTTTGCAGGCCATAGGGCAAGCGGCCGACCGGCGTTTTGCGGATCGATTGGATCTCCAGAAAATCGATAATGCGCTCGACGACCTCGCGATGGGCAATCTCTTCCTTCAAGGCCGGCCCCCAATAGAGCGCCTGCATGAAGAAGTTGGTCTTCATCTTGAGCAGCCGGCCCGTCATGATGTTGTCCAGGGTGGACATGCCGCGGAACAGCGCGATGTTCTGGAACGTGCGCGCGATGCCCTGGGCGGCCGCCTCGTGCGGGCGCATCTGGCTGCGCGTTGCGCCCTTGTAGGTGATGGCGCCCTGCTGGGGGTGGTAGAAACCGTTGATGACGTTGAGCATCGAGCTCTTGCCCGCGCCATTCGGCCCGATGATCGCCAGGATCTCGTGCTCGCGAATCTCAAAGCTGATGTCGCTCAGTGCCTTGACGCCGCCGAAGGCGAGGCTGATGCCGTCGACCTTCAACAACGTGCCGCCGATCTTGCGCGGGGGTTGCGTCATCGCGTGACTTAACCAGCCCTGCGCACAGTGTCGGTCGGCGCGAAGGTATGCGCCTCGGCGATCTTGAGCTTGGCCTTGAGCATGCCCTTGCGGCCGTCCTCGAAGGTCACCTGGGCCTCGATATCGATCGCATCGGCGTTCGAATAGAGCGCGCCGATCTGCTTGGCATAGCGCTCGGCGACGAAACTCCGGCGCACCTTGCGCGTGCGTGTGAGCTCGCCGTCATCGGCATCCAATTCCTTGTGCAGGATCAGGAAGCGCCGGATCTGCGAGGCCGCCAGCTTGGGATCGGCGGCGAGGTCGGCGTTGACTTTCTCGATGCACTGCCGGATTTGGTCATAGACCTCGGCGCGCGCGGCGAGATCGCTGTAGCTTGCATAGGCAAGGCCCTGGCGCTCGGCCCAGTTGCCGGTCGCTTCGCGGTCGATGTTGATGAAGGCGGCGGCATGGTCGCGACCATGGCCGAAGGCCACGGCCTCCTTGATGAAGGGGAAGAACTTCAGCTTGTTCTCCAGGTATTTCGGCGCGAACAACCCGCCCCCGGTGAGCCGGCCGACATCCTTGGCGCGGTCGATGATCTTGAGATGGCCATCGCCATCGAAATAGCCGGCGTCGCCGGTGTGGACCCAGCCATCCCCGGTCTTCGCCTCCGCGGTCGCCGCGTCGTTCTTGTAGTAGCGCAGGAACACGCCGGGGCTGCGCACCAGCACCTCGCCATTGTCCGCGATCTTGACCTCGACCTCGGGCGCCGGCGTGCCGACCGTGTCGGGCTTCACCTGGCCGTCCGGCTGGATGCAGATGAACACCGCAGTCTCAGTCATGCCATAGAGCTGTTTGATGTTCATGCCGAGCGAACGGTAGAAATCGAAAATGTCGGGCCCGATCGCTTCGCCGGCCGTATAGGCAAGCCGGATGCGGCTGAAGCCAAGCGTGTTCTTGAGCGGGCCGTAGACCAGCACGCCGCCCAATGCATAGAGCAACCGGTCGATAATGCCGGCGGGCTTGCCGTCGAGAATGGCGATGCCGACCCGTTTGGCCAGGTTCATGAAGTAGTGGAACATGCGGCGCTTGATCCAGCTCGCGTCCTCCATGCGGATCATGACCTGGGTCAGGACGTTCTCGAAGATGCGCGGCGGCGCGAAGAAATAGGTCGGCCCGAGTTCGCGCAGATCGGTCATCACCGTGGCGCTGCTTTCCGGGCAACTCACGCAGAAGCCGGTCGCGTAGGCCTGGGCGAGCGAGAAGATGTTGTCGCCGACCCAGGCCATGGGCAGATAGGCTAGAACTTCCTCGGCCTCGGTCAGATGCTCGCGCTCCGCCGCGTTGCGCGCGGTGACGATGAGATTGTCGAAGCTCAGCATGCAGCCCTTGGGCGTGCCGGTCGTGCCCGAGGTGTAGAGCATGATGGCGACGTCGCTGCCTTTGCCCGTGGCAATCTCGGCCTCGTAGAAGCCGGGATGGGCCGCATCGTAAGCGCGGCCTTCGTCCTGCATGCGATCGTACTGCCTGAGGAAGGATTGATCGTAATGGCGCATGCCGCGCGGATCGCAAAATACCACCGCATCGATGCGCGGGCAGAACTCGCGCACGGCGAGCACCTTGTCCACCTGTTCCTGGTCTTCGGCCACCACGAAGCGCACTTCGGCATGGTCGAGGACGTATTTCATCTCGTCCGCCACCGCGTCTTGATAGACCGGCACGGGCACGCCGCCGATCGCCTGGGCCGCCACCATGGTCCAGTAGAGGCGCGGGCGATTGTCGCCGACGATGGCAACCCGGTCGCCGCGCTTCAGGCCGAGTGTGGCCAATCCGCAGGCCAGCGCACGGACCTCGCGCTCGACCTCGGCCCAACTCCAGGTCTGCCAGATGCCGTATTCTTTCTCGCGGCTGGCCGGGCGGGCGCCGCGTTGGCTGGCATTGCGCCTGAGCAGTTTGGAAAATGTGTCGTCGGGATCACCCACTGGAGCGGGTGCGGCGGCTTGATCGGCCATAGGCGTTTCCTCAGTCTCCCGGGTAGGCTAGCGCACCGACCCAACTCGACCGGGGGATTGGCTTCCCCTTGTTCGGCGAACCGTCGTGCCGGCGCTCCCTGCTTTGTCCGAATGTTCTTATCCGGCACGATCATAAGCATCATCACGTACGCATAACGTGGCGAAAGGTCAAGGATTTACTGGCATTTGCGACGCTCGGTCACCGAGGCGCCGCGTCAACTTCAACATGGTCGCGATAGTGACGGAACGAAAGGTCGCGACGGCATGGTCGTCGATTTCCGCCAGGATCGCGCCAAGCGCCCGCACGGCTGGGCTCACGCCATCGTGATGGCCGCCGGCGGGCGCACCGATCGCCTCGAAGAGGCCGATCACATCCATCACGGTCAGGCGCTTGGCATTGCCGACGAAGCGATAGCCGCCCCCGACACCGCGCACGGCCTCGACCAGCCCGGCCTGGCCGAGCCGGCGTAGCACTTTGGCCAAATGGTGGGTTGAGGCGCCGTGGGCAGCGGCGAGGTCTGCCGCGCTGAGCTGCCGCTTGGGCTCGGCCGCCAATTCGAGCACGGCATGAAGCGCCAGCGCCGTATACTTGGCCGGCCGGAGCGACCGGCGCGCGGCTTCGCCTTAACGAGGCGCGCCGATTGGCCGTCGATTCGGAATTCGACTTCGCCATGAGGTAACAGCCCGAGCCGCTTGCGAATCTCAACAGGGATCGTCACCTGGCCCTTGGACGTGACGCGCATGCCCACGGTCCTTGTCTCTGTCATACGCAGAAAATGGTTTAGGCGGCCGGACGCCAATCGACAAGGTTCGTCGCTACGCCTTGCGCCGCTTGCCCTGGGTTTCCGGCGGCACATAGCCCACGGGGATCGGTAACCGGCGGCTGATTTCGTCCAATCGGCCTTCCAGGTGGCCGAAATCGTGGGATATTGGCATGTCGGTGATCCGGCCTTCGACCCGCGCGACGCGTTCGCTCAACTCGCTCAGACGCCCATTCATCTCGTTTAGGCGCGCGTTCATCTCGTTCATGCGCGACTCATTGCGTCGCGCCAAGTCGATCACGAGGTCGAGTTTTGACAGGATTTCACCCTCTTTATCCATGGCTTAAATTTAGTCCATCCTTACCGAGCTGTCCAAATACTGGGTCGGTTCGCCCGCAACCTTTCCTTAATCTTTTCCATGCCACGCTCGACTGTCCGGGACCACGCGCCCGGGCCCCTGACCACACCGGGCCTGGACTTGGGTCCCGGTTGGGGTATCGTAGCGCGATCAAGGCTTTGGGCCTTTCTGCCCCTTCGCATTCGCGTCCGGGGCGAGCCGGCCTCATCCCTTCTCTAAGGGCAAGGAGACATCCCGTGACCGCCTCGACCAACAACAGCTTCAACGCCCGCTCGACCCTCAAGGTCGGCTCGAAATCCTACGTCTATTACAGCTTGCCCGAGGCGGCGAAGTCGCTGGGCAACATCGACCGCATGCCCTTCTCGCTGAAGGTGCTGCTGGAGAACCTGCTGCGCTACGAGGATGGCCGCACGGTTTCGGCGGACGACGTCAAGGCCATGGCGCAATGGCTGAAGGACAAGCGCTCGGACCGCGAGATCAGCTATCGCCCGGCGCGCGTGCTGATGCAGGATTTCACCGGCGTGCCCGCGGTGGTCGATCTGGCCGCCATGCGCGATGCCATGGTGGCGCTGGGCGGCGATCCCCGGCGGATCAGCCCGCTCTCCCCCGTCGATCTGGTGATCGACCATTCCGTCGCGGTCGATGCCTACGGCACGGATAAGTCCTTCGCCGACAACGTCAAGCTGGAGTTCGAGCGCAACAACGAGCGCTACGCCTTCCTGCGTTGGGGCCAGACCGCGTTCGCCAATTTCCGCGTCGTGCCGCCCGGCACCGGCATCTGCCACCAGGTCAATGTCGAATACCTGGCCCAGGTCGTGTGGACCAATGACGACGCCGGCACGGTGACCGCCTATCCCGACACGCTGGTCGGCACGGACAGCCACACCACCATGGTCAATGGGCTCGCCGTGCTCGGCTGGGGCGTCGGCGGTATCGAGGCCGAGGCGGCCATGCTCGGCCAGCCCGTCTCCATGGTTATTCCCGAGGTCATCGGCTTCAAGCTGACGGGCAAAATGATAGAGGGCACGACCGCCACCGATCTAGTGCTGACCGTGACCCAAATGCTGCGCAAGAAGGGCGTGGTCAACAAGTTCGTCGAATTCTTCGGGCCCGGCCTGGACAACATGACGCTCGCCGACCGCGCCACCATCGCGAACATGGCGCCGGAATACGGTGCCACCTGCGGCTTCTTCCCGATCGACCGGGAGACCATCAATTTCCTGCGCTTCACCGGCCGCGATTCCCAACGCGTCGACCTGGTCGAGGCCTACGCCAAGGCCCAGGGCATGTGGCGCGAGGCCAGCACGCCAGACCCGGTGTTCACCGACACGCTCGAACTCGACATGGGCGCGGTCGTGTCCTCGCTCGCCGGGCCGAAGCGCCCGCAGGACCGCGTGCCCCTGACCGAGGCCGCCAAATCGTTTGCCATCGCGGTCAAGGACATGGGTGGCGGCGGACGTGGCGTGAAGGTGGAAGGGCGCAATCACGAGCTGCGCGACGGCGACGTGGTGATCGCCGCCATCACGAGCTGCACCAACACCTCCAACCCCTCAGTCCTGGTCGGCGCCGGGCTGCTCGCGCGCAACGCCTTGAAGAAGGGCTTGCGCTCCAAGCCCTGGGTCAAGACCTCGCTCGCCCCGGGCTCCCAGGTGGTGACCGACTATCTCGACGCCGCCGGGCTATCGAGCGAACTCGACAAGCTTGGCTTCAACCTGGTCGGCTATGGCTGCACCACCTGCATCGGCAATTCCGGCCCGCTCGACGAGCCGATCGCCAAGGCGGTGGAAACGGGCGATCTCGTGGTCTGTTCCGTGCTCTCGGGAAATCGCAACTTCGAGGGCCGGGTCAACCCGCACGTCAAGGCCAACTACCTGGCCTCGCCGCCGCTCGTGGTCGCCTACGCGCTCGCCGGCACCATGACGCGCGACCTGCTGAACGAGCCGCTCGGCATGGGCGATGGCGACCAGCCCGTCTATCTCAAGGACATCTGGCCCTCGAACCAGGAAATCCAGGACACCATTCGGGCCAAGCTGACGCCGGAAATGTATCGCCACCGTTACGCCAACGTGTCCGACGGCGGACCCGAGTGGAAGAAGATCGAAGCCGCGGTCGGCCTGACCTACAAGTGGAACGATGGGTCCACGTATGTGAAGAACCCACCCTATTTTGTCGGCATGAAGAAGGAGCCGGGCAAGATCGACGATATCTTGAAGGCGCGCACGCTGGTTCAGGTCGGCGACAGCATCACGACCGACCACATCTCGCCCGCCGGCAACATCAAGAAAGACAGCCCGGCCGGCGAATATCTGATCCAGCGCCAGGTGCGCCCGGCCGATTTCAACCAGTACGGCGCACGCCGCGGCAATCACGACGTCATGATGCGCGGCACCTTCGCCAATATCCGCCTCAAGAACGAGGTGGCGCCGGGCACGTCGGGCGGCATGACGCGTCACATGCCCGCAGGCCAGCAAATGTCGATCTACGATGCCGCCATGAAGTATCAGGCCGATGGCGTGCCGCTGGTCGTCATCGCGGGCAAGGAGTATGGCACGGGTTCCTCGCGCGACTGGGCGGCCAAGGGCACGACCTTGCTCGGCATCAAGGCCGTGATCGCCGAGACCTATGAGCGCATTCACCGCTCCAATCTGGTCGGCATGGGCGTGCTGCCGCTTCAGTTCAAGGACGGCGCGTCCCGCCAATCGCTCAAGCTCGACGGCTCCGAGGTCTATGACTTCACCGGCATCAAGGCCGGAATCAAGCCGGGCATGGATGTGGACGTGACGATCACGCGGGCCAATGGCGAGGTCGTGAAGATCAAGGCGCAATGCCGGATCGATACGGCCGACGAGGTCGAGTACTACCGCCATGGCGGCATCCTGCAATACGTGCTGCGCAACATGATGAAAGCGGCCTGACGCAATCGGGGCCTCGGCTCACCGCCGGGGCCCCGCTTCTCTTAGCGCCGCTCGTACCAGCCGCGCGTCCGCGCGCACAGCCACACGACCGACAACATCACCGGCACTTCGACCAGCACGCCCACGACGGTGGCAAGCGCGGCGCCGGAGTCGAAGCCGAACAGCGAAATCGCCGTGGCCACGGCAAGTTCGAAGAAATTGCTGGCCCCGATCAGCGCCGATGGCGTTGCCACGTTGTGCGCCTCGCCCAGCCTGCGGTTAAGCCAATAGGCGAGGCCCGCCGTCAGATAGACCTGGACCAGAATTGGCACAGCCAACAGCGCGATGATCAGCGGACGGTCCAGGATGCGCCCGCCCTGGAACGCGAAGAGCAGAACGAGCGTGGCGAGCAAGGCAGCCAGCGATGCCGGCTGTATGCGCGCGAGCAGCCGGTCCAACGCCGGCTGGCCGCCCCGGCCGAGCACCGCGCGGCGCAGCCATTGCGACACCGCCACAGGCACCACGATGTAGAGCACGACAGACAGCAGCAGCGTGTCCCAAGGCGCGACGATGGCGCTCAGGCCCAGCAACAACCCAACGATGGGTGCGAAAGCGACAATCATGATCGCATCGTTGAGCGCCACCTGGCTCAGCGTGAAATGGGGCTCGCCGCCGGAGAGATCGCTCCACACGAACACCATGGCGGTGCATGGCGCGGCAGCCAGCAGAACGAGGCCCGCGATGTAAGAGGGAATTTCATCCGCGGGCAGCCATGGCGCGAACAGGAAATGGAGGAAAATCCAACCGAGCAGCGCCATGGAGAACGGCTTGACCGCCCAATTGACGCCGACCGTGACCGCGATGCCGCGCCAATGGGCGCCGACCCGGTGAAGCGCGCCGAAATCGATCTTCAGCAACATCGGCACGATCATGATCCAGACCAAGATGGCGACCGGCATGTTGACCCGCGCCAGTTCGAGCCGGCCGACCGCCTGGAAAAAGCGGGGCCAGGCATGGCCGAGCGCGATGCCGGCCACGATGCACAGCGCCACCCACAGGCTGAGATAGCGCTCGAACCGCCCAAGGGCCGGCACGGCCGGGGACACAGTCTCAGCCATGATCGCGCGCCGGCACCAGGCTGGCGAGCGCCGCGGCGAAAGCGGCGGCGAGAGGGTTTGAGGGCATGGCCATCGGTCCGTGCTAGCGGAACCTGTTGCAGAATCAACCTCAACTCGACCTCACCGGCTTGTGAGGCGCCGGGCGATCTCGGACGCGGTAATCTCCCACCCATGATGACACACCGCTCCCTTGTCATGCTGCCCGCCGTGCTAGCCGGCAGCATGGCGCTTCGACCCG
Source organism: Alphaproteobacteria bacterium (assembly GCA_009694085.1). Lineage (GTDB taxonomy): Bacteria > Pseudomonadota > Alphaproteobacteria > SHVW01 > SHVW01 > SHVW01. The sequence goes on from SHVW01000101.1 coordinate 13,929, forward strand.
CGCTGGCGAGCCAGCGCCCGGTCGTGGTCGAACTTTTCACCTCTTATACCAATCTCCAGTGATCAGAACCCATTGGCCCAGTCGCGCAATCCGATGGACATGATGCGCCAGGGTTGATCGACGAGCTTGTTCCAGGCCTCGCAGCAGTGATCGACGATGTCGTCATAGGATTTGAAGATGCGGTTGG
>SHVW01000102.1 GCA_009694085.1 Alphaproteobacteria bacterium
AAAACGGCATGGCCATGGATCGCTATCTCGCGCTTGTCTATCTGACCGAGGCGGGTCAGAGCCAGGATGCTTGGGGCGAACTCAATCGCGCGCTCAAGCAATTCACGGGCAAGGGCCTGCCCCATGATCGCGCCGCGGCTCAATTCACGACCGGCGTCGACAAAAAAATCCCGGCTGGACCGGGTTGGATTTCGACAGGATAAAGTGAACGGCGCAGCAAGAAGTTGCTAGGCGGTGATGTCCAGATTAAGTCCGCGTTGCTGACCGCTTCGGCCCGGGCTTGCCGCGCCGCGCTGGGCGGGGTTGCTGCCGCTTGTGTCGACCCGCTCGGATCGATCGTTGCGCTCGCGCTGCGCTTCGGTTCCCCGGGATTCCCGCGAGGGCTGAATGGCAACGCGCGTGATCTGCGGCGTCGTCTGCTGTTCGATCGCGGGTCGGATCAGCGCGAACTGCGGCAGTACAGGCGTTATCTGGGTGGGCGGTGGAACGAGCATTCTGCTTTCCTCTCAGACTTAAAATGGTATGACGATTCCCAGAATTCAACAACTGGAATCCCGGGGCAGAATAAAAGCAATTTATATTTATTTTATTTACCTGTTTCCTGATCAGCGCTGGGCGAGAGCAGCAACGCCGGGCAATTCCTTGCCTTCCATCCACTCCAAGAAAGCGCCGCCGGCGGTCGAGACATAGCTAAATCCGTCGATGGCGCCGGCATGAATCAGAGCGGCCACGGTGTCGCCGCCGCCGGCCACGCTCAACAGCCGGCCTGCTTGCGTGGCCGCGGCTGCCGCCTGCGCCACCTCGGTGGTACCGCGATCGAAGGGGGCGGTCTCGAAGGCCCCGAGCGGACCGTTCCACACCAGCGTTCGGCACGTGCCGAGAGCGGCGACAAAGCGCTGGATGGTGACGGGACCGATGTCGAGCATCATGCCATCGGTCGGCATGGGCCAGGTGCCGTCGGGCGACGCCGCGACGATCTGGGTGGGCACACCGGCTTCCAGCTTGGTCGCGACCACCGCATCGGTCTGCAACAGGATCTCACAGCCCCGCGTCTTAGCGCGTGCCACGATCTCGCGCGCGGTGGGGGCAAGGTCGCGCTCGCACAGGGATTTGCCGACCTGAACGCCCCGGGCATGGAGGAACGTGTTTGCCATGCCGCCGCCGATCAGCAGCTTGTCGACGCGCCCGACCAGATTGCCCAGAAGGTCGAGTTTGGTCGACACCTTGGCGCCGCCGACGACAGCCGCAACCGGGCGCTTGGGATCGCCCAGCGCCGCTTCCAGCGCCTCTAACTCTGCCTGCATCAGCCGTCCCGCAGCTGCCGGCAGTAGATGGGCAAGCGCAGCAGTCGAGGCATGGGCGCGATGGGCGGCAGAGAAGGCGTCGTTGACATAGATATCGCCGAGTGCGGCGAGCCGGCGCGCAAAGCCCTGGTCGTTGGCCTCTTCCTCGCCATGAAAGCGCAGGTTTTCCAGCAGCAGAACGGCGCCGGGCTTGAGTTGGGCGACGGCGCCCTCCGCCTCGGGGCCAGCGGATTCGGAGGCAAACGCAACGGCGACGCCGATCGCCTTGGACAGATCGCCAACCAGAGGTTCAAGGGAATAGGCCGGATTGCGCTTGCCCTCGGGCCGGCCGAAATGGGACATGACCACGACCCGCGCGCCCTTGGCGATGAGTTCCTTGATAGTCGGCGCCAGGCGCTCGATGCGGGTGGCGTCGGTCACCCGGCCGTTCTTGACCGGCACGTTGAGGTCGGCGCGCAGCAGGACACGCTTGCCCGATACGGCCAGATCGTCGAGCGTTTGAAAGCGGCGCATGGGCGAACTCCGGTTTGAATCAATTGGTAAGGTATCGGCGCGGCGGGAAAACAAACACACGCGCAAAAATTTGGCAACGGGCCATGACCGCTAGCGGACCTTATGCTAATATGCGGTTACAATATGCGAGTGTTCGACACCCCCCGGCTCGCTCGCTGTCCATCGCCTTGACTGGGCGGCGATAGCGATCGCCCCGGGATGTCGATCGTCAGTGCAACGGGCGGCGGAAGCGGGCAAATAGGCGATGGCGGTGCAGCAGATCGGCAATGGCGGGATGAACCTGGCGAGCGATCGCTTGGTCATGGTCGTCGACGACGATCGCTCCCAATGCGACGTGCTCGCCGCGTTCTTCAAGGAACGCGGCATTGCCTGCGTCACCGAAACCAACAGTTTCGTCGCGGTTAGCACCATGAAGAAGCGGCACCCCCGCGTGGCGCTGATGGATATCCGCATGCCCGGGCTGGACGGCATCGCGGTGGCCAAGCTTGCCTCCACCATGCGGCCGCGCCCGGTGATCCTGTTGATGTCCGGGGAAGGTCAGGCGATCGTGGAAGCCAACCGCGCCGGCATCGAGGTGTTTGCCGTGCTGGAAAAACCTCTACCGCTGCGCCACCTCGGCACCTTTATTCAGCGCGCCATCGATCGCGCGGCGGGCCCCACTTAGACTTCGCCCAATCTAAACCTCATAGGCCACATCGATCAGGCGGCGCGTGCCGGCATTCACGTCATAGACGTTGTAGTTGTTCATCTCGCGGCCATAGAGATGCAAGCTGACCGCAGGCCCACGGGTCGGCGGCACGCCGGTCACGTGAATGTGGTCGGGGTTGGGTACGAAGGTGGTGACCGTGCCTGGCGCCAGCAGGGTAACGCCGCCGCGGCACAGTTGGATGCCGTCGGTCACGTCGCGATGGCCATCGACGCGAATGTAGTTGCGCTCTTCCAACACGCCGTCGAGTACGGCCACCACGCCCCAGGTGCCGTGGTCGTGGACCGGGGTCCATTGACCGGGCTCCCAGATCAGGGTGAACAGCGATACGCCGCCATCGGGCGAGACATAGACGACGTTGCGGCCATAGCGGCCGCTAACGCGCCGGTAATGCTCGGGCAGCAGAAACTCCTTGGTGTGGGCCAACAGGGCGAGCAGGGCCGGGGCCACGGCCAACACGATGTCGGCGGTTTCCGCCTGCGCCAGCTCGGCGCGGCGACATTCCTCGACAAACGCAGCAATACGCGGATGAGCCGTGGGTCCCGGCCTCCGTATCATGCCGCGTTGCGGCGAGGGCCGACCGACCGCTCGCCGGCGACCGTGATGCGGTGCATCAACCGGCGCCGACCGTCATAGTCGTTGATCGCGTAATGCATGGTGCAGCGGTTGTCCCACATGGCGAGCGAGCCCGGCGCCCAGCGCAGCCGGCAAGTGAACTCGGGCTGAATGGCATGGGCGAACAGAAAATCGAGCAGCGGCTTCGACTCCGCAGCCGTCATGTTCTCGAAACGCTGGGTATAGATGGCGTTGACGAACAAGGCCTTGCGCCCGGTGTCGGGATGCACGCGCACCACAGGGTGCAGGGTTTCGCGGTCGGCCGCGGGATTGTTGCGCTCCATTTGGATCGAGCGCGACACGCGTAAATCCTTCGGCACGCCCTGGACGCCATAGGGCTTGCCCGTATGGACCGCCGACATGCCGTCGAGCATGGCCCGCATGCCCGGCGACAGCGCCTCATAGGCTGCATACATGCTGGCGAACAGCGTATCGCCGCCATGGCTGGGAATCTCGCGCCCATAGAGCAGCGAGCCCATGGGCGGTTCCTCCAGGAAACTGAAATCGGAATGCCAGGCATTGCCGAAGGTGCTGATCTTGTTCTCGTCCGCTTCCTTCAGCACCGCGATGATGTCGGGATAGGCGTCCATATGCTTGACATAGGGCGAGCGCGTGAGCGGGCCGAAACAGCGGCCAAGCGCTAGATGCTGCTCCGGCGAGAGTTTCTGGTCGCGGAACATCAGAACTTGGTGGTCATGAAAGGCGCGGCGAATTTCCGCGATCGCGGCCGGTTCGGGCGGGCGGGATAGGTCGATGCCGCCGATCTCGGCGCCGAGTGCGCCGGCCATCGGCGCGACTTTGATGCGTTGGTATGTGGTTGCCATGAAACCGCTCTCACACAAATAAGACATGAACAGGATAGCACAGCCGGTGGAACGTTGCATCTCCAGGCTACACGATCACTTGCCTCTCTGCCGCCGCACCAGCACATAAACCGCGCCGCCCCCGCCATGTTCCGGCCGGGCCGTAGCGATGGCAAGCACATGGGCACGTTGATCAGGTTCGTTGAGCCAGCGCGGCAGCTCGGCGCGGAGTACGCCGGCCTCGCGATCGGCGCCGGCGCGCAGCCCCTTGCCCGTAATGATCAGCAGACAGCGCGCGCCATCGCCAGGTGCCGCGGCCAGCGCCGCGGTGACGACCCGATGGGCCGTGTCCCGGGTTAGGCCGTGCAGGTCGATGCGGCGATCGATCGGCATCTCGCCGCGCTTCAATCGGGCGGCCGTCCGCTTGTCCAGGCCGGGCAGACGCCGATGGTCGGCATCGGCGTGCAGCGGCGGTAGCGTCGCGGTGCGTGCCGGCGGTGGCGCCGGGCGCTGCTTGGTCTTCGGTGCCGGTGGCGGGGCATCCAGCAGGTCGCGAAAGCGCTCGGGCGCGGCTGGCTTCGGTGCGGTTGGCTTTGGCGCCGCGATTGGCCGGCGCCGCTTCGGGACATCCGCCGTCGCCCGGTGCCAGAGCTGTGCCTCCTCCGGCGTCGGCTTGCGCTCAGCCATGATCCTCGATCAGCACGATATGCAGGCGCCGCGGCCCGTGGGCGCCCATCACGAGTTTCTGTTCGATGTCGCCGGTGCGCGACGGCCCGGTGATGAAGTTTACCGTGCGCGGCATGTCGAGGGTGCCGTCGCGTTCGCGCGCGCGGCGCAGCTGGTCCCAGGCATCCTCGTAGCTGCCGACGATCTGGCTCGCCCGGAGCACCACGATATGATCGTCGGGCAACAGATTGAGCGTGGTCGGCGTGCCCGGTCCCGAGATCAGCATCAGCGTGCCGGTCTCGGCGATGGCGGCGAAAACAGGCGTTACGCTGACTTGATCGTCGGGGTGCGCGGCGCCTCGTCTGATCTCCAGGGTCGGCCGGTCGGACCAGGGGATGCGGGCTAGCGACGGGTCCGGTGCCATGGCCACACGGGCGGGCAGGTTGTGGCTGGCGAGATAGGCGACGACCGCGCCGGGTACGTCGGCCTCGGCCGCCACCGGCGCAATCGTCGCCGAGACCATCTCGGCCTCGGCAATGAAGCGCTTGAGGGCGGCGGCGCCATTGTCCTGGCCGCGCGTGGGGATGGGATTGCGCCGGTGCTCGCCGATGCGCTGGCGCACCCGCTCGGCGGCGCCGTCGCCATCGGACCGGCCCAGCGACCATCGCACGCCGTCCAAGATGTCGTCGCGCGCGCTCATGAATGTGTGCCGCGCGGGCGCCGCCGTGCCCAGGCCCGGTGAAAAGTCTCGCCCTGGGGTGTCGGCATATCGCGCCCAAGCGTCCAACCGCCAGCCAACGGCAAGTTTCGGAAACTGCCGTGAGCGCGGCCGAGCAGGCCGAGCACATTGGCGGTCAACCCGCTGACCCAACGGTATAACTTGGGCCGTTTGGCGAGGAACGCCCAGGCCGCGATGCCCCAGCGCATGGCGGCGGGCGAAAGATGGCGTTCGAACTCGCGCTCGCGCCAATGGCGCATCATTTTGGGCAATGGAATGCGCATGGGGCAGACGCTCTCGCATTTGCCGCAGAAGGTGGAGGCGTTGGGCAGATGGCCGGCCTCGTCCACGCCGATCAGCGACGGCGTCAGCACCGCCCCCATGGGGCCGGGATAGACCCAGCCATAGGCATGGCCGCCCACGGTGGCATAGACCGGGCAATGGTTCATGCAGGCACCGCAGCGGATGCAGCGCAGCATGTCTTGGAATTCCGTGCCCAGCATGCGGCTGCGCCCGTTGTCGAGCAGCACCACATGGTATTCGCCGGGGCCATCCAAATCATTGGGCCGGCGCGGGCCCGTGGATACGGTGGTGTAGACCGAATATTCTTGGCCGGTCGCCGAGCGCGCGAGCACGCGCAGGATGGTCTGGGCATCCTCCAGCGTCGGCACGATCTTCTCCAGGCTGGTGACCACAATATGCGCCTTGGTCAGTGTCTGGGTCAGGTCGCCATTGCCCTCGTTGGTAACGATGATCGACGAACCGGTCTCCGCAACCAGGAAATTCGCGCCGGTGATGCCGACATCGGCGGCGATGAATTTGTCGCGCAGAACGCCGCGCGCCTCGTCCACCAGCTGACGCGGCTCGACCAGCGGGCGATCCCGGTCGAACTGGGTGTGGATTTCGCGGAAGGACTGTTCGATCTGATCCTGAACCAGGTGAATGGCCGGGGCGATTATGTGGCTCGGCGATTCGTTGCGGATCTGGATGATGTACTCGCCCAGATCCGTCTCCACCGGCACGATGCCGTTGGCTTCCAGGAAGGGATTGAGCGCGATCTCCTCGGCGATCATCGACTTGCCCTTGGTCACCGTACGCGCGTCCAGGCGCTGGCAGATGGCGAGCACGATCCGGCGCGCCTCCTCGGCGTCGCGCGCCCAATGGACATGGCCGCCGGCGGACACGACCTTGGCCTCCCAGGCCTCGAGATAGACGTCGAGATGTTCGAGCGCGTGGTTCTTGATGTCGCGCGCGCGGTCGCGCAGCGCATCGAACTCGGGCAGGCGATCGATCGCCGCCAGGCGTTTGGCGAGAAAGCCATGGCGCATGTTTCCCATGGCACGCTGAAGCGTGGGATTCGCCATGGCGGCGCGCGCATTGTCCTTGAAACTGTGACTGGTCGACTGCATGGCGCTCAGACCCCGGTATGCCGGGCTTGGGCGTGTTCGGTCGCGGGCTCGCCGATCGCCGGCTCGTCGAGCGCACCGGCCAACACTTCGGCCACATGGCGCACCCGCACGCGATGGCCGTCGCGCCGGAGCTTGCCCGCTATGTTGAGCAGACAGCCCATATCGCCGGCCAGCAGGGTGTCCGCGCCGGTCGCCACGATATCGCGCGTCTTGTCGGCCACCATGCGGTCGGAAATCTCGGGATACTTGACGCAGAATGTGCCGCCGAAACCGCAACACACCTCCGCGCCTGGCAGCTCCGTCAGTTTCAGCCCTGCCACAGAGGCAAGCAGGCGGCGCGGCTGTGCCTTGACGCTCAGTTCCCGCAAGCCCGAGCAGGAATCGTGATAGGTCGCGGTTCCGGCATAGCGCGCGGCGACTGCGCTCACGCCCATGACATCGACCAGGAATGAGATGAGTTCGTGGCAGCGTTTGCCGAAATCGCCTGCGCGGGCAGCCAGGTCGGCATCGTCGGCGAACAGGGCGGAATAGTGTTCGTGCAACATGCCACCGCACGAGCCGGAGGGCACCACCACGTAATCGTATCCGGCAAAGGCGTCGATGACCTGGCGGGCAATGGCACGTGCAGTTTCCCGGTCGCCCGAATTGAAGGCGGGCTGACCGCAGCAGGTCTGAAGCGCCGGCACCGCGACCCGGCAGCCCGCGCCTTCCAGTAGCTTCACCGCGGCGAAGCCGACGGAGGGGCGAAAGAGGTCGACCAGGCAGGTGACGAACAGCGCCACCCGCGGATTGGCGGGCCGGGATGCGGCGGAATCGGAAGATGACATGGGCGCGTCGGCCTGCCGGAGAACGATGATGCCTACAATGGCCGCAGGGTCGCGCGATGGCAAGCCGCAGCAGGCGTCAGGTCGCATCTTTTCGTGATTGCTCCATCTCGCTTGGCGGTTCGACCGGAATCCGGCATGTGACCGTGGTGCCCTCATTGGGTGCCGACCGCAATGTCACCGTCCCACCATGGAGTTCGATGAAGCTTCTGACCAGCGATAGGCCAAGCCCGAGCCCGGTAGCAGTGCCCGGCGCCACCCGCCGCTCGAACTTTTCGAAGACGCGAGCTTGATCGTCCGAAGGGATGCCAATGCCGGTGTCGCTGACCGAGCATTCGATCGCATCGCCCTGGCGTTGCGCGGAAATGGTTACGCTGCCGCCGGGCTGGGTGTATTTGATCGCGTTGGTGACCACATTGAACAATGCTTGACGGATGCGGCGGTGGTCGAGACTGGCGCTCCCAAGATCGGGCGCGCACGATACTCTGAGTTCAAGACCGACGACACGCGCCCGCTCGCGGGACAGCGCTGCAATCTCCTCGACCAAGCCGGCCACCTCGACCACTTTGCGTTCCAAGTGCATGTGACCGGCCTCGATGGTCGCGAGATCCAGGATGTTGTTGATCAGGATGACCAAGCGGCTCGAAGATTCTAGGATGCCGCGCGTATACTCGCGCTGACGCTCGTTGAGTGGGCCGAAATAGGCGTTCGCCAGGATTTCGGGGAAACCGATGATGGCGTTGAGCGGCGTGCGCAGTTCGTAGGATACGTTGGCGATGAACTCGCTCTTGAGTTGGTCTGCCGCCTCCAGCGCCTCGTTGCGCTCGCGCAGGGCCTGTTCCACGCGGACGCGGTCGGTAACGTCGACATAAACGATCTGGGTAGCGCCATCGGGCAGCGGCACGTTTGCGAAATCGACGATCCGGCCATCCGGCCGCATGAGCCGGCCCGCTTGGGGCGTTCGCTCGAAGACGCCGGCGATCATGTTCGCCTTGAAGGCCGACCAATCCGCCTCGACCGGCAGCAGCGGGCGCATCAGCTCGACGACCTCGCCGATATGGCGATCCGCCGGCACGGCATCGGGATCGATGTTCCACAGGCGCGCGAAGGCCGGATTCCGCAACTTGAGCAGGCCGTCGCCGCCGAACACGACAATCGCCTCTTGCAGATTGTCGAGGGTTTCGCGTTGAACTTCGATGAGCGTGTTGTAGGAGCGCTCCAGCACCAGCCGATCGGTCACGTCCTCATAGGCCAGTATGGCGCCGCCTAGGGGGTGCGGCGCGATCGTGGTGCGCAAGGTCGATCCATCGGGCAGGTGCATCAGCGATTCCTGCGGCTCGATAATGCCGGTAATTTGCCGCGACTGCCCGCGTTTGTAAGCCTGGAAATCGGCGGTTTCCGGCAGTTTTCGGCGGTCGCGCAGCTGCTCCAGCATTTCGCTCAGCATGGGTTCGCCGGCAAGCCATTTCGGATCGAACTGGAAGAGTCTGGCATAGGCCGTGTTGAAGAACTTAAGGCGCAAATCCGGCCCCACGACCGCAACCGCGGTACCCAGGAATTCCAGGACGTCGACATGGGCGGCAAGGCGGCGGGCGAGTTCGGCCTGGCTCTGTTCGAGCGCCGTCACGTCGATCGCGTACCCAACCGTCCCGCCGCCCGGGATGGAAAGTTCGGTGAAATCGAACAGTCGGCACTGACCCGAGCGAATTGCGGCGCGGCTTTCGCTTTGAGGGCGCTTGAGCCGCTGGGCACGTGCCGATAGCTCGGTCGTCAGTTCGCCGCCGGCGAGCAAGAACAGCTCTTGCGCCGCTGGGTTTTCCGTTGCGAGCGAAAAATCGGGCCGGCGAGACCACAATGCGATCGGCAGGGTTTGGAAGACAACCCCGAGCGGCGCAGTCGCCGCTATGGTCGCTTCCATCGCTGCCGCATAGGAATCGTCGGTGACGACCAGGAGGTCGGCGCCATCGGTATGGGTGCCCTCGACGATCAATCGTTGACCGGCGGTCGCACCATTGAGGGTCAGACGAAATGGCGCATGATCGCGCGCCAGCCTATCCCGCGCTTGTGCCAACGCGGCGGCGCCGTCGGCATCGAAGGCGCGCCGCAATTCGTCTGGACCAACGACGGCGGTCTCGGACAAGCTAAGCAGTTGACGCAGCCGTTTGGATGCTAGAGCGGCACCGCCGCGCCGTTCGATCGCCAGCAATGCCGTCGGCGCAGCCTCGATCATGGTACGCAGTGCGGCGGCCTCTGCGGCGCGTGCGCGCTCGGCTTTCTCGGCGGCGATACGCCGGCGCCATTGGCGCAACAACATCAGGGCGGACAGGATGGCAACCGCGGCTGCGGCCAGGGCACCCAAGCGCGCCTCCTCGCCGCTCGCCGCATGGGCGGGGCCGGCCGATACCAGCAGGGCCGCCAAGCTTAGATTCGATTGGCCTAGAATCGAGGCAAGGCGGCGCCGGACATGTTCCCCGACGACCGTCACCCCGCGATCTTAGCGAGGCGACGACCGTCGAACAAGGCTGCGCCTGCCGATCAGTAGCGGTAGGGCGATGCTTTGAACGGGCCGTTGACGCTGATGCCGAGATATTCGGCCTGCTTGTCCGTCAATTTGGTTAGTTTGACGCCGATCTTGGCCAAATGGAGCGCCGCCACCTTCTCGTCCAAATGTTTGGGCAGAACGTAGACCTTGCGCTCGTACTTGCCCGGGTTGGTCCACAGTTCGATCTGGGCCAGCACCTGGTTGGAGAACGACGTGCTCATGACGAAGCTGGGATGGCCGGTGCCGCAGCCCAGATTGACCAGCCTTCCCTTGGCCAACACGATCAGGCGCTTGCCGTCGGGGAACACGACCTCGTCGACCTGGGGCTTGACCTCTTCCCACTGATAATTGCGCAGGGCGCCGATTTGAATCTCGCTGTCGAAATGGCCGATATTGCAGACGATGGCGCGGTCCTTCATCGCCCGCATGTGGTCGAGCGTGATGACGTCGACGTTGCCGGTCGCGGTCACGAAGATGTCGCCATTGGCGGCTGCGTCGTCCATGGTCACGACCTGGTAGCCTTCCATGGCGGCCTGGAGCGCGCAGATCGGATCGACCTCGGTCACCATGACGCGCGCGCCGGCGTTGCGCAGGCTGGCAGCCGAGCCCTTGCCGACATCGCCATAGCCGCATACCACGGCAACCTTGCCCGCCATCATCACGTCGGTGGCGCGCCGGATGCCGTCCACCAGGCTTTCGCGGCAGCCATAGAGATTGTCGAATTTCGACTTGGTCACGCTGTCGTTGACGTTGATCGCCGGTACCAGCAGCTTGCCGGCCTTCTCCATGTCGTAGAGCCGGTGAACGCCGGTGGTGGTCTCCTCCGACACGCCGCGCACGTCCTTCATCAGCGCGGGGTATTTGTTGTGCATGACGATGGTGAGATCGCCGCCATCGTCCAGGATCATGTTGGGGACCCAGCCCTTGGGTCCGTGGATGGTCTGTTCGATGCACCACTCGTATTCCTCTTCCGTTTCGCCCTTCCAGGCGAACACGGGCACGCCGGCGGCGGCCACCGCGGCGGCGGCGTGGTCCTGGGTCGAGAAGATGTTGCACGAGCTCCAGCGAATCTCCGCGCCCAGCTTGGTCAGGGTCTGGATGAGGACCGCGGTCTGGATGGTCATGTGCAGGCAGCCGACGATGCGCGCGCCCTTCAGCGGCTGCGCCTTGCCGTATTCGGCGCGTAGCGCCATCAGCCCGGGCATCTCGGTTTCGGCAATCGCGATTTCCTTGCGACCCCATTCGGCGAGCGCGATGTCCTTAACCTTGTAGTCAGTGCTGGCAGCCATGTCGGGAAACTCCGTGGGCGGCGCCGTTGCGGTTGGAGCGGCGCGGCCGAAGGGGATAGCGGGGGTGGCCGCAGCGTATAGCAAGGGCCGGCGCGGCCGGCAAGAACTCAGGATAACAGCGCGGCTGGGACGGTCAGGCGCTCGATTTCCTTGGGCTCGAACTTGACCAGGCCGCCGGCATAGGTTCGACCGGAGGCCAGGGCGACATTGGCATTCAGCCAGGCGAGGATGCGGGCGAGCCGGCGGCGCGCCATGGGTTGCCGGGGATAGAGCCCGTGGCAGATATTGAGCATGGACGCGCCGGCGTCGTTGAGCGCGAAGACCGGCGGCTTCCGCGCCATATAGGTGACGAAAGCGGCCGGCGGCGGCGGCAGGCGCACCGCCCACCACGGCTTGCGATGGCGCGCCAAATAGCCGCGGTCGGCGCCTTCGGCCGCTGCCCAGGCGATGAAGGCGTCGATCTGGCGGTGCTCGCTCCGGGTCAGACCGCTTAGATCGCGCGGCAAATTGGCCACGCACTTCAACGGCGTTCTTGCGCCGATCGGGCGGCCGCGCAAGCGGGTGATGTCGTCGGCCCCGGTGATCGCAGGCGTGCAGAAGCGCGACGGCAGCTGCGGCGCGTTGTCGCCCAGTATCCAAACCCGGTTCATGCCGGTCGCTTGGCCGCGCGAGGCGCGGAACAAATCGCCCAAGAGGACGGTTTGTTCTGCGCCTTGCATCGCGCGGTCGAATCGCCAGGGCGCGCCGTCGGATAGCCCGGCCGCCTCGATCTGCCGTGTCGGCGTGGGCAATCTGGCCGCCGCAGTGTCGGCGATCGGCGCCAATGAGAACGACGATCGCGGCCGATGCGGATGGAAACAAAAGATGCCGGCCCTGGTCATGACATCGGGGAACAGGGCCACGGCCGGGTCGGCCAGAAATAGCGCTTCCAGCCCAAGCGGCCCGGCGCACAGCCGGCGCAGCGTCGCGCCGTAATTGGTGTCGAGCCATTCCGCCGCCGCGACGAAACAGCCAAGATCGCCCGGAGCGGCAAGTTGGAGCGTGCGCACGAAGAATAGATTGTGTAGGCCGGCCAAGCCGCTCGCCCGCTCGTCAAAATCCCCGCACGCCCGATGCCACCAGGATTTGGTCGGTTGGGACAGGTGGTGATGCCTGACGAAGGGCGGGTTGCCGAGGAACAGGGTCGGCCCTGCGGCTGGTCCGATCGTGGCCGCGATAAAATCCTTATGGCGGATATCGATACGCCCATCCACGCCCGCCGCCCGCGCGTTCGCCGCCAGGATCGTCAACGCCGCTTCGTCCGTGTCGATGGCAAGCACGCGCGCCCGGGGCCAGCGCAGCGCCGCGGCGATAGCGAAGCGTCCCGAGCCCGCGCCGGGATCGACGACGCGAACCGGGTCGATCCGCGCCGCCGCCCAGTCGATCATGGCGTCGATCAAATTTCCGGGCGTGTAGGTGGCGCCCAGCTGGTTGCGCGCGGCCCGGCCGAGGCGGACTAGATGCCGGTCGCCCTCCGGATCGCGTTGTTCGGTCCTGCTTATGGCGCGAGGTCGTCGAGGTCGAGATCGAGGGCGCGGGCAAGAGCGCGTAGTGCCTTGACCGAGCCGGGTTTGCGGCCGCGTTCGATCTCCGACAGATAGCTCGGCGGCACGCCGGCCTTGCGCGCCAGCGCAACCGCGCTCAGGCCGCGATGCTCGCGCCAGACTCGGACCGCGCACTCGCCGCCGATCATGCGCTCGACCAGAGCGGCCGGAAGATAATCCTCTTCGCGCCGATCGGTCGCGGCGTGTCGAAGCAACCCGACATCCGCGGCGTCCTCGGCCGCGCGCATCAGGGCCTCGTACTCGCCGCGCCGCATGGCAATCCAATCCGGCTGCTCGTGCCGCGATCCCGCGACAAGTCCCGATCGCCGGGAGTAGACCGCGACGCGGCCATCGGCTCCGTCAGCCGAAAAAGCCCGCAGGACGGTATGCACCGAATCCCGGCTCCCGGCGAGACGAGCGGCTTGCTTCGCTAGTGGCGTTTTCATTTGTAGACGTCACCTCGGGGTTTAATGGCTTCCACGAACATACGCCTGCGAGCCCGGTCCACCACATAGACCGCGCGCCAGATGCCGTGGCGCAATCGAAAACCGTCGGGATATCCCTTCAGGGTCTCGACATTCGCATGGCGCCGATAGGGATCGGCGGCGACCGCCTTCAAAGCCGCCAGGATCGCATGGCTCTGCTTGGGTTGAATGCGCGCAAGCGCCTTGGATGCCTGCTTGCTAAGAACAAGGTCCACGCATCGATATTCGCTGATAGCGAAGCTATGGTCAAGCGCGGATCGAGCGGGATCGCAGGCATGGGGCCAAGCTGGGTCGCGCGCGAGATAGCGCTGCCGCCTTTCCCTTCCTCCCTGTGGGGGGATTCACATCGAAGCGATGCACGTAGCGCAAAAAAAGAAGAGGCCGGCCGACCCTTTCGGATCGGCCGGCCTCTGTTAGCGAACGATACTTAGGCCGCGCGGACCTGGGTGAGGAACTTGTCCACCTCGGTGCGCAGCTTCTCCGACTGCACCGAAAGCTCGCCGGCCGAGCCCAGCATTTGGGATGCCGCGGCGCCGGTGCTCTGGGCCGCTTGGGTCACGCCGCCGATGTTGGACGACACTTCCGCCGTGCCGGCCG
>SHVW01000103.1 GCA_009694085.1 Alphaproteobacteria bacterium
GACCAGGCCGCACCAGTGCGAGCGATTGGGGTAGAGGGTGGGGAGCGAGCAGACGCGGCTTCCCGGCTCGGGGCCGGCGCTGGGCGCGGGGGCGATCAAGGGCGGCAGCGCGGCGGTGGCGGCGCGGCGGAGCGCGTCGAGGCGGCCGGCGGCCAAGGGCGCGGCGGCGGAATCGGGGTAGATCGCCAGGATTTGGCGATAGCGTGCCTCGGCCTCCAGCGTGCGGCCCGCATGTTCCAGGCCATAGGCGAGCACGAAAAGGGCATCGGCGTTGGGGCCGTCGACGGGCGGGGTGAGGGTGGCTTCCTGGCCCGGTCGCTCGGCGGCGCCGCGCGTCCCTCGATCCCTCGGGAGGCGCAGTTTGACGGTGCCGGGGCTGATGGCGTCCAGGTCGATCTCGACCGAGGCGGCGTGCGCGTCCGGTGCCATGAGAAGCGTGGACAGGATGAACAGGATGAACAGGCGTGAGGTCATGGGGCGGACCAGTGCTGGCCTGCGCCGGAGCCTGAGTCACCCCCACCCCGGCCCTCCCCCATCGAGGGGGAGGGGGAAGAAATCGACGTGGCATGTGAATTCCCTCCCCCCTTGTGGGGGAGGGCAGGGTGGGGGGCGATGACGGTCTCAATGATTCCGGACACGAACATTCGACGTATAACTTTCTCCGCGCTCTCGCCGTAGGGGGTCACCCTAGCAGGGCTCCGCACCTTCGACTACAACGCCCGTGCCCGCTCGCGCAGCAAGTGTTTCTGCACCTTGCCGGTCGCCGTCTTGGGCAGCGGGCCGAACACGACGGTGCGCGGCACCTTGAAGTGGGCGAGGTTGGTGCGGCACCAGGCGATGATGGTGGCGGCGTCCGCGCTCTCGCCCGGCTTGAGGGCGATGAAGGCGCAGGGGTGTTCGCCCCATCTGGCGTCGGGCCGCGCCACCACGGCGGCTTCGAGAACGGCGGGGTGGCGGTAGAGCACACCTTCCACTTCCAGGCTTGAGATGTTCTCGCCGCCGGAGATGATGATGTCCTTGGCGCGGTCGCGGATTTCGACATAGCCGTCGGGGTGCATGACCGCGAGATCGCCGGTGTGGAACCAGCCCTGGGCGAAGGCCGCGCCGGTGGTGGGCGCGTTCTTGAGATAGCCGCTCATGATTGTGGAGCCACGCACCACGATCTCGCCCAGGGTCTGGCCGTCGGCGGGCACGGGCGCCATCGTAACCGGATCGACCACGGTCAAATCCTCGATGCCATAGGTCGGCACGCCCTGGCGCGCCATCAGCGCGGCGCGCTCGATCACGGGCTTTTCGTTCCACTCGCTGTGCCAGTCGCACACGCTGGAGGGGCCGAGTGTTTCGGTCAGGCCGTAGCCATGGGTGATGCGAAAATTCAGCCGCTCCATTTTTTCCAACAGCGCGGCCGGCGGCGGCGCGCCACCGACCACGAAATCGACCGTCCGGCTCGGCCGCGTTTTGGTGATCTCGGCGGCATGAAGCAGCAGGTTGAGCACCACGGGTGCGCCGCAGGCGTGGTTGACGCCGTGGCGCTCGATCAAATCGAACACCGTGGCGGGGTCGAGCCGGCGCAAGCAGACATGGGTTCCCGCCGCTGCCGTGATCGACCAGGTGAAGCACCAGCCGTTGCAGTGGAACATCGGCAGGGTCCAGAGATAGACCGGGTTGGGCGCGATGCGGAACGAGGGCAGGTTGGACAGCGCGTTGAGATAAGTCGCGCGATGGCTGAACACCACGCCCTTGGGATCGCCCGTGGTGCCCGAGGTGTAGTTGAGCGCGATGGCGTCCCATTCGTCGGCGACCGGCACGGGCGTGAAGCTCGGGTCGCCCTCGGCCAGCAGCGCTTCGTATTCGATGTCGCCGAAATCGCTCGGGCTGACGGCGGGATCATCGATGCGCACAACCAAGGGCTTCGCGCGCGCCACTTTGAGCGCCTCGGCCGCGACCGGTGCCAGCTCGGCATCGACCAGGAACGCCTTGGCCTCGCCATGATCGAGGATGAAGCCGATATTAGCGGCGTCGAGCCTGGTGTTGATCGTGTTGATCACGGCGCCCGCCATGGGCACGGCGAAATGGGCCTCCAGCATGGCCGGCACGTTGGGCGCCAGCACCGCCACCGTGTCGCCCCGGCCGATGCCGCGTAGGGCGAGTGCCGAGGCGAGGCGGTGGCAGCGTTCCCGGAATTGCCGGTAGGTGAAACGCCGTTCGCCCGCGATCACGGCGGTATGATCGGGGAAGGCGCGGGCCGCGCGGGCGAGGAAGCCGATCGGCGACAGCGGCGTGAAATTGGCGGGCCGGCGGTCGAGACCGCTGTTGTAAATGTTTCGTGCCCTGTCCATGGCAAAGGCTCGCCCGTACGCCGCATGGTTGTCAACGCCGCCGCCGCGATGCTCTAGTGGGGCCGGATTGGAAAGCGCGGGAGCGGGTCATGGCAATCGAGCGGATCGGCGTGGTCGGGGCGGGGTTGATGGGGGCGGAGATCGCGTTGGTTTTTGCGCAAGCCGGTCATTCCGTCCTGCTCGCCGACGAAACCCAGGATCGATTGGACCGGGCGATGAAACGTTTGACCGATCTGGTCGAGCGCGGCAAGTCGCGCGGCCAGTTCGATGCTGCCGCTCAGGCTCGTATCTTCGCCAATCTCAAACCGACGTTGCAGCTTGAGGATCACGCCGATCGCGACTGGTGCATCGAAGCCGTGTTCGAGGACGAGGCGGTCAAGGCCGGAATCCTCCAGCGGTTGGATGGCATCTGCAAGCCGGACTGTGTTATTTCCTCCAACACCTCCAGCATTTCGATTTCCGTGCTCGCTGCTCATGTCGGCGCGGTCAGGCGAACGCGTTTCCTCGGCACTCATTTCTTTTCGCCGGTCTCGCGCATGAAACTGGTGGAGGTGATCCCGGGTTTCGACACGTCGGAGGAAACGGTGATCGCCATTCAGGCGACATGTCGCACGGCGGGCAAGGAGCCCATTCGGGTCACGGATGTCGTCGGCTTCGCGGTCAACCGCATGCTCCACGCGTTCTGGCTGGAAGCGTTGCGCTTGGTGGAGGAGGGCGTCGCCACGCCCGAGGATATCGACAAGGGCTGCCGCCTCGGCCTCGGCCATCCCGTCGGTCCCTTTGAATTGATGGACGCCGTGACCAATGGGTTGACCTTGCAGGTGCAGGAGATCATGCATGAGGCCTATGGCGAGCGTTTCCTGCCGCGCCCAATCTTGAAGCAGATGGTGCGCGCTGGGCGCGAGGGCAAAAAATCGGGCCGCGGTTGGTACGATTATCCGGCTCGTCCGAAATGATGCGGGGCGCTGGCGGTCGCGCTATGCTGTCTAGGATTGCACGCGACCACGACCCCTCACCCTACCCTCTCCCCGCAAGAGCGGGGCGAGGGAACAAAAAAGTTGCCCACGCCCCCAACGGGGAGGCGTGAGGGGTGGTTGGATTGTTACTTCTGCTTCCCATTGGAGATACCCAGATGCGAATCTTGAAATCGTTCGTTTTTGGCGCAGCCCTGTTCCTGTCCGCCCCGGCGCTGGCCGATGCCATCGACGGCGATTGGTGTCATAGCGATGGCCGTCATTTCCAGATCGTGGGGCCGCAGATCGTGACGCCCAAGGGCCAGCGCATTGCGGGCAATTACGGCCGCCACGATTTCAACTATGTCGTGCCGGCGGCCGAGCCCGATGCAGGGCAGACCGTGGATATGCGCCTGATCAACGATCAGACCGTTCATCTCCGCTTGTCGGGGAACGCCGCGGCCGAACCTCAGGTGTGGCGGCGCTGCACGCCACGGGTATCGTGAGCTACGACATATTCAAGGCATCCCTGGCCCAGGCATCGCCGCCCGAAGGGTTGAGCCCGGGCGTACAGGCCCTGTGGTGGGACGCGCGCGGCGATTGGAAACGCGCCCATGAATGCGCCCAGGAGCAGGATGATCGGGTCGGCGCCTGGGTCCACGCCTATCTCCATCGCAAGGAGGGCGATCTATCCAACGCGGGCTATTGGTACAAAAAGGCGCGCAAGCCGGTGGCGACCGGCTCGCTCGACCAGGAATGGGACGCGATCGCGCGCTCTCTCGCCTAACCCTGGCGCATCAGAGGTAGTTCGATCGCCGAGGCCTGGGTCCCGCCGCGCAAAATCTTCAGTCGCGGCGGCCGGCCATGGGGCGTCTGGCCGTAATTGTCGATATCGGCGCCGGCGATGGCGAGCCGGATGCGATGACCCCTGCGGAACAGCCAGGCCGTCGGCAGCAATGCGAAGCGCAGGGTCGCGGCTTGGCCCGGCACCAGCGGAGCGCTATCGGCACGCGCAAAACTGCGATAGGGGCCGACGACTTGATGGAGCCGCGGCATCGGCGCTTCCCGGCGATGGAGCGCGCGCAGCATGCCCTCCGTTACGTAACGGCACTGCCCGTCCGGGGCGACGTCCTCCAGATAGACATGGAGTGCCGCGTCGGGTTGGTCGGCCGTCAGGTGCAGGGTCAGCACCGGATGACCGGCGAGTTGACGATCGGCATCGAGCGGCGCGCCGGTGAAGCACAGCATGCGGGCGTCGCGGCCGTGCCAGTCCGTGTAGTAGTCGCGCACGTCGTAGGCGGCAAGCCGGCCATAGCGCGTGTTCGGCCCGGTGCCCATGGCGAAATCGACGGCATAGTCATCGCTGCCCGATGGCCCGGCCTGGGCTGCGAGCGCGCCACCCTTGGCCAGACGAAGCGTCGTTGCCGCCGCCGGCGGCGGCCAGGTCCCGGATTCGTGCCAGATCTCCTCGGCCATCGCGAAATAATGCACCGGGCTTTCCCGTTCCAGCCCGGTCGGCCGCTCCATGAGATAGTGATCGAAAAAGCGGAGCGTTTCGGCGAGCAAGGGAAAGGTAGCGGCCGGTTCCGGGCGGAACGGGCTGACATTCATACGCGCACCGTGGTCCCACGGGCCCAGCAGCAGATGGCGCTTTTCGTTGGGCAGGCTGAGGAAGCGGCTGATCGCGCCATTGGTGTAGCCAACCCCGTCCATCCAACCGGATACCGAGAGCACGGCCACGTCGGCGCGCGTGGTCTCGGCGTAGCGATAGGCGCTGAACGAGGCGCTGGTGAAACTGGGGTCGTAGGGCAGCGCGCTATCCTTGAAGGGGAACTCGCGGATGAAGTCGGGCATGTGGAAATTGCCGATATGCGCCGCTACGGCGGCACGCGCCAATACGCCATCGGAATCTTCGTCGACCGGCTGGGGCCCGCGCAAATGCGGGTCCTTGAAATAGGCGAATTTGGGCAGCAGATCGCGCCGGTCGTGATCGAGCGCCACCATCAGCTCGTCGTAGTTCTCGGCCAACCGGTTGAGCAGCAGGCCGCCCGGGAAATAGTGGTCGCTCCAGGTGTCCCAGACCGAGAACAGCGGCGCGATCGCCCGCACCGCGGGATGGCCGGTCGAGGCCGCAAAATCGGCGGCGGCGCCGACATAGGATACGCCGGTGGCGCCGACCCGGCCATTCGACCAAGGCTGACGCACGATCCATTCGACGATCTGGCCGTAATCGTCGCGCTCGGCAGGCGAGCGGAAGGCATCGCGCGTGCCGAAAGACGCGCCGGTACCGCGCACATCCACCACCACTACGGCGTAGCCGCGCGGCACATAGAAGTCGCGATACTTACCGGCATTCGGGCTGGGCTCCGCGGCAGCCGGAGCACTCGGGGCTAGGGCGAAGCGCCGGTAATAGGGCGTGAAGATGGCAATGGTCGGCAGCTTGCCCGGCGCGCGGCTGGAATATAGGCATCGAGCGCCAGGCGCATGTCGTCGGGCATGGGCACATAGACCGATATCGGGCGCGCCGGAATGGCGTAGGGCGCCTCGCGGGTTTCGGTATATTCGGTCGGCGAAACGCGCCAGGCCGTGGCGATGCCCTGGGTATCGGACATGGGAACTCCTCTTACGCTCGTGGCGGGCATGTGAGCGGTGCGGGCGGCGGAGTCAAAGGAGCCCGTGCCGGGACTCATGAGTTTCCTTGACATTCCGCCATATCAGGCGCATATTACTATTTGCAATCGACTTTTGGCGTGCTTTGCCAAGCTACGCCCGCAACCCGGGCGCCTTCAAGCCACCCCCAAAATCAGGTTGTTCCCAGGTCGCGCGATCGTCGCGGGACCGATTATGCACGGCATCCGTGCTTCAGGAGGCCTATATGGCTGTCGGAACAGTAAAATGGTTCAACCCTGCTAAGGGCTATGGCTTCATTCAGCCGAGCGACGGCTCGAAGGACGTCTTCGTCCACATCAGCGCCGTCGAACGCGCTGGCATGGCTGGGCTCAACGAGGGGCAGAAGGTGAGCTTCGAGATCACCACGGAGCGCGGCAAGACCGCCGCCACCGAGCTCAAGCCGGCTTAAACCGCCGCTAAGATGAGACCGACAAAGGCCCGCCCCGGGAAACCGGGCGGGCCTTTTCGTTTGTTGTCTATGTTTGTTCGCGCCAGCCGCAGGCTTTGAGCGCGTCGGTCATATGAGGCGGCGGCGGCGCTTCGGCCGATACCGGCGGCTTGCTCGGATAGATCGGCACCGCGATCGCGCGGGCATGAAGCTGCAAGCGGTCCGGCCGGGACACACCGGCGGCGTGACCGTACTGATCGTCGCCCAACACGGGGCAGCCGAGCCAGGCGCAGTGAACGCGGATCTGGTGCGTGCGCCCGGTGCGCGGCTTGAGTTCGAGCCAGGTCATACCGGCGGCTCGGCCGAGCACGCGATACTCGGTGGCTGCTTTTTGGCCGCTTGGATCGACGATCATGCGCCAACCGTCTTTGCGAACAATCTTTTTCAGCGGCTGCTCGACGCGGCCGGCATCTTCGGGCGGCGCACCCGCAACGACGGCCCAATAAATTTTCTCCACCAGTCCAGCTTGAAAAAGACGGCCCAGCTTGGCCAACCCCTTGCGTTGGCGGCCGAGCACGAGGCAGCCGCTGGTGTCGCGATCCAGGCGATGGGCGAGGGCCGGCGGAGAGGCGAGGCCGAAGGTCAGGGCGCCGAACAAAGCTTCCAGGTTGGGGCCGCGGCCGGGCCCGGCGTGAACGGGCAGTCCCGCGGGCTTGTCGATGACGATCATGAGCGCGTCGCGATAGAGCACGCGCGCCTGGAGTTCTACCGGGGTCAAATTTGTGCCAGAGATTTGGCGAGCGCCTGCCCCTCGGGATCGGCAAGCGCGGCCAAGCGGCACGCGCGAATGGCGGCCGCGCGCGCGCCGGTTGCCAAGCCGGCATGATCGTCCACCAGCGCTGCAAAGATCGCGTTGAAATTCTCGGTGCCGCGCTTGTGGGTGTCGCCATAGCCCTTGATCAAGCGCGCGCATTCCGCGACTTCCAGGGCGAGCGGCAAATCCTGCGTTGCCGCGCGTCGGATGGCGCCAAGCCAGCGTTCGATCAAGGCTTGTTCGTCGAGAAAGCGCGAGCTGCGCCGGCGCAACGCGCGAAGCCGCGCGAGACCGCGCATGAGCAGGAAGCCCGTGACGGTGCTCGTGCGGACATGGAGACCGACATGGAAGGATCGGCCACTCTGGCGCGCCCACGCCAATATCGGGTGGGCAAGCGCTGGCGGCAGGATCGAGCAGAACTCCTCGACGCCGGGCTTGAGGAATTCAGTGACCGCAACGGGCTGATCCGGTTTGGCGCCCGTCTCCGTGCGTACGCGCACGAAGCGGCTGGCGCGCGATTTCAAATCGGCGACGCGAACGAGGTCCTCATAGCTCATCCACAGCGCCAGATGGCGCGCGGTCTCGTTGGTCAGGCGATGGCCGCCGGGTCCGCCGCCGCCGTCTCGATCTGCGGCCAGCACGGGGCCCAAGCGATCGAGATAAGTGTCGGCATAGGCGATGTCCTGGTAGTCGATCAGACGGGCCACGCCCTCTTCGACGATGCGATGGGTTTCGGCGGGGAACTGGGCGCGCACGCGCTCGACTGGCCGGCCGCGATTGAGTTTGCCGTCGACAGGTGCGGTGAGTTTGTCGGTACCGCGCGCGCGATTGTATCCAGCCTCGAAACCACGCAGGCTGGCTGCCGTGCCCTTGCCCGTGCGCTCGATCGCCTCGACGCAGGCTTGGCGCGACAGGGGCAGGGCGCCCGCACCCACCATGGCGCCGAATAGCACCGCGTTGATGACCGTGCCGGCCTCTTGCGCCAGGGCGGCCATGTCGAACAGCACGGGTTGCTTGGCCAATTGGTGGGCCGCTTCGACCAGGCGGTTCCAATCGAAACGCCCGTCGCCCATGGCGGATTTCTCGCCGATGGCATAGACCCGATGGGTCGACGCGATCAGCACCGTGCGATCCGGGCTGACATAGCCGTTCTGCATAGCGCGGCCGGCCTCGATCAGTTCCGACGCCACCATGACATCGATATTGCCTGGGTTCGGCGTCAGTGCGAGTACCGGGCTGCGCCCATTCAGCCGGTCGCGGCTGGCGGGAAAGATTTCGAGATAATAGGTGGTCGCCCCCGTGCGTTGCGCCACGCCGGGGATCGACGTGCTCTGTACCGGAAAGCCTTGAGCGTTTGCAGCGGCGACCAACCAATCCGCCATGACGCCGCCGCCTTCGCCGCCCAGCGCCGCGACCAGCACGGTCACCGGCCGCGTCGGCAGAGTGTCTTGGCCTCGGGCGCTCTGGGTTTCGGTCAACGCGTCCATGTCGAAGTACTTGGGGCAGGAGCGCCCTGGAACCAGCCGATCACGGATCGCCGGACGCGGTCGATCAGCCGGTCCCACAGGGTTGGGTTTTGCACGATGTCGGCGCGGTAGAAGGACGGGCAGAGCACGGCGGCGTGCGCCACCTCGCCGCATAGGCCGCAGCCAACGCAGCCCTCGTTGACCGTGGCGACCGGATCGGTGCGCAAGGGATCGGGGTTGGGTTTGATCGTCAACGACGGGCAGCCGGACAGACGAATGCAGGAATGGTCGC
The DNA here is from genome assembly GCA_009694085.1 of Alphaproteobacteria bacterium. Taxonomy (GTDB): domain Bacteria; phylum Pseudomonadota; class Alphaproteobacteria; order SHVW01; family SHVW01; genus SHVW01. Next base: position 8,923 of record SHVW01000103.1, read on the forward strand.
CGGTGCACACATCGTCGTCGATGCCGTAGCGCGTGCGCACCACGCGCTTGCCGGCGGCCAGATCCCTGGCGATCTGCGGGCGGATGCGGCGCTGGCGTGCGAGCTGGCATTCTGCGTCGGCGATGATCACCTTGAGGCCCTTGTAGGAGGTGGTCAGCGCCTCCTTCAGTGCCGTCACCATGGTGCCGATCTTATAAGTGTAGATCGACTTCACCCATTTGACGCCGATGCCGTCGAGCGCCCTCTCGATGCTCATGTCGGGCGAGCGGTGATCGCTTTGGTTGACCGAGGACGGAATGGCCTGGATGCCGGTGGCCGAGGTGTAGCCGTTTTTCATAATGACCAGGATGCCGTCGTCTTTGTTGAACACGGCGTTGGCAACGCCCGAGGTCAGGCCGTTATGCCAGAACCCGCCATCGCCCATGACCGTCAGCGTGCGCCGCGCGAACATCGGATTGACCGCGGCATTGCTGGCCAAGCCCAGCCCGTAGCCGAGCACGGTATTGCCCATGTTGAAGGGCGGCAGGGTTGAGAAAGTGTGGCAACCGATGTCGCAGGAAATGTGAAGCTTGCCCACATCGCGCTCCACCAGCTTCATGGCGGTGAATACGGGCCGCTCCGGGCAGCCGATGCAAAAGCCTGGCGGCCGGGTCGGCATGGGTGCGCCCAGCAATTCGGCCGCGCGCGCCTTCGACCCGGTCAATTGACTGAACGCAGCGGCAACGGCGTCGGTATCCACGCCCTTGGGCGCGGCGGCCGCGATGAACTTCGCGACGCCTGTTAGCACCACTTCGCCCGTGTATTCGCCGGCCATGGGCAGCACGTCCTTGCCGTGCAAGCGGGTCTGCACATCGGCCCGGCGCAGGATAGCGTGAGCGGCCTCCTCGATATAGTTGGGCTGCCCCTCCTCGACGATCAGCACGGCGCGCTTGCCGGCACAGAATGCGGAGACCTCGTCGGGGATAAGCGGGTATGTGACGTTGAGCACATAGATCGGAATGCGCGTCTGCCCGAAGGCGTCGGCCAGACCAAGCTGCTGAAGCGCGCGCAGCGTAACGTTGTACATGCCGCCCTGGACGATGATGCCGACATCGTCGGCATCGCCAGGGAAGTTCTCGTTGAGTTTGCGTTTGCGGATGAAGTCGACGGCGGCGGGCCAGCGCACCTCGATCTTCTGCTTTTCCTGGGCGTATGTTGCCGGCGGCAGGCAGATGCGGGAATAATCGAAATCGGGATTCTCGATCAGGTGGCGGCGTGAGATCGGGGGCGCGCGGTTCGCCTTGGTCGGGAAGCTGCCATGGACATGGCAGGCGCGAATGCGCAACTCTAGCATGACCGGGGAATTGCTGGCCTCGGACAATTCGAAACCTTGCTCCACCATGTTGACGATGGTGGGCAGGTTTGGCCGGGGATCGAGCAGCCAGATCTGCGACTTCATGGCGAAGGCGTGGCTGCGTTCCTGGATGATGCTGGCGCCTTCGCCATAGTCTTCGCCGATCACGATCAGCGCGCCGCCCTTGACGCCCGCAGACGCCAGGTTCGAGAGCGCGTCGGAGGCGACGTTGGTGCCGACCGTGGATTTCCAGGTGACGGCGCCGCGCAGAGGATAGTTGATCGAGGCGCCGAGCATAGCCGCCGCGCCAGCTTCGGAGGCGTTGGTTTCGACGTGGATGCCCAGCTCGTCCATGATGTCGCGGGCGTCGTTCAGCACGTCCATCATGTGGCTGACCGGCGCGCCCTGATAGCCGCCGACATAGCTGACGCCGGCTTGCAGCAGGGCCTTGGTCACGGCCAGGATGCCCTCGCCATGGAAGACTTCGCCGTCGCCTAGCTTGAGCAATTGCACCTCTTGAGCGAATGAACGTTCCATCCGGTGGCTCCGCTATTTTCCCAGCAAGACCCTGGGCAGCCAGGTCGCAATCGGCGGCCACACCGTCACCAGAACGAGCAGCCCGAGACCGAAGACCACATAGGGCGTCGCGGCCCGATAAATCTGGCACATGGTGATATGGCCGGGCGCCACGCCCTTCATCGTGAACAATAGCATGCCGAAGGGCGGGGTGAGCAGGCCAAGCTGCATGCAGATCAGGAACAGCACGCCGAACCAGACGGGATCGAAACCGTAGAGCTGCACCAGCGGCATGAAGAAGGGCAACGTGATCAGCATCATGCTGACCTGGTCGATGAAGCAGCCGAGCAGGAGCAGGATAGTCAGCATGCCAAGCAGTGCCGCCATGGGCGAGATCTGAGCGTCCCGGATCAGGGCGACCATGCCGTTGGTGGCGCCCGAGAACGCCAGAATTTGAGCGAAGGTCGTGGCGCCCACGATGATGAATAGGATAATGCCGGAGATGGCCGCGGTGCCCATCAGGGATTTCATCAGATTGTCAGGGGTCAGCGCGCGGTAGAGCCAGGCGACCGCCACCGTGGCCACCGCGCCGACCGCCGCCGATTCCGTCGGCGTCGCCCAGCCCGCCGACATGGCCAGGATGACGATCACGAAGATTAGTACGAGCGGCATGACGTAAACGACAAGGGGACGCCAGCGCGCCCAACCGGCGACCACCTCGCCCTCGAAGCTGGGTGCCAGCGCCGGATCGAGCCAGGCGCGAAGCACGATATAGCCGACGAACAGAGCCGAGAGCAGCATGCCTGGTACGATACCGGCGATCAGGAGTTGGGAGATCGAGATGCCGGCCAGGCTACCGAGCAGAACGGTCAGCGCCGAGGGTGGGATCAGCATGTCGACGCCGCCGATTGCCATGATCGGCCCCATGGCCATGTTGGGATGGTAGCCGCGCCGCAGCATGTCGGGCAGCAGCAAGCTGCCGAGCAGGGCGGTGGTCGCGATGGTCGAGCCTGAGATGGCGGAGAACACGGTGCCGGCGATGACCGCCACCACAGCCAGCCGTCCCGGCACGCGCCAGATCAAGCGATCGATGGCATCGATCGCCTTCATGGCGACACCGGTATGGAGAAGCACTTCGCCCATCAATATGAAAAACGGAATCGGCGTCAGCGAAAAACTGGTGATCGAGATGACGCCGTTGCGCACGAGTTGGCTTAAGCCCGCTTCGCCACCAAGCCAGATAACCGCGCCCAGCGCGTTAACGCCCAGAAAGGCGAAGGCCACGGGCAGGCCAAGAGCGAATAGGCCGACGACGGAGCCGAACAGAAATATTGTCGCCAGCCCCCAGCTCATGGCCAGAAACTCATGCGAAGCCGGCGCGCGAACTCTATGGCCAGCAGGGCAAAGCAGAACGGCACGGGCAAGAACAACCACCACTCCGGAAACACCATGGTCTTGATGACCAGAGAATCCAGCCCCATGGAATCCCGGATGACCCTGATGCCGTAGAACAGAAAAACTGCGGAGATGGCGAGGCCGAGCAAATCGGCGGCCCTAGCGACTAGGCGGGCGAGCGGGCCGGGCAGCGCGGTCAGGACCATGTCGATGCGGACGTGTTCGCCGCGATGCAGTAGCCAGGGGGCGATCAGGAAGGTGGCGAGCGGCAGGCTGTACTCGGAGACCTCGACGATCCAGGGAAACGTCCCCAGCCCGATATTGCGCACGACCACGTCGAAGCTGACGAGTACGGCTACGACACCTAACAGCAGGGCCGCGGCGATGCCGCATAGGCGGATCAGCCCGGTATAGGCGCGTGACATGATAGGGTGGATTCGGTCGGCAATTCTCCCCTCCGCGTCAGGCACGGAGGGGAGGGGCAGGCCACGTTATTTCTTGCTGATCAACTGGCGCAGCTTGGGGCCGTGTTCGGGGCTCTTGTCGATAACGCCCTTCCAGCCCGTGGCGTAGGCGGTGTCGAGGTATTTTTTGGTATTGGCCGCGTCGAAGGCGATGGTCTTGATACCGGCGGCCGCTTGTTTGCGGGTGTCCTCGGCGATGTCCCGGGCGTAATCGGCATTCATCGCTTCGGCCGTCAGTGCCTCTTTTTGCAGCAGCGCGCGCTGGGCATCCGTCATCTTTTTCCAGGCGTCGAGATTGACCAGGATGGAGACCTCGGCGTTGTAGAACCCGGGATCGACGCGGAACTTGGTCTTCTCGTGCCAGCCCAGATCGAAAATACCGGTGATCGGCCAGCCATAGCCATCGACCACACCGCGTTCGAGGGCGGCATAGACCTCGCCCGGCGCGGTCTGCACCACGGTGGCGCCCAGCGCCTGGAAGAAGTCGCGATAGACCGGCGTGACCCGCAGTTTCAGGCCCTTGAGATCGGGCTTGTCGATCGGTTTGTTGAGATAGATGTGGAATGGCGTGCCGTCGACCACGCGAGCGAGGTAATAGGCGTTGGCCTTGGCGTTCCAGATCGAGTTGATGTACTCGATGGCGCCATTCTTGCGCTGCTCGGCAACGGGGATTTGCGCCAGCTTGAGCGCATCCGCCTCGGGCATGATGGTGGTGTAGAAGGCGCCCGTGACGTTGGCGATTTCGACCACGCCGGTGCGCACGGCGTTGCCGACCTCGAAGCTTGGGATCGCCTTGGGCCCGCCGATATAGTTGATTTGCAATACGCCCTTGCCGGCGGCGTTGATGCGCTGAATGAAACTCTCGAAATTCTTCGAGTTGAACGTGCCTTCGGGGAAGGCGCTAACTGCCTTGATCGTCAATTCCTGGGCGCCGGCCGTTACGGGCAGCGCGATCAGGGTTGCCAGGGCAATGCCCAGGGCGATTTTATTCGACGCCATAGTTACCTCCCGGTTTCGCTCGGCGGCAGTCTAGCGTAGCCGATAGGGTATTTACAGGGGCGCCCCAGCCTTCGTATGTTTCCCATCATGATCGACCGCACCGCCAAATTCGCCATCGGCGAGATCGTCCGCCACCGCATCCACCCCTTCCGCGGGGTCATCTTCGATGTCGACCCCATCTTCGCCAATACGGAGGAATGGTACCAATCCATCCCCACCCAGATGCGCCCGCGCAAGGACCAGCCGTTCTACCACCTGCTAGCGGAAAACGCCGAGAGCACCTATGTCGCCTATGTGTCGGAGCAGAATTTGCTGCCCGACGCCATTAACGGACCGATCA
>SHVW01000104.1 GCA_009694085.1 Alphaproteobacteria bacterium
GCGACTTGCCGGCCTCGACGCGCACGCGCTCGGCCTCGGCGCGCGCCCGGGCGACGATTTCCTCGGCTTCTTTCAGCGCGTCGCGCTGCTTGCGCTTATAGACGGCGAGTGTTTCCTTGGCCTCTTCGTGCAGACGGCTGGCGTCCTCAAGCTGCTTCTTGATGTCCGCCGCGCGCTGGTCGAGCGCGCCGCCGATCTGGCGCCAGATAGTCTTTCCCAAGCCGGCCACGAAGACGACGAAGGCAACGAGCACCCAGAATTCCGGCGTCTTGAACATCAGCCGCGCTCCCGCATCGCCCGGTCCACCGCGGCCTCGATCTGGCCGCCCGCGCTGCCGCCGGCCAAGCGTTCGACCGCCGCCGCCGCGACCGCAACCGCGACCGCGCGCAAACCGCCAAGGGCGGCTTGTTTGGCCGCGGCAATACGGCCCTCCGCCGCCTTGACCTGCTCGGCGAACTTGGCTGCCGCCTCGCCCTCGCGCTTGGCGGCGACCGCCGCCATTTCGTCCACCGCTGCCTTGAGTTGGGCTTGGGCACGGGCACGGGCATCGGCCAAGGCTTTCTCGTAATCGGCCAACACCTGGGTGGCCTCGTCCTTCATGCGGCCGGCGCGCTCAAGATCGTTGGAAATCCGGCTCTGCCGGCTCTCCAGCACCTCGGCGATGCGCGGCAGCGCCACGCGGGCAAGCGCCAGGTAGAGCAGCGCGAAGCTGATCGCCAGCCAAATCAGCTGGGAGGGGAACCAGGCGATATCGAGTTGCGGCATGGCGCGCCGGCCTCCGGCCCGAGATCGAGCCGGCTGCCGATCAGGTGAACAGGATGAGGAACGAGATCAGCAGCGCGAACAGCGCCACCGCCTCGGTGAGCGCGAAGCCCAGCATGCCCAGCGGGAAGACCTGGGCGCGGGCGGCCGGGTTGCGGCTGATCGAGGAGATCAGCGAGGCGAAGATGTTACCGATGCCGACGCCGACGCCGGCCAGGGCGATCACGGCGAGACCCGCCCCGATCATCTTTGCGCTTGCCAGATCCATGATGTGTCCCCTTTTGTCCGAGATAAGTTGCGAGTAGCGGTCAGTGCAGGTGAATGGCGTCGTTGAGGTAGATGCAGGTCAACACGGTGAACACATAGGCCTGCAAGAAGGCGACCAGAAACTCGAAGCCGGTCAGCGCCACGTTGATGGCGAGCGGCACCATGCCGAGCGCGCCGCCGGCCACGGGGCCGAGCGCGCCGATCATCAGCACGGTGAAGCCGGCGAACACCTTCAGCATGGTGTGGCCCGCCATCATGTTGGCGAACAACCGGATCGACAGGCTGACCGGGCGCGTCAGGTAGGACAGCACCTCGATCGGAATCATCAGCGGCATCATGATCCAGGGCACGCCCTTGGGCACGAAGAAGCTGAAGAAATGCAGGCCGTGCAGCGCGATGCCCAACACGGTCACCGCCAGGAACACGGTTAAGGCCAGCCCGAAGGTGACGATGATGTGGCTGGTGAAGGTGAAGCTGTAGGGCACCATGCCCAGCAGATTGCCGAACAGGACGAACATGAACAGCGTGAAGATCGCGGGAAAAAACCGCATGCTGGACTGGCCGGCATTCTCGCGGATCATGTTGGCGATGAATTCGTAGGACAGTTCCGCCATCGACTGCGTGCGGCCGGGCACCAGCGCACGGCCGCGCATGGACATGGTCAGGAACGAGGTAACCGCGATGATGGCGATTGCCATCCATAGGGAGGAATTGGTGAACGAGACATCGGTTGCGCCTAGCTTGATGGGCAGCAGCGCGTGAATCTCGAACTGGTGCAGCGGATCGATCGCTTTGTCGGCCAACGCTCGCCCCTCGCCTTAAGTAACTGCGCCCTAAGTATAACCGCGCCTAGAGTCCCGGCCCCGTTTTCGGCGGTTTTTCATCCTTGTCCCCGGCGTAACCGACGGCGCTGCTCATGCCGTTGACCACGCGCCAGACATTAGAAATACCCGCCGCCGCGCCCAGGAAGAAAAACACCACCATCAACCAGGGCTTCGTGCCGAGCCAGAGATCGAGCCCATAGCCCAACGCCGACCCGACGATCAGCGCCGACACCAGCTCGACCCCGACCCGGACCGCCAGACCAAGCGCACCGCGCTCGCCGCCAGCCCCTGCCGTCCCATCCCCCACCGCCTTGTCCTCGACCCCGCTCGCCAGGCGCGCGGCGCGCAACCGGGCATCGAGATCGTCGAGTGAAGGCGGGGTCTTGGGTTCGGTCATCGCAGCCTCGCCGGTCGCGACCATACAGGCAAAAACCCCCGCACTTCCAGCGGTTTCCCGCCGAAAGTGCGGCGCACCATAGGGTTTCGGTCCTGGCCTGTCAAGGCGACGAGGCCGGTGGAAATGCCGCAGCCTATTCAAAGATTTATGCTATTTTGCGCGCTGCCGACACCCCGGGGGAACGATTTATGGCGCGCCGAAAGTCTCTACCGATCAAGAAGCGACGCGAATTGCCGGCGTTCGACCGCGCCGAGTTCGAGCGGCGCGCCGAGCGGGCGCGGGCGCTGATGGTCCGGGAACGGCTCGATGCCTTGCTGGTCAGCTCGGAAGCCAATCTGGAATATCTCTCCGGTTTCACCACCCAATTCGCCTGGAATACGCCAACCCGGCCCTGGTATTTCCTGCTGCCGAGGGAGGGCGAGCCCGTCGGCATCATTCCGGAAATGGGCGTCACCAATTGGCGGGCGACGTCATGGGTCAGCGAGATCCTATCCTGGCCCTCGCCGCGGCCGGCCAATGAGGGGCTCGACCTGCTCAAGCGCGCGGTCCTGGGCCTGAAGCGCCAATTCAGCCGGGTCGGCGTCGAGCTGGGTCCGGAATCGCGCATCGGCATGCCGGTCGCCGATTTGACCCGGCTGCGCGACATGATCCGGCCCTTCGACGTGGTCGACGGCATGCATGCCTTGCGCGAACTGCGCCTCGTGAAATCTCCGGCCGAGATCGAACGCATCCGCCGCATGTGCCAGATCGCCGGCGACAGTTTCGACAACATGGGCGCGCTGATTGAGCCGGGCGATACCGAGCGCGATCTGGTGCGCAAATTCCAGGCCGACATGCTGCTGCGCGGTGCGGACAAAACGCCCTATGTCGCGATCGGCTCCGGCCAAGGCGGCTATGACAGCATCATTCAGGGTCCGCTGGGGCGCAAATTGAAGCGCGGCGACATCTTCCTGATCGACACGGGCGCGCGCTACGGCAGCTATTTCTGCGATTTCGATCGCAACTACGCCTTGGGCAAACCGCCCAGCGACGAGGCGCGCCGCATTCACGATCTGCTCTACAAATCGACCGCCGCCGGCATCAAGGCCGCGCGCGTGGGCCACACCGCGGCCGACGTGTTCGCCGCCCAGGCCAAGGTGCTGGAAGATGCCGGCCTCGTGCTCGGCAATGTCGGCCGCTTCGGCCATGGGCTCGGCCGGGTGATGACCGAATCGCCCTCCAACATGCCGGGCGACGACACGCCTTTGGTGCCCGGCATGGTGCTGACCATCGAGCCCAGCGCCATGTATGGCGAGGGCAAGATTTTGGTGCACGAGGAAAACCTGGTCATCACCGAGGACCGCGCGGAATTGCTGACCCGCCGCGCGCCGCGCGAGATGCCAGTGTTGGAGTTTTAGGGGCGGGCGTCAGGTCTCGCTCAAGCGGCCCCTCACCCCAACCCTCTCCCCGCAAGCGGGGCGAGGGAGTCCGCACATTGCCCTCGCCCCCGAACGGGGGAGAGGGAGGGGACCCATCGCGTTAGCGATGGGGAGGGTGGGGCCTGCCGTGTCGCCGACGAGCGTTGCGCAACCCTACGCAATCGCCTTCAACCGCTCCGCATCCTGCAAGTCCACCGACACCAACTGCGAGATGCCGCGCTCCGACATAGTCACGCCGTAGAGGCGGTCCATGCGCGACATGGTCATGCGGTGGTGGGTGACGATCAGGAACCGCGTGTTGGTTTCCCGGGCGATGCTTTCCAACAGCGAGCACACCCGGTCCACATTGGCGTCGTCGAGCGGGGCATCGACCTCGTCGAGCACGCAGATCGGCGCGGGATTGGTCAGGAACACGGCGAATAGCAGGGACAACGCGGTCAAGGCCTGCTCGCCGCCCGACAAGAGCGAGAGCGATTGCAGGCGCTTGCCCGGCGGGCTCGCCATGATTTCCAGCCCGGCCTCCAGCGGGTCGTCGGACTCGGTCAACTCCAGATGGGCGCGCCCGCCGCCGAACAGGCGCACGAACAAATCCTGGAAGTGCTTGTTGACCTGCTCGAAGGAGGCCAGCAGGCGCTCGCGGCCCTCGCGGTTGAGCGCGCCGATGCCTTGGCGCAGCCGGGCGATCGCCTGAACTAGGTCCTCTTTCTCCGACACCATGGTCGTGATCTGCTGGTCGAGTTCCTCGGATTCCTGCTCGGCGCGCAAATTGACCGGCCCCATATTGTCGCGCTCGCGCATCAGGCGGTCGAGCCGGGTCGCGACCTGCTCGGTCTCGGGCAGCGTCTCGTCCGGCCCGATGCCGGCGTTCTCCAGAATGACATCGGGCGCGCATTGCAGGCGCTCGGCGATGCGCTCGGCGAGCACCTGGCGCGCTTGTTCGACCTGCTGCACCCCGGATTCGGCGCGCACGCGATCCTCGCGGCCTTCGCCCAGCGCCGCCTCGGCCTGCTTCAATCGCTTGTCGGTTTCGGCGAGCCTCGATTCCGCGCTGGCCAATGCGTCCGCGGCCGCGCGCCGCTTCGCCTCGGCCGCGCCGATCAAATCGATCAATTGGCGCCGCTGAACCTCGATTTCCGCCGGCCGCTGGGCCAGGCGCTGCAACTCGTCCTCGCCCGCCAGCTTGCGCTGGGCCAGATCGCCGATGCGGCGCTGGGCGCCCTCGGCGCGGCCGCGCCAGGATTTCGATTCGATGGCGATGGCGTTGAGCCGCCGGCGGCGCGTTTCGGCCTCGCCGAGCAAGCGATCGCGCTCGCTGCGGCAGGCAATGACGGCACCGCGCTTCTCGGCCAGGTCGGCGCGCAAATCGGCCGCCTCCGCCTTGGCCACGGCGGGATCGACCAACTCGCCCATGGCCTGGCGCGCCGTGGACAGATGCCCCTCCGCCTCGGCGCGATCGGCGGCCAGCCGCCGCTCCGCATCGGCCAGGGCCTCGCGGCGCGATTGGGTCGCGGCCGCCTTCTGGGCGAGTGCCAGCTGTTGGCCGCGCGACTGGTTGAGCCGGGTCAGCGCGCCATCGACAGCCGCGCGCGCGGCCCGTTCGCGCTGAAGCGCGTCGACCGCTGCACCTTGCGCGCTTTCGCGTTCGGCATTGGCCGCGCTGCGGCGGGCATCGACCGCGATGCGCTCGGCCTCCAGCGCCGTCAGCCGGTTGCGCTGGCGCAACCGGGCCGCCGCCGCGCTGGGCGCGCCGGCCGCCACGGTGAAACCGTCCCAGCGCCACATCGCCCCATCGCGCCCGACCAGGCGTTGCCCCGGTTGCAACGCGGTGCGCACGGTGGCGCCGTCCATATCCGCCGGCAGCACGCCGATCTGGGACAAGGCGCGAGCGAGCGCGGCCGGCGCCTCGACGAAATTGGTCAGGGGTTCGATGCCGGCAAGCTGGGGCAAGGGCTGGTCGAAACGCATCAGGCTTTCCCAGCGGGTCGGTGCCGCCGCCGCCGCGCCCTCGCCGATGGGCGCATTGAGATCGTCGCCCAATGCCGCGCCCAACGCCGCCTCGTAGCCCGGTGCCACCTTGATGGCGTCGATGACGGGCGGGAGCTCGGTGCTGCCGGACTCCCGCAACAAATCGTCGAGCGCGCGCATCTCCGCCGCGACCTTGGCAAGGTCGGCGTCGACGGCGGCAAGCGCCTGGCGCTTCCGATCGGCATCGGACTCCACCGCCCGGCGTGCCGTTTCCGCCGCCTCGCCCTCGGCGCGTGCGCCGGTCAGCGCCGCCTCGGCGTCTGCCACTTCGGCCTCGGCGCGCAGGAGCGCCTCGGTTTCGCCCGTTTCGGCGTCGAGCCGTTGGCGCTGGACCGCCTGTTCGTCGGCGATGCGCTGCAAGCGCCCGATCTGGCCGTCGAGTTCGGCGATGCGACGGTGCAGCGCGGCACGGCGCGCCTCGTCGGCGGCAATCCGTTCGGTCAGGCCGGCCAGATTGGCTTCGACTTGATCGGCAGCTTGGGTGAGGCCGCCGAGGCGCGCTTGGATTTCGCTGTGCTGCTCGGGCTCGCGCGCCCGTTCGGCCATGAGCTGGTCGCGCTCGGCATCGAATTTCTCCAGCGCCGCCGTGGCGTCGGCCGCCAGCGCCGTTTCGCGCTCGATATCCCCGCCGATCTGGCGCAGGCGCTGTTCGGCGTCGCGCTTGGCCTCGGCGATTCGCCGTTCTTCGGCGTCCAGCTCGTTGCGCGCCAGCATCAGCCTTTGCAGCTCGGCCGCCGCCTCCGCCTCGGCCTGGCGCAGGGCGGGCATGCCAACGGCAGCATTGGCCTGCTCGGTCGCGAAACCGGCGGCGGCGGCGGTCAACTCGCCCACCCTGACCTCGGCGGCGCGCAGCTTTTCATCGGCCGCCGCGCGCTCGACTTGGTTGGCCTGCCAGCGCAGATGGAGCAGGATCGACTCCGCGCGCCGGATGCTTTCGGAAATCGTGCGGTAGCGCTGAGCTTGCCGCGCCTGGCGCTTCAGCCCTTCGAGCTGCTGACCCAAGGCCACCAGCACGTCGTCGAGCCGGGCCAGATTCTGTTCCGCCGCGCGCAGGCGCAGCTCGGCCTCGTGGCGGCGCGAATGCAGGCCGGTGATGCCGGCCGCTTCTTCCAACAACGCGCGCCGGTCCGCCGGTTTGGATTGGATGATCTGGCCGACCTTGCCTTGGCTGACCAGGCCGGTGGCGTGCGCCCCGGTGGCAGCGTCGGCGAAAAACAGTTGCACGTCGCGCGCGCGCACCTCGCGCCCGTTGATGCGGTAGTGCGAGCCCTTGGACCGCTCGATGCGCCGGATGATCTCGATCTCCTCGGCCTCGTTGAACTGGGCCGGCGCCTTGCGGTCGTTGTTCTTGAGCACGAGTTGGACTTCGGCCAGATTGCGCGCGGGCCGGTCGGCGGTACCGCCGAAGATAACGTCTTCCATCTCGCCGCCGCGCATGGATTTGGGCGAGGTCTCGCCCATGCACCAGCGCAGGGCCTCGACCAGATTGGACTTGCCGCAACCGTTGGGGCCGACGATTCCGGTCAGGCCGGGTTCGATGGCAAGCTCGGTGCCATCGACGAAGGATTTGAAACCGGCGACGCGCAGCTTGGAGAACAACACGGGATAAACGACCTCTCGAAAAAGTTACGGCCCAGAAATCTTAGGGTTTGGGCAGCAGGGGTTTAATGATCTTGTCGAATTCGGCGAGGGGCTGAACGCCGGACAGCTTGTGCTTGTCGTCGATGATGAAACTGGGCGTGGATTGCACGCCGTGTTGCTTCTCGCCATCCAGCCGGGTCTTGACGATGCCGTTGAGCAGGGCCTCATTGGCCATGCAGGCCTTGAAATCGTCGTCGCTCATGCCGGCGAGCTTGGCCATGCGTGCCAGCGCCGCCGTGTTGTCTTTCTCCCGCGCCCAGCTGTTCTGCGTGCGGAACAGCGTATCGACCATGGGGAAATAGCGCTCGGGCGGCATGCAGCGCGCCATCATGGAGGCGCGCAGCGCCGCCTCGTCGAAGGGAAAGTCGCGGAAGATAAGCTTCACCCGACCGGTGTCGATGTATTCCTTTTTCAGCTCCGTCAGCGTCGTGCCGTGGAAAGTGGCGCAGTGCAGGCAGGTGAAAGAGGCGTATTCGATGATCGTCACCGGCGCGTTGTCCTGGCCCATCACCCGGGCCTGCAACATCGCCTCGGTCGTTCCCGGCTTGGCCATGACCGCGGGCGCCGCGGGTGCGAACGATGCCGCCGCAGCGGGGGCCGGAGTGGGGGCGGGCGCTGCCGGCGGCGACTGCGCGACCTGCACTTTCGGGCTGTCCTCGCGGATGCCGAAATACGCCCCGAGACCGAGCCCCAGGGCCGCTACAATGGCCGCAATAACTAGTGTGGATCGCGACAATTTCGCCTCCCAGATAACAAGATGTTGCGGTTTTGTCGCACCACCTGGGCGCGACACTATCACCCCTGGATCGCTCGCAATTACGGTTTTTTTTCGGTCGGGACCGAAGGCTGGGGAGGCGCGGAATTCCGCGAGTCGCCCAAGATCGAGCGGCCCAGCCGTTCCAACACGGCGCGCATATCGGGGTCGTTGACCGCCGCGACTCGGGCGGCCAGCCCGTTTTCCTCGGCGGCGGTGAGTTTGCGCGGCGGTGCGGCCTTTGGCAGCCGCCGGGCGCGCGGCAGGGGCCCCTGGCGTAGCGCCAGCCGGGCGACCGCGCGGAAACCGAAGAAGCCGTTGATGCGCTCGATCACCAGCGGCTCCAGATGCTGCAATTCGAGCGCCAGGGCGCCCTCGATCCGGATATGCAGCGTGCCCTCATGGCGCTGCCCCCTGGGGAAGATCAAACGCTCGGGCAGGGAATGGCGCGCGAGTTGGGCGCCGACGATCTCGCCCCAATGGCTGATCACCTGGGCCCGCGCGAAGCCGCGCCGGACTCCCGCCGCCGCCGTCACGCGCGGCACGGCCGTGGCAAGCGCGCGCAGGCCGGGCCGGCGGGTCGGCTCAGTCGAATCGGGGGGCGCGGGTTTCGTCATGATGCGGATGGAACTATAGTCTGGCGCGCCCATCCCGTCGTCCCAGAATCCCGACCGGAATCATGCCGCAACCCATCGCGCCGAAGCCGCCGCTGAAGCCCTTGGCGATCGCCCGGCCCCTGCTTGCCTGGTACGACCGCCATCGCCGGCGCCTGCCCTGGCGCGCGCCGCCAGGCGAAACGCCCGATCCCTATCGGGTCTGGCTCAGTGAGATCATGTTGCAGCAGACCACCGTGGCGGCCGTCGGTCCCTATTTCGAACGATTCTTCGCGCGCTGGCCGGACGTGAGCGCGTTGGCCGAGGCGCCGGTCGAGGACGTGATGCGCGCCTGGGCCGGGCTCGGCTACTACGCCCGGGCGAGGAACCTGCATGCCTGCGCACGAACGGTGGCTGCCGAGCACGGCGGACAATTTCCCACCGACGAAGCGGGCCTGCGCGCCCTGCCCGGCATCGGGCCCTACACGGCCGCCGCCATCGCGGCCATCGCCTTCGACCGGCGGGCCACGGCGGTGGACGGCAATATCGAGCGCGTGATCGCCCGGCTGTTCGCGCTGGCCACGCCCTTGCCCCGGGTCAAGCCGGAGCTGCGCCGCCTGGCCGCGACCCTGGCGCCGGCGCGGCGCTGCGGCGACTACACCCAGGCCATGATGGATCTGGGCGCCACGGTGTGCACGTCGCGCGCGCCGAAATGCCCGATCTGCCCGCTCGCCCGCATGTGTGCCGCGCGTGCCGGGGGCCTCGCCGAGGATTTGCCGCGCCGTGCGCCCAAGCCCGTGCGCCCCTTGCGCCACGGCATCGCCTTCTGGGCGATTGCGCCCGATGGCGCGGTGCTGCTGCGCCGCCGCCCGGCGCGCGGCCTGCTCGGCGGCATGATGGAAGTGCCCTCGACCGATTGGCGCGCCGAGCGCTGGTCCCCAATCGACGCGGCGGCCGAGGCCCCGGTGCGAGCTAAGTGGCGCGCGCTGCCCGGCATCGTGCGCCACGGCTTCACTCATTTCGAACTGGAACTGATGGTGTTGGTTGGGCGCGCGGCCAAGGGAGAGGGCGCGTGGTGGCCAATCGACCGCCTGGCCGAGGCGGGCTTGCCCAGCGTGATGCGAAAAATCGTGCGGCATGTCCTTGCACAATCTTGATATGCTTTTGGTCATGGACATCACCCTCCTGGGCACGGGCTGCCCGATCTGCGATACGCGGCGGTTCGGGCCGGCCAATCTGGTGCGCGCTTCGGGCGGCGCATTCCTGGTGGATTGCGGGTCGGGCGTCACCCAGCGGTTGATCGGGGCGGGCAGCAGGGGCGCCGATCTCGATGCCGTGCTGCTGACCCATCTGCATTCCGATCACATCGTCGATCTCTACCAGCTCGTCGTGTCGAGCTGGCATCAGGGCCGGCCCAAACCCCAGCGCGTCTTCGGCCCGCCCGGCACCAAGCGCTTCGTCGAGGGCACCATGGAGCTGTGGCGCCCGGAGCTGGAGCTGCGCATCGCCCATGAGCGCCGGCCCTCGACCGAGGCGCTCAAGGTCGACGTGACCGAGATCGGGCCGGGCGAGGTGCTGCGCCATGGCGATCTGGTGGTGACGGCGGTGGCGGTCGACCACCAGCCCGTTACGACGGCCTATGGCTTCGTGTTCGATGCCGGCGGTCGGCGCATCGCGATTTCGGGCGACACGCGGCCCTGCCCGGCCTTGATCGAGGCGGCCAAGGGCGCCGACGTTCTGGTCCACGAGGTCATGATCCATCGCGAGATGATCGTCAAGCCCGGCCAGCGCAGCACGGAGACCATCGACCGGGTGGCGAGCTATCACACGCTGTCCGACCAGGTCGGCAAAATCGCCGCCCAGGCCGGCGCGCGCATCCTGACGCTGACCCATTTCGTGCCCGTGCGCTTCGATCAGGCGGCGCTGCTGGCCGAAGTGCGGCGCGACTATGGCGGCCCCATCGTGATCGGCGAGGACCTCATGCGCATCGATGCCGCCACCGGCGCGGTCACGATCGGCGAGGCGGTGATCGGTTTGACGTGAGCGGCGATGCGAAGCCGAGGGCTAGCCGAAGGCCGGGGCCTCCGGCATAGTCGCGGTCTCGAATTTCGCCAGCCCGAGGAGACCATGGCCCAAAACCCGTCCAACCAGCCCCGCATCGACGCCGACGAAATCTTCGACGGCATCCGCACCTGGTGCGAGTTCGAAACGCCGTCGGACGAGCCGGAAGCGGTCAACAAGCTGGTCGACAAGGTCGAGGGCGATCTGCGCGCGCTGGGCGCGCGGATCGAGCGGGTGGATGGGCGCGATGGCTTCGGCGACGTGCTCAAGGCGCGCTCGCCCTGGGGCGGCGATGGGCCCGGCATCCTGGTGTTGAGCCATCTCGACACGGTCCATCCCCTGGGCACGATCCTGAAACAAAAATTCGAGCGTAAGGGCGATGTCGTCTTCGGCCCCGGCATCTACGACATGAAGGGCGGCGCGCACCTCGCCTTCTACGCCTATCGCCATCTCGTGCGGCTCGGCCGCCAGACCAAGCTGCCCATCACTTTCCTTTATATCCCGGAGGAGGAAGTGGGCAGCCCGACCTCGCGCGAGATCATCGAGCGCGAGGCGCTGAAATCGAAATACGTGCTGGTCACCGAGCCCGCCCGCGAGGGCGGTAAAATCGTCACCGCGCGCAAAGGCGTGGCGCGCTTCGTCATGGAGATCGCCGGCCGGCCGGCCCATTCCGGCGCCCGCCACGAGGACGGCCGCAGCGCGATCAAGGAAATGGCCCATCAGATCCTGGCGATCGAAGGCATGACCGATTACAGCAGGGCCATCACCACCAATGTCGGCATCGTCCGGGGCGGCACGTTTTGCAACGTCGTGCCCTTCCATTGCACGGCCGAGATCGATCTGCGCATTCCCGATCAAGCCACAGCCGACGAGATGTGCGCGAAAATCCTGGCGCTCAAACCCCACGGTCCCGATGTCGCGGTCAAGGTCACGGGCGGGCTGAACCGGCCGCCCTACGGCAAGAACGCCGGCATCGCCAGTCTGTTCGACCATGCCAAGGTGCTGGCCGCCGAAATCGGTTTCGAGCTGAAGGACGTGGAGCTGACCGGCGGCGGCAGCGACGGCAATTTCACCGCGGCGCTGGGCGTACCGACGCTGGACGGGCTGGGCGTCGACGGCAAGGGCGCCCACACCGACTACGAGCAGGCCTATTTCTCGTCGTTCGAGCCGCGCGCGCGGCTGATGATGCGGCTGTTCGAAACGCTGGAGTAACCAGCGCTATTCGAACCGCTTGGCCTTGTCGCGGAGCGCGACCAGCAGGCCATCCACGGTGCCGCCATTGCGCTGAATGACGGCGGCATAATCGTTGCGCTGGGTCAGGCTCATGCTGATGCCCTCGACCACGACGTCGACGACGCGGAACTTGCTGCCCTCATCGGTCAGCACGCGCCAATCGACCCGGATCGCCGGGTTGCCCGGCTTGACCACTTCGCTCTGCACCGTGATCAGGCGGGGGTCGTCGATGCGCGCCTCTTTCATCTTGATGGCTTCGCCGGAATATTCCCCGAAGCTCGAGGCGTAGGTCGCCACGATCATGGCCTCGAACAGCTTGAGATATTCCGTTTTCTGCAGCTCCGACGCCTCGCGCCAATACTTGCCGAGCGCGAACCGCCCGATGGCCGGAACGTCGAAGCTCTCGACCAACAGGGTGCGGAAACGCTGGGCGCGCTCCTTCTCGGAAATATCCTTGATGGTCAGCGCGGCGATCGCCTTTTCGGCCAGGCCATCGACGAATTTGCGCGCGCCGTCCTGAACCGGGGTTTGGGCAGCAACGGGAAGGGGCAGAGCAATGGCGAGGCCGAGAAGGGCCGCCGCCGCAAAAACGATCGTGCGATGCTTCGTCATGGCGATCGACCTATTGGGGCGTGGTGCTGGTCTGCGTGCGCGGTGCGTCGTCATCCGAGGACAACCCGGGCACGAGCCTGACACCGCCGCCTTTGCCGTTGGCGATCTCGTCGGCGCGCTTCTGGCGATAGAGGCTGCGGATCGTGGCGTAGTAATCGAGCGAGGTCTTCTCGATCTCGTCGAGCGATTTGAGGTAGCGCGAGCGCGTGTCGACGCCGTCGATTCCCGCGCGCCCGAGCCATAGGCCGGTTTGATGGGTGTTCGAGAAGTAGCGCGAGAGCGGGTCGAGATACTGATCCACCACCAACCCGATACCGTCGCGCGGGCTGGACGGCCCGAAGATCGGCAGCACGAGATAGAAATACTCGCCCATGCCCCAAACCCCAAGGGTCTGACCGAAATCCTCGTCGTGGAAAGGCTGGCCGTTTTCAGCCGCCAAATCCCACAGGCCGGCGACCACGGAATTCTGGAAGAACCGTTCGACCGTGACGCGCGCGCGACCCCATTCGCCCTGGAGCAGGTCGTTGGCCAGGATAAGGGGCGTGCGCAGATAATTCAGGAAGGCGCGAATCGACATCTGGATCGGATCGGGCACGGCTTCGTGATAGACATAGGCGACCGGCTTCATGACCAAGTTGTCCAAGGCGTCATTGATGGCGAAGACCATGCGGTTCGGCACTTCGAGCGGATCGTTGACGTCGTCCGCAGCGCCGGTTGAACCGCCGGTGGCGCAACCGCCGAGCGATAGGCCCGCGATCAACGCGGCGATCACAATGCCCGAAGCCTTTGTTTTGACCGATCCGCTTGCCATTGTTTCCATTCGCCCCGCATTCGACATTCGTTTGTCACCATCAGCTTGGCACGGACGATAGCCCCCGCCTGTGACCAATCTCACAACCTGAAGCGCCGCGTAGCCCGACCTTTCTCGGTCGCGGCCGCATCATAATGTCTCCGGATATCATAGCCATGGCCGTGTGACTAGGCTACTGCCGGATAGATTCGAGGAACAAGCCACGCCTGGGGCCAAAAAGCTGAGAATGTCTTCTACAACTTCTACCAAAGGGGAGTGAAGGCGACTTGTTGATCGGCACGCAGGGGATTCCCGAAACGCGGTTGGCGTGATTCAAAGGGTGAACCGAGGAGGTTCGCCATGTCCCATCCGATTTCGCTGCGCGGTGACTTCAACGCTCCCGCTCT